>CAZBQQ010000007.1:46782-72284 GCA_964493965.1 uncultured Solibacteraceae bacterium
AGCCAGCCGGGCCACGGATCCCTGCTGAGTTTCGTCCCCGATCTCAACTCCGCGTGGATGCCTTTGATCACCTTCTTCGTCTATATAGGCATGACGTGGTGGGCCACCTGGTATCCGGGCGCCGAGCCGGGCGGCGGCGGCTACGTCGCGCAGCGAATGTTCTGCGCAAAGGACGAGCGCCACTCGCTGCTGGCCACTCTGTGGTTCGGCATCGCGCACTACGCGCTGAGGCCGTGGCCATGGATCCTGGTGGCGCTGGTCTCGCTCATTCTCTATCCCGGCCTGAAGGACCCCGAGACCGGCTACATACGGGTGATGATCAGCGAGCTTCCGCCCTCGTTGCGAGGGCTGATGGTGGCGGCGTTCGCGGCGGCCTACATGTCCACCATCGCCACACAGCTCAACTGGGGCGCGAGCTACCTGGTGAACGACTTCTATCGCCGCTTCCTGCGCAAGAGCGAAGACGAGCGGCACTATGTGACGGCATCGAAGTGGGCCACGGTGCTGCTGACCATCGTCTCCGCGGTGGTGACCTTCTACCTGGAATCGATCGGCAGCGCGTGGAAGCTGCTGCTCGGCATCGGAGCCGGAACGGGGCTGGTTCTGCTGCTGCGCTGGTTCTGGTGGCGGATCAATGCCTGGAGCGAGGTGTCGGCCATGATCTGCGCCTTGGTCGTCTCGACGGCTCTGCACCTGCGCGGCTACGACAGCGACAATCCTCGGGACTTCGCGTGGATCATGATCATCACCGTGTCGATCACCACGGTGGTATGGCTGGCGGTGACCTTCCTGACGCGGCCAGAGCGCATGGACACGCTGGTGGCCTTCTACCGGCGCACACGCCCGTCGCTGTCCGGCTGGAGGCCGGTGGCGGCCGCGGCGCCCGACGTGAAGCCGTCGCGCGACGGCTGGCGCAACTTGCTGGATTGGGTCTGCGGCGTCGTGCTGGTCTATGGATGGTTGTTCGGCATCGGCAAGGTGATTCTGGGCGAACTGGGCCTGGGACTGCTCATGATCGGGACCGGGATGGCCGCTGGCGCCGTCATATACTGGGATCTCTCTCACCGTGGATGGAGTTCCGTTGCGGAATAGATTGCTGGCAATTCTCCTGGCGGGTGCCGCCGTCACTGGCGTGGCCGGGGCGGGTACCCCTGCTGCTGCCGGCCGCAAGGCTCGGGCGAAGGCCAGTGCGCCCTTGGCTGATGGCGGCGCAGCCCGGTCGGCCGTGGAAGGGCCAACTCTGTCGGGCCCGGTGGAATTCGGGCGTAGCGAGCTGGACCACGCCATAGCCGAACGCCGCCTCAGTCCGGGTAAGTTCTCGATCAAGACCCAGGTGGCCGTCGATCCGGCCGAATCGTACCGTATCGTTCCGGGCCTGATCACCGGCGGCGACCTGCGCGGGCTGATGTATGGCCTGCTCGAGGCGGCGGACCAGGTCCGCAAGTCCGGCAAGCTGCAGAAGGTGGAAGCCACGCCGGGAATGGCCGTACGCGGCGCCCGGGTGACGATCGAAGACTTCGCAGGCGACCTCGAGTGGTTCCATGGCCGCGAGCAGTGGCCGGCACTGTTCCGCACCCTGGCGATCGATCGGTTCAACCGGTTTCAGATCGCGGTGCCGGACCTGGCCGGAGCCGCCATGGAGCAGAACCTCGGCCCGCTGCGCTTCATCTCGGACACCGCGGCCGAGTACGGAATCGACTTCACGCTGGGAGTGGGCGTACGGCAGGCCCTCGAAGGTCCCGATCTCTATGCCGCCCTGGTCAAGGTGCTGGCGGCCTGCCCCGCCATCCGCGGGGTGAGGCTGCGGATGGATGCGGAGCTGGCCAAGGACGCCATCCGCGCCATACAGGAGACCGGGCGGCGGGTAACCATCGAACTGCCGGAGGATGCCTCAGCCACTGCCGGCCTCGCGGCGGCCGCCGGACTCCCGGTGCGCTTCTCCGCCCCGTATCCCGGCGCTTCGCGGCCCGCCAAGGGATCGCAGTTCTTCTGGGAACTCGGCGCGCCGCCGGCCGGCGGCGAGCCCGAGTTGACCCGCCTGGTGAACAAACTGGCCGGCACCGGCGCGAGCGGGTTCGAGATCGACCTGCCGGCGGCCATGTTCGGTAAAGCCCCGGACACGGCCCCCGTCTGGCTCTCCCTGGGGCGGCTGGCCTATGACGTCAGCGAGCCGAAGTGACGCGCGCCTGGATCGACATCTCCCGACCGCTGGTCAGCGGGATGGCGGTGTGGCCGGGAGACCCTGTGGTGCGAGTGGAGCGCATTTCGGCCATCGCGGGCGGAGGGCCGTTTAACCTGTCGGCTGTCTCGATGTGCCTGCACACCGGCACGCACGTGGACGCCCCGCTGCACTTCCTGGAGGGCGGGCCGAGCGTGGCGGAAATGCCGCCGGGCGCGCTGGTGGGGCCTGCACGGGTGATCGGCATTCGCGATCCGAAGGCCATACGGGCGCGCGAGCTCGAACCCTTCCGGCTGCGCCGTGGGGAGCGGGTCCTGTTCAAGACCCGCGGCTCGGCCCGGCGGTGGCAAGCGGCGGAGTTCTGCCCGGACTACGTGTACGTAGCGCCGGACGCCGCGGCCCTCCTGGTAAAGCGCGGGGTGCGGGCCGTCGGGATCGACTATCTGTCGATCGGGGCTCCCAGCGAGGAGGGGTACGAGGTTCATCGGACCTTGCTACGGGCCGGGGTCTGGATCGTCGAGGGACTAGACCTTTCCGCGGCATCCCCCGGGCGCTACGAGCTGATCTGCCTGCCCCTGAAGGTGCCCGGGGCGGACGGGGCTCCGGCGCGGGCCATTCTGCGGCCCGGAAAAAGACGTGGCTAGTGCGGGCTCAGGGGCCTTTTTGGCCGCGTTTCAGTACTGTTTCACTTTTTTCGTTGCTATACGGTAGGACTGTACATTATTCTGTGAGAGCTGACTGCAGTTGTTAGAAAAGGGGGAATGCTTATGTTAGACGGACGTCGTATCACTCAGATTGCCGGGGGCTTCCTGGTGGCGCTCATCCTGGCGTCACCCGCTTTTGGACAGCAGGATTACGTCGGCCGCTTCGACGCGTTCGCGGGATTCACCTACCTGAACAGCCCGCACGTGAGCCTGGCCGAGAAGGGCTTCCACCTGCAAGCGGGCGTGAGGCCTATCCGTTGGCTATCGCTTGGGTTCGACTACAGCCGGTCGACTGGGGACCTGACGCTGACGCCGGACCTTCTGGTTGACTCGCTCGCGGCGCAAATCAACGGCACGATAGCAGCGCTGAAGGCCGCGCAGCAACTGCCCGCCTCGTACGCGCTGGTCGTACCTTCCGGCTCGACGACGCAGACATTCGCCGGCGGCCCGCAGGTGTCGTTCCACCACTTCAAGGCGGTGACGATATTCGTCCGGCCTTCCGTGGGCTTCATCCACGAAGTAGCAGTGCCGCGCCCTGGAGACCCGTTCGCCACGCAAGTCGTGGCAAATCTGGCGCCTTCAGGCCAGAAGATCGACACGGTGGTCTTCTACGGCGTCGGAGGCGGGGTGGACCTGAACATTACCAAGAACTTCGCCATCCGGGCGCAAGGGGACTTCGTTCACGACCATCTCTTCAAGGACACCTTGAAGGATTCTCGCAACACGGTTCGCCTCTCGATTGGTCCGGCGTTCCAGTTCGGCGGGAATGTAAAGTAGCCGCAAGCATTGGGGGGCAGGATGGCATCCTGCGCGCCGGCAGGCGGGTTGTCAACCCGCCGCAGGTTGACAACCTGCCCCACAAGCCTTGTCCTACTGGCCGGCCTTCGGCCCGGCGCTTTCCTTGGCCAGGCGGATCTTGGCGCGGTCGAGCTTCTTTTGGATTCTGGCGATCTCGACCGGGTCCATTTCCGCCTTGGCGCCCGTGCCAAACTCCCGGAGCGAAGCCTCCCACTGCGCGATGGCGTCTTTGAGGCGGCCCTTCTGGAAGCACACGTCGCCCAGGTGCTCGTGCACGGTCGGGTCCGTGGAGATGCGGCTCAAGGCCTGGCGCAGCAGGGTCTCCGCCTCGTCCAGCTTGCCCATCTTGAAACTGACCCAGCCCAGGCTGTCCAGATACGCGCCGTTGTTCGGTTCGAGCTGGAGCGCCTTGGCAATCATCTTCTCCGCTTCCTCTAGCCGCATGTTGCGGTCCGCCAGCATGTAGCCCAGGTAGTTGAGCGCCCCGGCGTCGTCGGGGGCGATCTCCAGAACCTTGCGGAACTGCGCCTCTGACTCGGGGAGCTTCTGCATCTTCTCGTACATCGCACCGCGCAGGAAGTAGACGGTGCGCTTGTCGTCGTCACCGTCGCTGAGCTTCTCGGCGGAGTTGATCGCCGCTGCCTCGTCGTCGAACCGCCGGCCCTTGTCGTAGATCTGCGCCAGGGCGAGATACGTCGCGCGGTCGTTCTTGCCGTCGAGCAGCCCCTTGAGGATGGCGGCCGCGTCATCCGTTCTTCCCATGTCGGCCAGCAGAGACGCGCGGACCATCTTCACGTCCCCGTCGTCGGGATACTTCTGGGCGGCAGCGTCGGACTCGGCAAGGGCGCTCTTGAAATCCTTCTCCAGGCGGTAAGTCTCGATGACCTGCGTGCTGACACGCGAGGCCATGTCCGGATTCACCTGGGCGGCCTTGTGGAAGGCGTCGAGAGATTCCGGGTACTGTTCGTTAGAGCGATAGATCTCGCCAAGTTCCAAAAGCAGCGCAACCCGGCTGCCCTGTTCCCGCTCGCTGTAACTCTTCTTGGCGGTGGTATCCAGGATGCCTTTCAGTTGCGTGATCGCCTCAGGACTTTTGCCTTCGGCCTCGAGCAGCTTGACTTCGTTGTAGCGGATCTCGAGGTTGTCGGCATCGAGTTGCCGGGCGCGTTCACCGGCGCCGCGCGCTTTGGCGAGGTCGTGCTTCTGGCGGTAAATCTGCGACAGCCGGAGCTGCAGGCTGGCATCGCCCGGCTGGGCCTCGGCGAGCTGGGTGTAAAGCTTCAGCGCTTCATCCGCCTGGTCCGACATCAGGAGGTCTTCCGCCAGGGCGGTCTTCATCTCGGGGTCCCGCGGCACCATGGCGAGGGCCTGCTGAAGGGTCTCGGAGGCGGCCTTGTAATCGTGGGCGCTCTCGTAAGCGCGAGCCAGTTCGCGCAGGACGGGCGGGCGCGGGTCCTTGTCCCTCAGCTTGCGCCACATCTCGACGCTGGCCTTGGAATCTCCCAGGTCCGAGTACAATTGCGCCAGGCCGGAGAGCGCGAATTCGTTGTCGGCATCCAGTTCCAGCGCCTTCTTGTAGGCCTTCTCGGAATTGATGGTATCCTGCGCCACCTTGTACAGCTTGCCGAGCATCAGCCAGGAATCGGTATCGCCAGCGTCCTTGGCCACCACCTTCTGATACTGGTCGATGGCCTTCTTCAGCATCTCGTCGTTGACGCGGTTCTGCTGCTGATCGCCGATCAGGCGGGTATAGATGCGGCCCAGCATGCGGCGGGCGTCAAGGTTGTCGGGATCCTGCTGGAGCATCTCCTCGGCGGTGGTGACAGCGTCGCGGAGCCGGCCCGACTGCATGTAGAGGTCGGTCAACTCTTCGTTGACATAGGCGGCGCCGGGGTCGGCTTCGAGGGCGGCACGGTAGTGCTTGATGGCTTTGTCCACATAGTCGCTGCGGTAGCCGTAGTTGGAGGCGAGGTCCGCGAACATATGCCCCATGGAGAAGTTGTAGTAGGCCGCGGCGCGCTTGTCGGAAGCCTTGGCCGAGGGGTCCTCGTTCTGGGCCAGGGCGCTCCAGGGCAGGAGACACGCCAGTCCGGAAAGAACGAGCATAATCTTCAATTTACGGTTCATGGGGCAGAAACCTCGCAAGGAAATACACCAACTCCCAGCCTTCTCTTTCAGAATAACACCGAACTTCCGCTCACCCTTGTTGGACGAGTGCGGGGTGGGTTGGGGTGCGGAGAAGTTGCGGAAAGGCGGGCGAAAAAGGGGGCGGACCGCTCCCTGGCGGTCGCGGCTCGGTAGGTCGCGGCTCGGTGCTGTTGGTTACTCGACGCGGAGGGCGGCGATGGGGTCGACCGAGGTTGCCCTTAGGGCTGGCAGATAGCAGGCGGCGAGGGCGGAGGCCATCAGGACCGCTGCGACGGCGCCGAAAGCCCTCACGTCGAGGGCCGCGATGCCGTAGAGCAGGCTCTGCATGGCCCGACCCACGAGCCAGGCGCCGCACAGTCCAATCAACAGGCCAGACGCCGCCAGCATCATTCCCTCCCGCAGAACCAGGCCCACCACGTTACCCCGGCCGGCGCCGAGGGCCATGCGCAGACCGATCTCGTGAGTCCGCTGCTCCACCACGAACGCCATGACACCGTAGATGCCCAGTGCCGCCAGAAGCAACGCCACCGCGGCGAAGCTGCCGAACAGCACGGTTGCGAAGCGGTCACTGGAGCGGGCCACATCGACCACCGTCTCCATGGTTTTTACGTCTGCCAGGGGCAGGTCGGGGTCCACCGAATGCACGGCCGCGGCAACGCTCTTGGTGATGGCAGCCGGATCGCCGCTGGTGCGGACCGCAACCTGCGCCCCTGGCCAGGAACTCTGCCAGAAGGGCACATAGATCACCGGGAAGCCGCCCGGCCGGTCGCCATAGGCGACATTGTGGAATACTCCCACGATCTGCCACTCCACGGCCGGGCCGAGCTTTGTGACGCCCGGTATGAGCTGCTCGATGACCAGGCGCTGGCTGAGCGGATCCATGCCCTTCAAGTAGCGGTGGACGAAGTTCTCGTTGACCATGGCGACGCGGACGCTCGAAGCCGTGTCCTGCTCGGTGAAGAAGCGGCCCTGCTTCAGCCGCACGCCGAACGTCTCGAAGTATCCCGGGGTCACCTGCTGAAAACCGGCTCCGGAGCGCGAGGAGGGATCGGCGGCCGGCTGGCTGGCGAGATTGAAGGGCATCCCGAAGAAGGTCCCTTCAAGGGGCATGCCGGTGGTCACGGTGGCCTGGGTCACGCCGGGGAGAGCGTTCAGCCGTTCGAGAAGCTGGTGGTAGAAACCGGTGACCTGCTCGGCGCCGGAAAAGCGCTCCGCCGGCACCGGCAGGCTGAAGGTGAGGAGATGGTCGGTTCGGATACCGAAATCCACCTCGTTCAGGTTCCAGAAGCTGTGAATGGCGAGGCCGGCGCCGGCCAGGCAGACCAGGGCCAGGGCGAATTCGCCGGTTACCAGGACGCGGCGAAGCCAGTGGCGACCGGAACTGAGCGAGCGCGAGGATTGCTTGAGGGTCTCGTTCAGGTCGAGCCGGGACGCTTGCCAGGCGGGAGCGCAGCCGGCCAGTACGCCGGCCGCCATGGTGGCCGCCAGGGCGAACAGCAGCACCGGCAGGTTCAGACCGACGTTGGCCTCCGAGGGCAGCGTGTTGTCGGGCATGTAGGCCATGAGCGCCTTCACGGTGGCCCAACCGAGGCCGATGCCGGCCACGCCGCCAATCACGGACAGAGCCACGCTCTCGGTGATCAGTTGGCGGAACAACTGCCAGCGCGAAGCGCCGAGAGAGGCACGGACCGCGACCTCGCGCTGCCGCGCCGTGCCCTGCGCCAGAAGCAGGTTGGCGACATTGGCGCAGGCGATCAACAGAACGAAGCCGACACCGCCCATCAGCAGCCACAGGCTGGTTTTCACCTCGGGCTGGAGGAAGTCGTTCTTGAGCGGGTCGACGCGGGCGCCCCAACCCTTATTGGATTTGGGATACGCTTCGCCGATGTGGCGCGTGACCGTGTCCATATCGGCCTGGGCCTGCTGCAGCGACACTCCGGGCTTCATGCGGCCCATGACCAGGACCCAGTGGAAGTCGTGGTTGATCTGCTCGGGCTTGAAGGTTAGCGGCATCCACAACTGATTGGGCATGCGATCCTGCTGGCCCGGGGCCATCACGCCCACCACCGTGTAGAGCTCGCTATTGATTCGGATCTGGTGGCCGAGGATGTCCTTGCGGCCTCCAAAGTGGTGCTGCCAGAGCCGGTTCATCAGGATGACGACGTGGTTCTTGCCGGGCTCGTCCTCTCCAGGCAGGAAATCGCGGCCGAGCAGAGGTTTGACGCCGATCAGGTGCAGCATGTTGATGCTGGCCGTGGTGCCGGGAACCTGCTCGGGCCCGTCGGGGCCGGCGAGATTGGCGGTGATGTCGGTCCAGGCTGCCAGCTCCTGAAACGCCTTGGACTGATGGCGCCAGTCCTCGAAATCCCCAGCCGAGACGCCGTTGCGGAAACCCTGAATCTTCGACCAGACGACGACCAACTGGTCGGGATTGGGGTATGGCAATGGCGCCAGCAGAGTGGCGTAGAGGACGCTAAAGATGGCCGTATTGGGGCCAATTCCCAGAGCCAGCGCCAGTATGGCCACGGCCGTCAGGCCCCTGTTCTTTCCCAGCAGTCGAAAACCGAAACGGAAGTCACGCCAAAGAGTTTTCACGCTCGCCTCCGGTCGATCGCATCCAGCCCTCTCCTATGGATACGAGAGTCACCAGACGGTGGATGCAGAAAAACGCGTTACTTCAAGTACGCGTGCGGAGGCGTTCCGTCACGTGAGATTTTAAGGGGCCCTTCGCGAATAGCCCATGAACAGCGTCACCAGGAAGATGACGAGGAACACGAAGAACAGGAACTTCGCGATGCCGGTGGCTGCGACGGCGATGCCGGTGAAACCGAAGATCGCTGCCACGATGGCAATCACCAGGAATGCAAGCGCCCAGCTCAACATAGTCTTTTCCCCCCGCCTCGATCGGAGCACGCGGCGAGCCAAGCTGCATTCCATGTAGGGTCAACAGGATGCCGGTGACGACGGGGCGAATTTACACGGCCCGCATTCGGCGCCGGTTGCCAACCGGCGCGCAGCTTGGCAAGCTGCCCCACACAAAGTCAACCGCTGGCGGGAAGGTCGATCTCCATTACCAGGCCGGGGTTCGAGTTGCGGGCTTCGATGCGGCCCTTATGCAGATCGACTGCGCGACGGGCGATGGCCAGGCCGAGGCCGACTCCGCCGCTGGTGCGGTTGCGGTCCGTGTCCACGCGGTAGAAAGGGTCGAAGATGTGCGGGAGATGCTCCTCGGGGACGCCGGGGCCGTAGTCGCGGACTCGTATCCTCGCGCCGGGTCCGCCGTTTTCGAGCCACACCTCGACCGGGCTGCCCTGCGGGGAATGCCGTATGGCGTTGCGCACCACGTTCTCGACCGCCCTTCGCATCAGCTCGGGATCGCCCTGGATTGTCACTGCCGGCGGCTTCTTCATCTCCAGGCGGCAGCCGCGCGCCTCGGCTTCGACCGAGCAATCCTCCACCAGGTTGGCCAACAGCTCGTCGACACGCACAGGCTCTTTGCGCAGGGACGAAGGATCGCCCTCGGCCCGCGTCACCTGCAGCAGCTCGCCCACCAGGGAGTTGAGGCGGCCCGCTTCCTTCTCGATGCGATTCAGGGCGGCCTCGCGGGCTTCGGGCTCGCCCGAGCGCGCCAGTTCGGTGGCTACCGACAGCCGCGCCAGGGGCGAACGCAGCTCGTGGGAAATGTCGAGCAGCAGGCGGCGTTCGGCTGTCAGCAGCGTCTGCAAGCGGTCGGCCATGGTGTCGAAGGTGCGCGCGAGGCGCCCCACCTCGTCATGCCGGCGGGAACCGACGCGCGCTGCCAGGTCGCCCTTCCCGAAACGCTCGACGGCCTTCTGCAGGCTGCGTAGCGGCGACGTCAGATGCAGCGCCAGCAGGTAGGAGAGCACCACCATCGCGGCCACGATCCACAGGTACTGCGGGGTGAAGAACGTAAAGCCCGGATGGCCCCGCGAGATCAGAAAGAGCCAGTATTTTCCGTCGCGGCTGGCCCTGGCGATCACGGTCGGCTGGAAGAGGCGGCCGCGGCGCTCCGCGTCCTCCACCAACTCGTGGCGGTCCTGGCCGGTCAGCAGGTCGTGGTAGGCCGCGTCGGTCAGTATCCCGTGCGCCGGGAATTCCGAATCGAAGCGCTGAAGAAATGCCGCGAGCGCCGGCCGGCCTCCCTGCTCGAAGGCGTGCCGCGCCTCCTCGAGCTGCACCGAAAGCATTCGACCGAAGATGTGACCGCGCCCGCGCGCCGCGGTGAAGCTGCGGGTGGTGAGGATCATGAACCCGGCCATGGTGATCGCCATTGCGGCCAGGAACCAGATCAGGAACTTCGCGAAGAGCGACCTCACTCGACGACCTCTTCCTCCGGCGTCCGGCAGAACTGGTAGCCCACGCCGCGGATGGTTTTGATGATGGCCCGGCTGATTTCGAGCTTCTTGCGGAGATGGCTGATGTGCATGTCGATGGAGCGGTCGAAGGGAGTCGTCTTGCGGTTATAGAGGGCTTCCATGAGGTTGTCGCGGGAGAGCACGCGGCCGGCGCCGCGCATCAGGATTTCCAGGATGTCGAACTCGAGGGTGGTCACCTCGATCTTCTGGCCGTCCACGCTGACCTCGCGCGAGGCCGGATCAAGCGTTACTCCGTTCACCTCCACCGGCCCGCGTTCAGCGGCCTGCGGCTCGGTGCGGCGCAGGATCGCGCGGATGCGCGCCGCCAGCTCGCGCGGGTTGAAGGGCTTGGCGAGATAATCGTCGGCGCCCAGCTCCAGGCCCACGATGCGGTCCACATCCTCGCCGCGCGCGGTCAGCATCAGGATGGGCGTACGGCCTTTCTTGCGCAGCTCGCGCAGGATCGCGAAACCATCCATGCCGGGCAGCATCACGTCGAGGATCACCAGATCCCAGCCACCGGCGGCGGCGCGGTCGAAGCCTCGCCGGCCGTCGTGCTCTACTTCAAGGCTGAAGCCTTCGCGCTTGAGGAACTCGCGGAGCAGCCCGCACAACTCCACGTCGTCATCGATCAGCAGCAACCGCACGCCCTAGTTTTACCACGCCTCACGGGTCGCCGGCGGCGTTCCTTACGTTTATTTACAGTGGGTTGGGGGGAGCTTTACCGCCGACTGCATCACCAGCCCATCTGATCCATGCGGGTCAGGATGCGGGCGGTGTAGCGAGTCATGCGGGCCGGCAGGCGGTGCCTCGGCGAGGGAAGAATCGAGGCCAGGCGGGCCCCTTGATCGCGGCCGATGCGCGAGGCCGGGACACCATAGTGATAGCGGGCCGCGGCTTCGGCGCCGTAGACGCCGGGTCCCCATTCGACGACATTCAGGTACAGCTCGAGAATGCGGCGCTTCGGGAGGATCAGCTCTTCGAGCGGCACCAGGGTTACCTCGAGCCCCTTGCGCAGCAGCGAGCGGTGGGTGGTCAGGAACAGATTCTTGGCGAGCTGCTCGTCGATGGTGGAAGCGCCGCGAAGCTTGCCGTCGTCGAGGCCGTCCTCGACCGCTTCGTGAACTTCGTGCCAGTCGAATCCGTGGTGATGGAAGAAGCGCGCGTCTTCGGCGGCGATTACGGCGTGCTGGAAGGCCGGCGAGATGCTATCGAGCGGCACGAACTCGTAGCGCTTTCGATAGGCTCCGCGGTGAAACCAGGATTCGATGCGGCGCTCGACGTGCACCGTGGTGAACGGCGGGTTGATCCACCGCAGTGCGACGAAGCCCAGGGTGGCGAGGCCGTAAAACGCGGCCACCAGGAACAGGAACCAGCCGAGCAGGCGGCGGATCAGGCTGCGTTTCCGCTTGGAGGACGTTGCGGGCACCCTCCAGGATAGCGGAGGCGGGCTTGAGTTTCGGCGGGGCTGAAGCCCCGCGCGGGCTGAAGCCCACCCTCCATGAGGCCTATAACAAGTTTCGATTGGAATTTCAGCCGAATCCGGCATAAGATTTAATCAAGGGCACGAACCTGACGCAGGGTTCGTACTCTATCACGCCAACGTCTGGGCATTTCTCCTTGTCGAGATCAAATTATCGAGGAGGAGCTATGCTCAACCGAACCCTGGGACACGACGACATCATGCTGTTTGCCTTAGACAGCTCGCTGGCTACCGAGTTAGCCGGCGCCCTTTCCTTCGAGAGCCGCGCCTATCACCTGGCGCCATTCGAACCCACTGCCGAAGGCGTGAAGGCGGCGGTCCGTTCCGACACCGCGCTGGTATTCTGCTCCGCTGATCGACAGACTTATACCCTGCTGCTGAACCTCATCAAGCAAGAAGGCCTGGAACTGCCGGTGGTAGTGGTCAGCCGGCATCCGCAAACCGACGAATGGCTGAACGCCATCGAGGCCGGCGCCGCCGACTATTGCTCGCCGCCCTTCGAGGCATTTCAGATCTCCTGGATTATCGACAACACGCTCAAATATCGTCATTCAGCCGCGGCATAGGCCGCGGGCTTCGGTCGAGACTACAGGAGGTCACTATGCGTCCGTCTGGGAGACGGCATGGCGCCGTAGTGTTCGTAGTGTGTCTGTTCGTGGCCTGTCCATTCGCCGCAACGTGCCAACAGGAGATGGTGCGCGTGGGCGGAGCCGTGGTGCGGGATGGCGGTGGACCGAACGGAGGCCTGATCGTGGAGCTCTGCGATCCGGCGGGCGATAAGGTGGTGGACCGCGTGGTGGTCTCGCCTTCCGGGGAGTTCGCGTTCGAGGGCGTGCCGGCCGGCCGGTACGAGCTGAGAGTCAGCGGGTGGCGCGGGGGAATCCTGGCTGAACGGTCGGTGTCGGCTTCTTCGAGCGGGGCGCCAGTGGAGATCCGTTTGGAAACGCCTGCGAGGGTGGACCTGGGGAAGGTCACGGTGGCCCAACTGCAACACCACGTTCCTGCGCGGGCGGCGCGGGAGTTTGCCCGTGAAGGACGGGCGTTCGAGGCGGGCGACGTTCAGGGAGCGATCGGCCATCTGCGGAAAGCTCTGGAGATCGATCCGGACTACATGGAGGCGCACAACAACCTCGGGGCCCGCTACATGGCGCTCCATCGGTTCGAGGATGCTGCCGCGGAGTTCGGGCGGGCAACGGAACTGGATCCGGCGGCGGAGAAGGCGTTCGCGAACCTGGGCGGGGCACTGCTGATGCTGGGGCACGATGCGGAAGCGGAGGCGGCGGCGCGGCGGGCGGTAGCTCTCGATGGCACGAGCGCCCAAGGGCATTACGTGCTGGGGCGCGTTCTGGCGGCCGAGGGGCGGTTGCGGAAATGATCTCCGTGGGCTGAAAACCACAGCGCGCTTCGCATTGTGGGGCAGGATGGCATCCTGCGCGCCGGTTGCCAACCGGGCCGACCTGTTGACCAAAGACTACAGGCGGGTTACCAACCCGCCGCAGGTTTGACAACCTGCCCCACAACTCCGCACTGAGTGGCATCGCGCTTGAAGCGTGCGCCACGGTGTAATCAAGCGGTACTATGATTGGTGCTTCGAACACTGTGGTGGTGGGTTGTCGCGTCTCTGTCGCTCATGCTGGTGTCTTGCGGGGGTGACTCCACAGAGCCGGCGGCACCGGCTCCGATTTCCATTTCGCTCTCCGCGAGCTCGCTGACCGCGCTGCAGGACGGCACTCCGGCTTCGGTCACCGTTACGGTCGAGCGACCGAGCGGTAACACGAACGCGGTCACTCTGGTCGCCACGCCTGTGGCGGGGCTGACCGCGCAGATTGCGCAACCGGGGGCGGGCTCAACCGGGCAGGTGACGTTCGCCGCCGCTGGCGCCACGGCAGGACCGCACTCGGTCACGATTCAGGCAACGGATGGGCCCACGAACGCGACCGCGTCGCTCGTGGTGGATGTCGCGGTGGTGGCAACGGTCAAGGGCGCCACCAACACGAATGCCGGCTTCAACGGGATGCTGCAGAACTTCATGGCCACTTCCTTCCAGCCGGCCGAGTGGGACAGCCAGTTCTTTCAAAACAATCCCGGCGGCGCCGCGCTCCTGAACAGTCTGGGCGCGCAGCATATCAGGCTCCAGCCCCTTTCCGCCGGAACGCCGCAGAAAGCCGACCAGAGCTGGGACTTCACGACGCTCGACGCGATCGTCGATCCCGTAATCGCGACCGGCGACAAGAGCCCGGAGTTCCAGCTCGCATGGGCCCCAGCCTGGATGAACGACTCCAGCGGCCACCTGATGCCGGCGCACTTCTCCGACTTCGCGAGCTACGCCGCCAACGTCGTGAGGTACTACAACACGACTACGGGCTTCACGGATTCGCGGGGCATCACCCACGTACACTCGGCGACGCATCCCACTCCGATCACGTGGTGGGGCATTTTCAACGAACCGAACATCAACGGCCTGGAGCCGGCGGAGTACCTGAACCTGTACAACGCGGTCGTGCCGGCGATGCTCTCCGCGGGGTCGATCGTGCCCATCAAGTTTGTCGCGGTGGAGCTGTCGGACTGGGGAAACGAACCTCAGCGATACCTTCCGACCTTTGTGAATGGCGTGACGGCGCAGGTGGACGTGATCGGCACGCACTACTATTCGTCGTGCAACCAGAAGGACCTCGACACGACGCTCTTCGCGAGCATTCCAGACCTATTCGTGCCGCACGTCAAGTACATCTACCGGCAGTTGAAAACCGTTCCGAAGCTGGCCGGCGTGCCGGTGTGGGTGACGGAGAACAACGTGAACGCCGACTTTTCCACATCGAATGGACAAAGCCAGTGCACCCCGGGGCAGACCTTCGTCACAGATCCACGCGGGACCAGCGCATTCTTCGCGGCCTGGCGGCCGTACTTGTTCTCCCAGTTGGGACAGGCCGGCATCCAGTCGCTGTACCAGTGGGATTTCGACGCCGACGCGCAGTACAGCGAAGTGGACTACGTCACGGGGAAGACCTACCTCAGCTATTGGGTCGACTACTACCTGACGCGGTATTTTCCTTTCTGCGATCCCGGCGCGGCCGGATGCTCCGGCCCAGGGTCGATCATTCTGCAATCGAGCACCACGGAACCACCGGACACGCAAAGTGTCGAGCTGCTGGCAACCAGGAACGCCGATAACTCGGTGGTGGTGATGATGTCCGACCACGCCGTCAATGCGTTTTCGGACGACAATGGGCCGGGGCAGGCCCGCACGGTGGTGCTGGACATCTCCGCGCTGGGACCGCTCTCCAGCGGTACGCAACTGACGCTCGATGCCGCCACGGACCCCGTCGCCGGACCGGCGGCCGCGAACTTGACGCCTGCTTCCCAGATGACCTTCCGGCTGGGTGGTTACGGCACGACGTTTTTCACCTTCAGACAGGGCGCGGCGCACGCTCTGCCGGCGGTGGAGGAGGAAGCTCCGCGCACGCAAGAGACCACGCTGGTGTTCGAGGGCGCACCGGAGCCGCCGGCCATTTCGATGACGGTCGCGCCGGCGACTATCGCGCTGGGCCAGTCGGCGCGGTTCGGGTGGTCGGCCACGAATGCGAGCTCCTGCAGCGGGTCAGACATTCTGGCGGGGGCGCTGGCGGTGAAGAGCTCGATGACCTTCACTCCTATGCTGCCGGGGTCCTACACGGCCACTTTGACGTGCACGGGCGTGGGGGGAACGGTCACGCAGTCCGCGGAGTTGACGGTGAAGGTTCTCTAGGGGCGTGTGGGATCAGTGCTTGGCTTCCAGGAGGATCTTCTGCGCACGCCAGTTCAAGAGCTCGGCGACGTACAACTCATTCTCCGAAGGGCAAGCAATCTCGTGAATCCATCCGAACTGGCCTAACTGCTTTCCTGTCTTGCCGAATGTGCCGAGCACCTTTCCATCCAGGCTGAGCTTGTAGATTCGTCCCGGAAACGCATCCGAGCTGAATAATACTTGATGTGGCGGCGGTGTAATACAAATGGCCCAAGGAGAACCTGGCGTTCTCGAACCGGATGGATGGTCTGTCTTGTTGCCAATAGCGGGCCGTGCGTCTGGCGGGACGGGGACATCGATAATGATCTGGCGGAGAAATTTGCCGTCTCGGTCAAATACCTGAATTCGATGATTTCCGCGGTCCGCGACATACACGTTGTCCAGCGCGTCAACGGCAATACTGTGCGGGGTGTCGAATTGACCGGGCTTGTTCCCCGGTTCACCCCATGACTTCAGCCAATTGCCATTCTTGTCGATCTTGGCAATTCTTGAGTTGATGTACCCGTCACTTATATAGGTATTGCCCGCGGAATCCCAAGCCACATCCGTTACCTGTCGGAATAGTCCATCTTCGGGCGGCAGAGGAGGTTGGGGTTCTTTCAGCGGCCCGGTCCCATCGTCCGAGGCCTCCTGTTTGCGACCGAAAACCATGGAGACTTTGCCATCGGGTGTGAACTTAACGACGACGTCTGAACCCTTATCGGTAACCCAGATGTTGTCCTGCGGATCAATTTTGACTGTGTGTGCATAGGACCATGCGTAGAGGTTGTGGCCGATCTCGCGCAGAAACTTTCCATCATTGCCGAACTCCAGCAACTGGGCAGCTGCAGCGCCATACGCGGGGCCAGTCGTGTTGCCCCGAGAGAACACGAAGATGTGACCTTTCGAATTCACAGCGACACCGCTAACCTCGCCGAGATAGAGATCGGCCGGGAGGTGCAAGAAATCAGGCACCGAGCGATACGGAATTTCGGGCACCACAGACGTTTGTGCAGAAAGCGCAGACGTCGCCAGCAAAAGGCACATCGTAGAGAGCTTCATGTCCACCCCGGTCCCAGTAACGACAGTATATCAATGCCCTAAACAGGCTAAGACGATAGTAAGCTCCTCGTCCTTGGGTTGTCTCACTTCGGCGGCGGTGGTTGGCCGCCAACGGTTTCGCCGGGCTTGAGGAGAGTTGGCTTCTTTGGTTTATTGGCGGCGTCCTGGGCCTGCTTCTTTTTGGCGTCCACTTCCGCGGGCGTCATTTCCGCTTCGCGTTCCTTCTCTTCCTTCTTCACGCGGCTGGTGACTTCCGCGGAGCGCTTTCCGGGATCCTCGTTGGCGGTCTCCATCGAGTCACTGGTGGCCTGGATGGCCTGCGAGAGCACGAACTCGTAACGCTCGATGTCGCTGGGATGGCCGTCCCGGATCTTCTCGAGCACCGGCAGGAAGCCTTTCTCGGCCGAGCCGACGGCCTTCGCTCCCAGGCTGATATCGACCTTGCGGGCCAGCGCATCGTCGGAGACGGCGTCGATGGCGTCGATGATCTGGCCGTACTCGTCGAGCAGGTCGTGCATCATCACCGCGCGGCCGGGCCGCGTCTCTTTGACGAGCTGCTTCAACTGATCAAGCCGCTGGCGGGCGAATTCGATATAGAGGCGAAGCCGGTCGTTGGGTTCCTGGACGAGGCGGACCTGGTCGACCTCGGCGCTGGTCAGAAAGTCGTGGTCCGCGGCCAGCGGCGCGGCCGCCGCCGATAGCAGGAGCAGACCGAGCAAAATCCTGGTCATAACACTACCCCTTCTTCTTTCCGCCCATGATGCCTTCGAGCAGGCTCTCATGCACCTTCTGCACCGTGGCGCGCGCTTTGTCGAGCGGCTCGCGGTCGTCGACGCTCATTTGTTCCCGAAGATCGTCGAGCCGGCGCAGCATCTCTCGGGTTTCGATTTCCGCCTTCTTGAAGAACTTGGGGCTCTTGTTGGGGACCTTGTGGGTCTGCTCGAGCGAATCGTAGGCCAGCTCGACCGACGCGGAAACCTCTTCGAGCGAGGCGGCAACCAGCTTCATGTCGTTCTGGGCAAGGTAGGCATCCTGCGCCGATTTCAGAGCCCGGGAGGCGTTGTCCAGCGCCAGGCTCGATCGCTTCTCCAGGTTTGGCTCAGCCTTGGCCGCGTCGAGGCTGGCCCATGCGGGCGCTGCCGCCAGGAACGCGAAGGCCATCGTCAGGCGGATCAAAGTTCTCACCTCTTCCCCAGATCGAGCTCCAGGATATGTATGCGTTGGCGCGCCTGGAACTCCTCGTTGGGATGCTCGTTTTTGCTGACGGACAGAAACTTCTGGTACTCAACGATGGCGTCTCTGCGCTGGTGCATGCGGTCGAGGACCATGGCGCGGAAAAAGTAGTCGGCCGGGATCTCGGCCTTCAGCGAGCGGACGTGGTCGAGGGCCGCGAGCGCTTGCGGATAGGCCTCCAGCATGACCTCCACGCCGGCAAGGTCGTTCCAGGTCGCCGCCTGATTGGGCCTGGCCTGAGCCACGCGCGCGAACTGCTCGGCGGCATCGGAGAAGTGGCGGAGATCGCGCAGTTCGCGAGCGTAGGACAAGCGCAAGTCCAGGTCATCGGGCGCCGCCTGCACGGCGGCCGAGAGTATGGGAACCGCCTTGTCGGGCTCGTGATTCTTGCGATAGGCCTGAGCGAGCGCCAGCCGGTTGGCCGAAGTGGGCGACTGCTTGACGGCCCATTCGAGTTGCGGGATGGCGTCGGCGGCCTGGCCGGTGTCGAGCAGCAGCAGGCCGAGCCGCTCGCGCGCGGCGGCGTCGTCCGGGAACTCGCGGTAGAGCGCGATGGCCTCGGGCTTGCGGTCCGCCTTCTCGTAGAGCGACGCCAGTTCGAGCAAGCTGTCGTGGTAACCAGGATTCAGTTCGGCGGCCTTGCGAAAATGCGGATCCGCGTCAGCCAGCCGGTTCTGGCGGGCGAGCGCCCGCGCCAACCCCAGTTCGGCCGAAGCCGACTTCGGATCGAGTTCGAGAGCGGTCTGGTAGGATTGCGCGGCCTTCTCCAGTTCCCCGGTTTCGAGCAGCGCCATGGAGAGGTAGACGCGCGGGCGGGGCTCCTTGGGCTTCTGGCCAGCCGCGGCATCGAGATAGGGCAGCGCTTCGGCCGGGCGCTTCTGGCCTAGCAGCAGGATACCGAGGTTGAGCTGGGCCTCGTACACGCCGGGCTGCAATTCCAGGACCTTCTTGTATCCCGCGATCGCGTCGGCTGGCTTTCCGAGCATGCTGTTGGCAAGCGCCAGGTTGAAATGGGCGGTGTAATCCTTAGGGTCGGCCTCAACGGCCTTGGTGAATTCCTGCGCGGCGAGGCCGTAGTTCTTCGCGTCGAGCGCCTTCAGGCCCTCGGCGGCGGGGTCTTCGGCAGCCGCGCTGAGAGCCAGGATTAGCCACGGGACCGCGGCAAGCCACCGCATACCTATATTCTAGCGTGCGCCTGGAGAGGCCACTTCAATCGGATGAGGACCATCAGGGCGGCGGCCAGGATCAGGTTGCTGGGGAACGCGCAACCGAGGCCGAGAGGGCTGATTCCGATCAGGAAGATTGTCGCGCACACGCAGCCAAGCCTTGTGTAGTCGGTGGAGTTCACCAGGATCATCGCGGCAACGATGAGCTGCCACACCGCGATGGCGAGGATGAACCTCGTGGGCCCCGGGGCCAGAATGCCGTAGATGGCGGTCTTGTACACGCCGACGGCGTGAGGGCCGAAGCCTCGCACGTAGATCTGGGGATCGAGGATGGCGAGCGTTGCGTTCACCAGGCCGGCGAGGATGAATCCGCCGCCGGCGATGAGGCGAGCCGGATTGGGCCGGTACAGGGCAAGTACCAGAAAGGCCACGGCGAGCGCGTTGGCGGCGAGCAGGGGCAGTAATAGGGCTGAGGTCATTGGGATGTATTTTACTTTGTTTGAGGGGGTGGGGTGGAGAGCTGGCTCATCGCAGCCCCTGCTTTCGAGTGAAGTTCTGGTAGGGCGGTTTACTGGCTGTTGCCAGGCTGCACCGTCGGGCAGCCCGCGCACAGGACGAAACAACTCCCCAACGCCATTCCGTTAGTGTGATCCTGAGGGCACTGGGCCGACGCCGACATAGAGCCGCGACTCATTCGACCCGGAGAGTATTTTGACCTCTACGCTGTTCTGGTCTTTCACTGTGACCGGAATGCTGAGATACCTTGATTTCCGGTTGATCTTGTCCGCCCCAGCGATCAGCTGGCCATTCAGTCGGATCTCTGCCGCGCCGACGGGCGGCTCATCCTTCCCACTGCCATTGGCGACCGTGACCACATAGGGCGCCTCCGGATGCCTCGCGAGAAACGTGTCCTCACCACCGGCGCCGATGCCATAGAAGAAATACTCAAAAATCCCGGTTTGCTTGTAGACGCCATTTTCGAGCTTATAAACCCTGGTCCTCGCTGGACCTGTCTGATCCGGCCTCTCCGACTCGAAACCGTTAACGATCTCGAAGACCCCATCCCCATCCAAGTCCACGAATAGAGGGTCAACCAGGTCGGTACACGGCAATCCGCGGACGGGTGTCTGAGCTCCCAGGGACTTCAGGCCCGTTCCGTCCCACTTGAAGATCCACGGCTGTGGGCGGCCGTAGTTATCCGTGTTTCCGGCCAGGATCGCGGGCCGTCCGCTTTTGTCCAGATCCATCGCCGAGACTTCCGGGGGGAACACTCCGCCGCCGATGAATGGGCAGAGCTTGGGTTCATCCACGACCACTGCCGTGTCACCCTGCTTCTTGAGAACCCGCATGGCCCCGCCGCCGGCCCAGACGTAGAGCGCGACCAGGAACTCCTTACGGCCGTTTCCGTTGAGGTCGGCGGCAACGAAGACGAACCGGGCCGTCGATGGCGGCCCGTGCTCGGCCACACCCGCCGCATCGTCGTTGAGCAACTGCCGCGGCCAAAACTGCTCGACGATGGCGCGGTCCTTGGCCTCCTGGCCGCTTGTGGGCCGGTCCGGCGCGCTCTGGCCCAGGGCCGCGCCGAGACTCACCAGCAACAGTGCCGTCGCGATTGTCAAAGAGGGTAGCTTCCCAAACCGTCGTACATTCATGCTTCGCATAACGCCTTCTCTTGGCCTCCGCTACTGGAAGATAGGCCCAGTCGGCACGGGCATATACTGAGCCGCATTCGTGCTGACGATGGTCGAGCCGTACTGGTTCTGGTCATTGGTAGCATTGTGGTTGTACACGTTGAACGCCTTCTGGTATGCCATCCTAAAACCCGCATCGCCATCGTACGAGTCGAATTCGGGACCAGCGATGTCCACTTCCGGGTTCGCCTTCGGGAAGCAAGTCTTCCTCAAATAGACGGTGCCAATTCCGAGGGTGCCACCGCCCGCCGCAAGGTTCGCATCCGTATCGAATAGGTAGCTCGGGTTTTTCCTACCGCCCACGCCCTGCCACGCTATTGGGCGACTGATAGCCGTGATGTATCCCATCTGGAGCAGCCCGCAACTGGCCGCAAGATCCGTTTGCGCGGTGAAGTCGAGCAGGTCGCGGCCCGGATAAACCCTCAAGCAGTTTGCCCGAACGCTCGTGCACTTAGCAGGATTGTTGTAGTCTAGCCAGTTCTGCAGTGGATTCGCTACCAGAAAGTTCAATGCCGAGATGTAATGCGGCGGGGTGTCCGTGGGCGGAGCAAGAGCAATCAGACCGTCCGCACAAACCCACGGAGGGAACGGTCCGACGAAGCCTGGTTGCGGAATCGGCCCGTGCGGACACGTTCTTAGCGCCGCTCGCGGCGCGATGTCCGCTGGAAGCGTTAGCGGGCCCTGTGCGAGCGGCCCGTCCCCTCCGCTCGGCCTCGCGGCCAATCGGTAGTCCTGGTAGGGATCCTGCAAACGGAGGTCCTGCCCGGTTGAGATGATGCTGAAATCCCATGAGATGGGCTCGTAGCGCCAGGAGTTTGGATCGAACGGTTTCGCCGGATTGCTTTCCCTTTTGATCTGGCCCTTGATGAATTGAGGGGGGATACCCCGGGCATTAGCCAAGTCAATGATCCGGGGATCGTACTGAAGGTACGTCGTGCCGAGGCTCGCTGGCTGGTTGATGGTGATGGCCAGAGTCACCGGGAGCGCTGACTTGTCGGTGGGTGTAATGGTCAGGGTCACAGTCCCCAAGTGTACCGCCTGAAAATACTTGAAGTTCTCCGCCGTGTCGGCGGCGTATTCTATGACCACGTTGTTGGGGAAGAGCGAATCCTGGACTGCCGGATCGGGCTTGGCATCGTCGCTCAGTTTGAACTGCGAGACTGCCTGGAGCTCCTTGTAGCTGTTGGGGTTGTCAGGGTCCACCGTCACCAACTGTAGCCAGAACTTCGCTCCCAACGGCAGCGTCACGGGCAGCCGCCCTTGATTGTCCACTGCAGTGTGGTCGAGAACCTTCACTTGCGGGGAATTGTTGGTGTCGCTCGGCCCCTCACCCAGCCCCGCCCGAACCGCGAGGCGCCAACCGGGAGCCGCCACAGGGAAGTCGCCCCCAGCCACCGCGCAGGCAGACTGGGCCAAGTCCATTGCGGCCCCGACTCCTCCAACGAGCCTTCGTCGCCTACCCGAACACGCGAGTCGAATGCCCAAGCCCCCGTCACTCACTCTGCTCGACAGCCACGCCAATTCCCCCAGACTCCGGGGTTTCCACAGTTTGGTGACGCAACTGTATCCCCAGTCAGAGAACCCTCCGGACCCCTGGTCAACAAGCCGCGGCTCGGTCGTAAATTGGAAATGAGCCGTCCCTCCCACGGGAATCTCGGAGGCGGGAGCCGAGCAGGCCGGATAGACGCAGTACAGAGTGCCACAAACCGGCCACGGACAAGTGCCGTAATCGACCCTGGACCATTGGAATCCCGGCTGGGTCGGATCGGAGCAGACAGGCGCGCCCGCGGACGACGTCACGTTGTCCAGGTCGGGCACGGCCTGCGGAAGCTCCACTCCGAAGCTAGCGATCCCGTGAGGAGCCTGCGACCCACCCGGGCAGCCCGAACAAACCGAGATGCTGTGGATCTCATAGTCCCACTTGTATAGTCCCGGAAGAGCTTGGGGATCCGCCGACAACGTCACGGTGACCTGCGTGTGATCCTGTGAGCTGTCGCCGCAATCGTTGATCCAATCGAACGGTCCCTTGTTGATGGGTTGGGGCTGGGCCCAGACCGCCCGAATCGGGATGCCCGAGAGCAGGAGCAGTATCAAGAGCTGATGGCGGCGCACCGGCGCGTTCCTCCGTTTGCAGGGTTCCTGGACAGAATACACGCAGCTGGGGGGGGGCAAGTCAAGGGAATTCCGGATCAAACGGCCTCAATCTTTGCGATTGAGGTCCTACCGGCATGTTTTTCGGCGCAATGCCGCCACTTACGAAGCCGCCTGCACCATCCTTTGCAGGAATCGGCCGGTGTACGACTCCGCTACGCCGGCCACGTGCTCGGGGGTGCCTTGGGCTACGATGCGGCCGCCGCGCTCGCCGCCTTCGGGGCCTAGATCGATGACCCAGTCGGCTTCGCGGATGACTTCGAGGTTGTGCTCGATCACCACGACGCTCGCTCCGTTCTGGATCAGCTTCTGGAAGGCGTCGAGTAACTGGGCGATGTCTTCGAAATGGAGGCCGGTGGTGGGCTCGTCGAAAATGAACAGCGTGTTGGCGCAGGAGGATTGGGCCAGGTGGGCCGCGAGTTTGACGCGCTGGGCTTCGCCGCCCGAGAGCGTGGTGGCCGATTGGCCCAGCCGCAGGTAGCCGAGGCCCACCTGCGCCAGCACCTTCAGCTTCGCCACCAGGCGCGGCACGTCTCCGAAGAACAGCAGCGCTTCTTTCACCGTCAGCGCGAGCACTTCGTGAACGTTCAGGCCACGATAGCGGATTTCGAGAATGCCGCTCTTGTAGCGCGTGCCCTTGCACTCGTCGCACACCAGCTCAACGTCGGCCAGGAACTGCATTTCGACCGTCACGGTGCCATCGCCCTGGCAGGTGTCGCAACGCCCGCCGGGAATGTTGAAGGAAAAATGCCCCGCAGTGTAGCCGCGGCGCTCGGCTTCGGCGGTGGAGGCGAATAATTCGCGGATGATATCGAACGCTTTCAGATAAGTGACGGGATTGGAGCGGGGCGTACGGCCGATGGGGGATTGATCGACCAGCACGGCCTGCTGGATCTTTTCCGCGCCCACCAGGCGCTTCAGCGCCAGACTTGCGGAGACCGGGGGCGCGGCGTCCTGTCCCGGGGCCTCGGCCTCCTGGAGAGCGCCGGCTTTGTGCGCGGCGGCCAGCGCCTTGTAGACCACTTCGTGCACCAGGCTCGATTTGCCGGAACCAGAGACGCCGGTGACGGCCACCATCATGCCCAGCGGAATCTCGACGTCGATGTGCTTGAGGTTGTGCGCGCGTGCGCCGTACACCTTCAATACGCGCTTCGGATTCACGGCGCGCGGCGAGCGCGGCGTCGGGCTCGTGCGCTCGCCCCGGAGCCAGGCCGCGGTCAGCGAACCGGTGCCATCGGCCAGCAGCTGCTGGTAGGTGCCGGAGAAAATCACGCGGCCGCCGTTCTCGCCGGCGCCGGGACCGAGGTCCACGATGTAATCGGCCGCTCGCATTACGTCGGCGTCGTGCTCCACCACGACGATGGTGTTACCGAGGTCGCGCAACTCTTCGAGGATGCGGATCAGGCGGCCGGTGTCGCGGCTGTGCAGTCCGATGGACGGCTCGTCGAGCACGTAGCAGGCGCCCACCAGGCGCGAGCCCAGGCAAGTGGCCAGTTGGATGCGCTGTGCCTCGCCGCCGGAGAGCGTGGAGGAGAGACGGTCGAGCGTCAGGTAGTCCAAGCCGACGTCGTTGAGGAACTGCAGGCGCTGGCGGATTTCGACCAGGACCTTCTCGGCGATGCCCAGTTCCTCCGGCGTCAGTTCGAGGGCGCCGAAGAAGGCGTGCGCCTCGGCAATATTCATGCGCACCACTTCGGCGAGCGTCTTCGATCCCACGCGCACGTAGAGCGCTTCGGGACGTAGGCGCGCGCCGTGGCAGGCCGGGCACTCGGCGTAGCCGCGGTAACGGCTGAGGAACACGCGCACGTGGAGCTTGTACTTCTTGGTTTCCAGGCGCTCGAAGAAGGCGCGCACGCCGCCGTACTTGGCTTCGCCGTTCAGAACGAAGTTCCGCTCGTCGGCGGTCAGCTCGAACCAGGGCACGTTGAAGCGGACACGGCCGCGGCCGTAGCGCTTCAGCGCGTCGAGGAAGCCGGTGTACTGCGGTTTGGTCCAGGGATCGATGGCGCCCTTGTCGATGGAGAGCGACTTGTCGGGCACGATGAGCTCGGGATCGTAATCCACCGTGTTGCCGAAGCCCTGGCAGCGGGGACAGGCGCCGAAGGGATTGTTGAAGCTGAACAGGGGCGGCTCGGGATCGAGGAACTCGATGTTGTCGGTCTTGCAGGCGAATTTCTCGCTGAACCGCAGTCGCTGGGCTGGCTCGGCGTTGGCTTGTTCAAAGACCACCTCGCCCGTCTCGCGGTAGGCGATCTCCACCGAATCGACGATGCGCTGGTGCAGGTCGGGCGCGAGGACCAGGCGATCCACCATCGCCCACAGCGGCTGCGCGAAATCGATTTCGAGGAGCGACTCGGGGCTGGAGAATTCGAACATGCGCCCGTTCTGGAACAGGCGGTTGAAGCCCTTCTTGCGCAGCTCGAAGAGGCGGTCGCGCAACTCCGCGGCTTTCCCTTCCCCGTAACGCACCGGGAACAGCACGTACCAGCGTGAGCCCGCGGCCTCTGCCAGCATGTGGCGGGCGACCTGATCCACCGTGTCGCGCACGACTTGCTGGCCGCACTTAGGGCAGTAGGTGCGGCCGATGCGCGCCCAGAGCAGGCGCAGGTAATCGTACAGCTCGGTGGAGGTGGCGACGGTCGAGCGCGGATTGCGCGTGGTGTTTTTCTGGCGGATGGCGATGGGCGGGGCGATGCCGTCGATCTCGTCCACCTCGGGCTTCTCCATGCGCTCCAGGAACTGGCGGGC
>CAZBQQ010000008.1:0-68973 GCA_964493965.1 uncultured Solibacteraceae bacterium
GTCCGCACCACGATGCCGTGATAGTCTTCGTTTCAAAACGTCTCCAAAGCTAGTGGCACACGGCGCGACTTGTTCAGAGACAATGAAGACGTGACGAGAGCGATCGAAAGAGACGCGGAAACGATGCATGGCCAGCCTGTGTTCCAAGGGACACGGGTTCCCGTTCAGACGCTCTTCGAATACCTTGAGGGCGGTGACACCCTGGAGGACTTTCTCGAGGGGTTTCCGACCGTTTCGAGAGATCTGGCGGTACAAGCGCTTGAAGAGGCCAAGCAGTTGTTGCTCGCGCCGCGCACCTCCTCCTAGGTGTTGCCCACAGCCTGCCGCACGATCCTGCTATAGTCCTGGTTTGGCCGCCGTCCTCGTCCAAAACGTCTCCAAGGTGTTCCGTTTGTACCGGCGGCCGTCGGACCGCATCTTCGAGCTCCTGCCCTTTCGAAACCGCGCTCATCTGGACTTCTGGGCGCTCTCGAACGTGAGCCTGGCGGTCGAGCGGGGCGAGATTCTGGGCGTGGTTGGGCCGAATGGCTCCGGAAAGAGCACACTGCTCGAGATCGTGAGCGGCATCCTGCGGCCCACCAGCGGCCGCGTCGCCACCACCGGCCGCGTGGCGGCGCTGCTCGAGCTCGGAGCGGGTTTCAACCCCGAGTTCACGGGCCGCGAGAACGTTTTCATCAACGGCGAGATCATGGGCCTGAGCCGCGCGGAAATTGAGCGCGCCTTCCCGCGCATCGCCGCGTTTGCCGAAATCGGCGACTTCATCGATCGCCCGGTCAAAGAATACTCCAGCGGGATGTACGTCCGTCTGGCGTTCGCCACCGCGATCCACGTGGAGCCCGAGATCCTGATCGTGGACGAGGCGCTGGCGGTGGGCGACGCCATGTTCGCCAGCCGCTCGGTCCAGAAATTCGAAGAGCTGAAGCAGCGCGGGGTGACGGTGCTTTTCGTGTCGCACGACCTGGGGCTGGTGAAGCGCCTGGCGAACCGCGCCATCCTGCTGGTGAACGGCCGCGTGGAGGCCGAGGGCAGCCCCAACGACGTGGTCAACCGCTATGTGGGACTGGTGGTGGAGCGGCAGAAGCGGCCCCCGCAAACGAACGGCGAAGCGCGCGTCGCGAGCAGTTTTCGCCACGGCGACGGAGCGAGCGAGATCCTGAAGGTCGAACTGCTGAATGCAGTGGGCGAGCCGGCGTCGGTACTAGCGACCGGCGAAGCGGCGACCGCGCGTGTGGTGGCGCGATTCCGGCGCGATGTCGCCGGCCCGATCGTGGGCGTGCTGATCCGCAACCGCCTGGGCATCGACGTCTTCGGCACCAACACGCGCGTGGAACGAAAAGAGCTCGGCGAATTCCGTGCGGGCGATCAGATCGAGGTGGATTTCCGATTCGACTGCCTGCTGACGCAGCAGGAGTATACGATCACCGCGGCCACGCAGCACTGGGACGGCTCCAGCCAGGACTGGCTCGACGACGTGCTAAGCTTCCGGGTGGTGGACGCGAAAGGGGCTGCGGGCGTCGTCAGCCTGCCGACCGAGACGAGATGGCGGAAGCTGTAGGCTGACAGGGACTCCATGATCTATATCTGCGTGATCGGCGGCGTAGTGGCAGTTCTCCTCACGGTGACC
This sequence comes from uncultured Solibacteraceae bacterium, assembly GCA_964493965.1. Lineage (GTDB taxonomy): Bacteria > Acidobacteriota > Terriglobia > Bryobacterales > Bryobacteraceae > DASWZN01. Next base: position 1,625 of record CAZBQQ010000008.1, read on the forward strand.
ATCATCAAGGCGCTGACCGTGAAGAACCAGGCGGACTTCCTGGTGGCGGGGCGCAAGCTGCCCTGGTGGGTGCTGGTCTCGACGCTTCTGTGCTCGTGGATCGGCGCCGGCAGTCTCTTCGCCGGGGCGGAGAACGCGACGCGCATCGGCTTTGCCGCGCTCTGGCAGCCGGCCGGCGGCTGGGTGGGACTGATCCTCATCTTCACCATCGCGGGGCGGGCGAGGCGCTTCGCGCAGTACACCGTGCCGGACCTGCTCGAGAACCGCTACAACACGGCGGCGCGGGTGCTCGGGACAATCGCCATCGTGATCGCCTACACGATGATCACGAGCTACCAGATGAAAGCGGGCGGCGACATCCTGCACCTGATCTTTCCGGACCTCGATCGGATGCGGGCCATGTACATGGTCGCCGGATTCGTCATCGCGTTCACGGCCGGCGCGGGAATGGCCTCGGTGGCTTACCTGGACCTGGTGATCGGCGCGCTCGTGACTGCTATCGTGCTGTACGCGTTTCCGGTGCTGCTCCACCACGCCGGAGGATGGACCGCGGTCCGCCAAGCGCTGCCCGCCAGCCGCTTCGAGGTGCTGGGCTCGATCTCTTTCGAGCGCGCGCTGGGGCTCATGATTCCCACCACGCTGCTGCTGATCGGCAACCAGGGCATGTATCAGAAGTTCTTCTCCGCGCGTTCGGAGCGCGACGCCAAAATCGCGGCAGGCGGCTGGATCGTCAGCACGCTGATACTCGAGACCGTGATCATCGCGATCGCGGTGGTGGGCAGCTCGATGTTCCATCCCGAGCAGGCCCGCGAGATTATTCCGTACACGGCGCGGCACGGCTTGCCCAGGCTGGCCGGCGCGCTGCTGCTGGGCGGGATCTTCGCGAAGCTGATTTCGACGGCCAACAACTACCTGTTCTCTCCGGCCACCAACCTGATTCACGACGTCTACCAGAGGTTCATCGATCCGCACGCCTCGGAGCGGCGCAACCTGATCGTCTCCCGCCTGGTGGTGGTGGCGCTGGGCATCTACGCGGTGTTGCAGGCTACGCAATTCGAGTCGATCCTGAGCGCCTCTCTGTACGCCTACACGGTGTACGGAGCGGCCGTGACGCCGGCCGTCATGGCGGTGTTTTTCTGGAAGCGCGCCACGACGGCTGGCGCCGTCTCATCCATCGCTCTGGGCACCGCGATCACGGTACTCTGGAACCTGGCCGGCAATCCATGGGGCTGGGATGCCATCCATCCTGCGCTGGCCGTTTCCGTGGCGAGCCTGGTGCTTGTGAGCCTCGCGGGCCGTCCACCGGCCAAAGAAAAATGGGCGCCGTTCTTCGAGCCCGCAACGAAGTAAAAGGAGCCGCCATGAATCTGGAAGCCATACAACAGGCGCTGGCCGCCGAGGGTATCGACGGCTGGCTGTTCTTCGATCACCACCGCAGAGATCCGCTCGCGTATCACGTGCTGGGCCTGCCGGCCGACCTCACCCCGTCGCGGCGCTGGTATTACTTCATTCCGGCGACTGGCGAGCCCCGCGGCCTGGTCCACGCGATTGAATCGGGCGCGCTCGAAGGACTGCCGGGCTCGGTCTCGAAGTACGCCAGTTGGAGTTCGCAGACCGAAGGACTCGGCCGCCTGCTGGCGGGCCGGCGGCGCGTTGCGATGCAGTATTCGCCCAACTGTGCGATCCCTTACGTGTCGATGGTGGACGCGGGCACCCTCGAGTTGGTGCGCGCGACCGGCGTCGAGATAGTCAGCTCGGCCGACCTGGTGCAGCAGTTCGAGGCGCGCTGGACGCCGGCCAATCTCGAAGCCCACATCGAGGCGGGCGTTAAAGTGGATCGCGTTCGGCGGGAAGCTTTCGACCTGGTGCGCGCCAAGCTGAGCGCCGGCGAGGCTATCAACGAGTTTGCGGTCAAGCAGTTCATCCGCGAGCGCTTTGACGATGCAGGCCTGGTGACGGACCACGGGCCGATCGTCGGCGTGAACGAAAACTCCTCCGACCCGCACTACGAACCGCAAGCCGGCGCGTCGCGCGAGATTCGCCGCGGCGACTGGCTGCTGATCGATATGTGGGCCAAGATGGACTCGCCCGCGGGCGTCTACTACGACATCACCTGGACAGGTTTCTGCGGCCCCGAGCCGCCGGCTGAGATCGCCAAGGTGTTCGGGATCGTGACCGAGGCCCGGAACCGCGCCATCAAGTTTGTCCAGGAGGGCCTGCGCGCCGGCCGCGTGCTTCACGGCTTCGAGGTGGACGACGCGGCCCGCGGCGCGATCCGCGAGGGTGGCTTCGAGCAGTACTTCTTCCACCGCACCGGCCACTCGATCGGCGCCGAGGTGCACGGATCCGGCGCCAACATGGACAACCTGGAAACGCATGACGAGCGGCGGCTCATCCCCTGGACCTGCTTTTCGGTCGAGCCCGGCATTTACCTGCCCCGCTTCGGCGTGCGGTCTGAGGTGAACGTGTTTGTGGGCGAAGACGGAGCCCACGTAACGGGCGAGATTCAGGACCGGATCGTCCTTCTCTGACATGCGGCCCCTGGTTTTCTGCCTGCTGCCGCTGGCCGCGGCCGCGCTCGCTTCCGGTGCGCCTCCGCGCGTGGTCAATACTTTCCCGCTCGTCTTTGCGGACGGCAGCGGCCAGATCGAGTGGCTGAGCCCTTCCACCTTCCGCTTCCTCCGGAATTGGACGGAGCCGGAGCGAATCAAGGGGCCGCTGGCGCCGAAGCCGGTGGCGCTCACGGTGGAAGAGACTGCCACCTCCTACTCGTTCAAGAGCCGGTACCTCACGGTCGAAGTGGAGAAAGACGGCGGCCGGATCGCGGTCAAGGCCGGCTCCAAGGATGTGCTCGTAGATGGCCGTGTGCGACGCGAAAACGGGCGCGGCGTCTTAGAGCAGCGTGCCGCGGCCTCGGAGCGCTTCTACGGTCTGGGCGCGCGCGACGCGGCGAGCTTCGACCTGCGCGGGTCGGCCATCGAAACACGGCATGCGTTCCTGCTCTCGAGCGGCGGCTTCGCCGAGTACTTCCCAACCCGCGGAGAGTACCGGTTCGACCTCGCCTCTTCGCGGCCGGAAACCGTAGCCGTGACCGCGCCCGCGGAGCGCATCGAGTTCTTTCTCTACTACGGTCCGGTGCCCAAGGACATCTTCGAAGAGCACCTGGCGGCGACCGGCCCGGTGGAGCCCTTCGGCGCGGCCGATTTCAAAGTGCGCGAGGCCCGCGGCCGGTCCACCACGGGAAGCTGGGGCACCCTCGCCGCAAGCATTCGAACGCTGCTGCACGCCAGCCTCTCGGTGGATCTGATTCCCGAGTTCGACCTTTCTCCTTACGCGAAAGCGGATGCGGATCTGCTGGCGAGCGCGGCCGAGCTGGCCTGCGTGATGCCGGTCCTTCGCGCGCCGGACGGTGGTGCGCCGTTCGCAGCCTCGCTGCGTTGGCGCGAGCGGTTGGCGCCGTACCTGCTGAGTTACACCAAGGAGGCGCAGGACCGGGGGGTGCCCGTGTTGCGGCCGCTCGAGATCGATTCGGACGAAGATCCCGGCGCGCGCAACCGGAGCGGCGAATTCAAAGTGGGCGACGAGCTGTTGGCGGCGCCGGTACTCAAGCCCGGTATGGACCTCACGGTCTACCTTCCGCGCGGACTCTGGACCGATCTCGACTCCGGCGAGACTTACAAAGGCAGGCAGGAGATTCGCGTGCGGCCCCCTGCGGGCCATATCGCGCTGTTCGCCAAGAACGGAACCATCGTGCCGCTCGGGCCCGAGAGCGGCGACGTCCTCGAGCTCCACTACTTCCCCGACCTGGGCGCGGAGTTTTTTCTGTTCGAGGAAGCCGACCAGGACATCTCTCAGTTCCACGCCGCCCCGGCCGGCGATCTGACGCGTTTCGAGATCGAATCGCGGACCAATCGCGTCTACGACTGGGTGATGCACGAGGCGGGCCCTTGCCGCAAAGTCGATGGCGGCGGAGTCGACTACAAGCAGGTGGCGAGCCCGGGGCAGCTTGCGCCAGGACGCTGGTACGCCGACCCAGCAAAGAAGCTGCTGCGAATCCGCGTGCGCTCCGTGGCGGGCGGCGATGAAGTGGTGCACGTGACGTTCTGAGCCCGTTACGCGCGCCGAGCGGCGAGGATCAGCGTGATGTCGTCGTGCTGTTCGTGCGGGCTGAATTGGCGCACTTCGTCGACTATGGCCCCAAGCAGCGCAGACGGCGGCAGAGCCCTGTGGCGGCGCAGTGCTTCGACGAGCCGCCCTTCGCCGAATTCGTCGCCGACGGCGTTGAACGACTCGGTAACGCCGTCCGTGTAGAGGGCGAGAATGTCGCCCGGCAGAAGCAGCCGCTCTTCGAGGGAACAATCCCACTCCTTGAAGAGACCGAGCACGGTTGCCGTGGAATCGAGCCGCTCCAGCGTCCCGTCGCGGCGCAGAAGCAAGGCCGAGAGGTGGCCGCAACTGGCGTAGCGCAGGCGGCCGGTGGCGTCGTCGTACTCGGCGAAGAAGAGGGTGGCGTATGCGTGGTCGTCGGTGCTCTCGTAGAAGAGCTGGTTGACCGATCGTAGGAAGCGCACCGGCTCATCGTGCGCAACGGCGCACTGGCTCCGCAGGTTAGCCTGGAGGTTGGCCATGAGGAGAGCGGCGGCGATGCCCTTTCCGGAGATATCGCCCAGAACCAGGCCGAGCCGCTGGTGGCCCAGGTCAAGGAAGTCGTAGTAGTCTCCGCCCACCTCGCGCGCCTGAATGCAGAGGCCGGCGTAGTCGAGCGTGCGCATCGGCGGCAGGATTTGCGGAAAGAGCCGAGCCTGCACCTGCTTCGCGATTTCCAGCTCCTGCACGACGCGGCGTTCGGCTTCGAGCTTCTCGGCGGCGGCTCGCCGGCGGGCTTCGATCTCCCTGGACAGCTGGTCGAAACTGATCAGCGAAAAAATATTGCCGTCGGGATCCTCGAAGACGGCGACGGTGCCGCCCCAAGGCTGCAGTTGCGGCGGGGAATGAAAGCGGACCCCTTGCCGCAGCCACTCGCCGTACTTAGCGGCGACATCGTCGGTGACGAACACGACCTGCGTGGCCCGGCCGACGAGCTTCGACGCTTCCGAGCCGGGCCGCGGAGCGACAATCGCAAGGAGCGCGGTGCCATCGGGGGGTGCGACCGTTATCCAGCGGTCGCCTGACTCGGAGTGATCGTCGACGATGAGTTGGAAGCCGAGCTGGTCCAGGTAGAATTGCAGCGCCTGGTCCTGATCGCGCACCATGACGACGACGCACTGTATGCGTAGGTACGGATCCGCGCGGTCCGGGCGTAGGTCGGACGGGTCGAACCAGTCGCGCGAGGAGGTGCCCACTGGCACGATTATACGTGGCCGCCCGTGGACCCCGCTCGTCGAATCCCTGGGACTGGTATCTTTCTTCTAGGGGGCTGGACATGCTCATGACCGAGTTGTTTCTGGGTGAATTGGAACGGGAGGCGGCGGCGACGCGGCGGGTGCTCGAGCGCGTTCCCGAGGGGCGAGGCGACTACAAGCCGCACGAGAAATCGATGACGCTCGCGCGGCTGGCTACGTTGGTGGCGACCATGCCGGGCTGGGTGGCCATGACGGTGAATCAGGACGAACTGGACCTCAGTCCGCCCGGCGGCGCGCCCTACAGGCCGCCGGAGTGCCGCACCAGGCGCGAACTGTTGGAGGCATTCGACGCCAGTGTCGCGAAGGCGCGCGAGGCGCTGGCCGCCACCACCGACGAACATCTGATGACCCCGTGGAAGCTCAAGGCGGCGGGCCATGTTGTCAGCGAGCAGCCGCGGCACATCGTCCTTCGCGACTCCGTGTTCAATCACCTGGCGCATCACCGCGGCCAGTTGACGGTGTACCTGCGGCTCAACGAGGCGCCGGTGCCGGCGATCTACGGTCCCACGGCGGACGAAGGGGCTTGGTGAGGGCGGCATGCGCATCGCAATCGTAGCGGACGTCCACGGCAACCTGACCGCGCTCGAGGCGGTCATTGCCGATCTGCGACAGGTGTCTCCGGACCTGGTCCTGCACGGCGGCGACCTGGCCGACGCGGGGGCGAATCCTGCCCTGACGGTGGACCGCATTCGCGACCTGGGCTGGCCAGGCGTCGTCGGCAATACGGACGAAATGCTTTTCCGGCCCGAGTCGTTGACGGAATTTGCGAGTCAGTCGCCCAACATACAGCCTCTGCTGGCGGGGATCGAGGAGATGGCGGCGGCGACCCGCGAGGCGCTGGGAGAGGAGCGATTGGCGTGGTTGCGCGGCCTGCCGCTCACGCACGTTGAAGCGCCGATGGCGCTGGTGCACGCCAGCCCCGCGACCCCGTGGCGCGCGCCCGCGGAGGATGCGAGCGACGAGGAGCTGGAGTCGGTGTACGCGCCGCTCGGCCAGCCCATTGCGGTCTATGCGCACGTCCACCACCCATACGTCCGCACCGTTTCGGGAATGATCGTCGCCAACACGGGAAGCGTTGGCCTTTCCTACGACGGCGACCGGCGCGCCGCATACCTGTTGCTGGATGAGTTCGATCTGGCCATCCGCCGCGTGGACTACGACGTGGCCAAGGAGCTGAATGCTCTTTCGGCTTGCGGCCTCCCGCACGCGGCGTGGGTAGCGCGAATGTTAGAGAGCGGCAGCTTCGAGCTGCCGTAGCGTCCGCGTCCCGGCGGCCACCTCTACTCCGACTCCAACCCCGCCCGGCCGAGCAGTTCACGCAGCGCGCCTTCCCCCGCGGCTCCGTCCTGCTTGCCGGCAATGTTGCCGTCGCGGTCGATCAGCACATAGATGGGGTAGGACTTAGCCGCGAACATGGCGGCGAGGTTGGTGTCGTCCGTCAGAACGACTTTGCAGGTGCGCGGCGAATCGGCGAGGTACTGCTTCACCTTCTTCTTCGACTCCCCGACATTGACCGCGAGAACCACGAGTCCGCGGCCCGCGAAATCGTGAAGCAGGGCGTCGACGGCGCCCTGTTCCTCCTTGCAGTAGGGGCACCAGGTGGTCCAGAAGTCCAGGAGCACCACCTTGCCCTTCAGCGACTCGTTGGTGAACACCTCGCCATCGAGCGTCTTGGCGTGAAACCTCGGCGCCGGCTCGCGGGAGCCGATCGCCAGCAGCGCGCCGCAGCAGACGGCGGCGGCTGCCAGGATCGAAACTGGTGCGCGCATGATGAGATTCTATATCAAGGAGAGACGGAGATTCCCGCTTCCGACAGAAGCCGGCGGAGGGACTCCTCGCCACCCGCGCCGTGCTGGCGGTTGACGATGCGTCCGTCCCGGCCAATGAGTACGTAGCTCGGGAAGCCTCCGGTCCCCAGGACCTCCGCGAGGTCGGTATCCTCGGACGCGACGACGCGGCATCGGCGTGGAGAGTGGCGCAGGTACTCGGCGACCTTGTCCCGGGACTCGCCTACGTTGACGGCCAGCACCATCAGGCCGCGACTGGAATACTTGCGCTCGATGGCGTCGACCACGGGCTGCTCCTGGCGGCAATAGGGGCACCAGGTAGTCCAGAACTGAACCAGCACGACGGTACCCTTGAGCGATTCGCTGGTGAACTGTTCGCCGCTGAGCGCTTTGACCCGGTAAGCAGGGGTGTAGTCGCACGCCGTGGAGGCGAGCCATGCGGCGGCGCAGACGACGGCGAGGGCGGTCTTGCGGTTGGTCGTGAAACCTCCAGAGGGGTATGGTAGCACTCGGTACCGGGACCGCGACCGGTCAGGGGGCGGACACTCGGGGTTCGGCGCCGCCGATTCGAGACACTCTTCGGAAGTAGGCCTGAGCCCGCGCGACATCCCGCAGAATCTGCGCCTTGAGCGCGGCGGCGTCTTCGAACCGGCGCTCCTCGCGCAGCCGCTTCAGGAATTCGACGCGGATGGCGCGCGGGCTGGCCCCTTCGAGCGGATCGAGCAAAAAGGTTTCGACCGTTACCGAGTCGCCCCCGAAGGTCGGCCGCGTGCCGATGTTGGTGACCGAAATCCAGCGGCGCCCGGATCGGGCGTCGCTCGTGCGCGTGACGTAAACGCCGCGGGCGGGCATCACCTCGGCAGCTGGAGCTAGGTTCAATGTGGGAACGGTCTGCTTGGAGCCGATGCCCTGGCCGGAAACCACGTCGCCCTCGAGCGCGTAAGGCCGTGCCAGCAGCCGCCCCGCAAGCGCCACGTTGCCGCCATCGATCAGGCGGCGCACTTCGCTCGATGAGACCACGCGGCCGCGCATGCGAATGGCCGGAACCGCCTCCACCAGAAATTCGTAGCGCCGGCCCAGTTCCGCCAGCAGGCGCGTGTCGCCGGCGTGTTCGTGCCCGAAGCGGAAGTTGTCGCCCACCAGAACCGCCCGCGCCTCCAGCCGCTCCACCACGATCTCCCGCACGAACCGCTCCGGCGAAAAGGCCGCCAGCTCGTGCGTGAACGGCAGGATCAGAACCTGTTCGATGCCTTCCTCCCGCATCAGGCGGATGCGCTCTTCGGGCGTCGTCAGCAGCCTCGGCGCGCGCTCGGGCGCCACGACGCGGGCCGGATGAGGATCGAAGGTGAGCACCGAGGGTTTCCACCCTCGCTCGCGCGCGAGCGTGACAACGCGATGCAGGATCTCGCGGTGACCGGCGTGCACGCCGTCGAAGTTGCCGATGGTGAGGGCCGTCGGACCAAAGTCCCCCATACTACGCGGCCTCCACGGTGATCTCGAGCCCGTCGTAGGCCAGCCGGACGTTCAGCGGCAGCCTCCGCTCCGTCTCTTCGTGGCCCAGATCGTGACAGATGTGAGTCAGAAACGCCCGCCGCGGTTTCAACTCCACCACGTATTCGAGAGCCCGCGCCACGGTGGTATGCGTGGGGTGGGGCTTGTACCGCAGCGCATCGAGGAACAGCACATCGAGCCCGCGCAGCGCCTCCATCGAGGCTTCCGGAATCACGTTGTGGTCGGTCAGGTATGCGGCGGCGCCGAAGCGGTAGCCATACACGGTCAGGCGTCCGTGCTTCAGCGGAATCGGACGGAACGGCAGGCCGAACAGATCGAACGGTTCGCCATCCAGCAGGTGCGTCTCGAGGCGAGGCACCGAAGACTCATGCGCCTGCTCCGCGAATACGTATTCGAATACCCGCCGCAGCGTCCCGATGGTCTCGGCCGAACCGTAGATCGGGATGCCGGACTTCTGGTGGTAGTTGAACGGCCGCACGTCGTCGAGCCCCATGATGTGGTCGGCGTGCGCGTGAGTGAACAGCACGGCATCCAGCCGCTCGACGCCCGCGCGCAGAACCTGGGTGCGAAAGTCAGGCGTGGTGTCGATGGCCACGTTCCGCCCGTTGTAGCTGAGCAGCACGGAGGGACGCAGGCGCTTGTCCCTGGGGTCCGTGGAGCGGCACACCGCGCAGCCGCAGGCGATCGTGGGCACGCCGACACTGGTGCCCGATCCCAGGACGGTGATCGTAAGCGCGCCGGATTCCGGCGTCACTTGGCCTGGGCCCGGTCGGTCGCCTGTACGAAGCGGAAGCGCAACTCCGTCAGCGAATTCTCCAGGTACCGCTGCTCCTCGATCGCGAGGTTGCCGCGAGTCTTGTCGGCCAGGATTCCCAGCAGGTCGATGTAGTGCTGGGCCGCCGCGAGGTCGACCGGCGGCTTTTCCTCTTCGTCCAGCGGCAAAAGCCCGAGGTGCATCTCGGCCTGGAACCGCACGGAGAAGATCATCTCGCCGAAACTCGCGGGAGGCAACTCGCGCCGCTCGGCGACGGGCGGCGTTTCCTGCTGCGTTTCCTGGGGCGTTTCCGGCTGCTCTGTGTGGGGCGTTTCTTCGCTCATCAATTCCTCATTTTAGCCGACCGGGGGGCGCGGGCCGGGGGGCAGGCCTAGGCCGCGCTGGCGCGCGGCACGACCTCGCGTTCGATCTGCTTCAGCCTCTCCTGCCTGGCGACATCCATGTCAAACTGCGTCTGGAGGTTCATCCAGTAACTCGGGGAGAAGCCGAAGTACCGCGCCAGACGCAGCGATGTGTCGGGCGTAACCGCCCGCTGTCCGTTTACGATCTGGGTCAGCCGATTAACCGGCACCTTCAGCTCGCGCGCCAACTGGCTGACGCTCATCCCCAGGGGGAGCAGCAGTTCTTCCTTCAACACCTCGCCCGGATGGACCGGGCGTAGACTCGACGGCCGTGTCCGTGTCTTTCTCATGTCAGGCCTCCTGCTAGTGGTAGTCGACAATCTCGACGGCATGGGCGTTTCCATCCCTCCAGAGAAAACAGCCGCGGAATTGATCGTTGACCCGAATGCTGTGCTGGCCCTCCCGGTCGCCCTTCAACGCCTCCAGGCGGTTGCCGGGGAATCGCGCCAGGTCCTCCAGGACCGTTGCCGCATCGAGCATTTTTAGCTTCCGGAGGGCGACCTGTGCTATGTTGCCGAACTTGCGTGAGCTTTCGAGCCGGAACACCCGCTCGGTATCGTGGCACCGGAACGACTGGATCACTCTTCATTATGTTACGCCTTACGTCAGACGTCAAGGCGCTCGGGACGGGCGTGGGGCCGGCCGGCTCCACACCTCGCGCTTCTACATGTGATACGCTGACGTGTAGAAGAGGGAGGTATACGGCATTGTCAGAGAAATCGGATCTCCCGCAGGGCACCCTGGACTTGCTGATCTTGAAAGTGGCCGCCCTCGGTCCCGTCCATGGCTACGCGATCGCGCAGAGGCTGCAACAGGTGTCGCGTGACGTGGTCCAGGTCCCGCAGGGCTCGCTCTACCCGGCGTTGCACCGCCTGGAGAATCGCGGCCTGCTGGCCGCCGACTGGAAGGACACCGAAACCGGGCGCGAGGCCAAGTTCTATCGCCTGACGCGGCAGGGGAGGGCGCAGCTCGAAGCAGAAACCGCGAGCTGGCGGCGATTGGCGGAAGCCGTCGGCCTGATTCTCAAGATGTCCGAAGGAGGCGCCCAATGACATGGTGGCGTCGCCTGTGGTTTCGAAGCCAGATGGAAGAGCAACTCGACAAGGAACTGCGATTCCATATCGAGCAGCACACGGCCGATCTCATCGCGGACGGCCACGATCCTGAAGAGGCGCGGCGACTGGCCCGGCTCGCGCTAGGCGGTCCGGAGCAGGTGAAGGAGCAGTGCCGCGATGCGCGTGGCACGCGCTGGCTGGAGGATTTCTGGCAAGACCTCGGCTACGCGTTTCGTTCCCTGCGGCAGAGGCCCGGGTTTGCAGCAGTGGCCCTGGCGACGCTGGCCCTCGGTATCGGCGGCACCACCGTCATGTTCACCGTGACCAACGGCGTTCTGTTGAAGCCGCTGCCCTATCCCGAGCCTGACAGGCTGGTCACCCTGCAAGGGCACACGGATGCCAATGGCGATCAGAACGTCGCTTACTTCGACTATCTCGATTGCGCGCGCGAGAGCCACGCGCTCGCGCCGATGGCGGGCTGGCTCTTCAGCGGGGGCATCCTGAGCGAGCCGGGTGACGCCGAGTTCGTCGACCGACGCGAGGTCTCGTCCGGCCTGTTCTCCGTTCTGAAGGTGCCCCTCTTCCAGGGCCGCGACTTCCTGTCCGCGGAAGACCGGCCCGGCGGAGCACCCGTTGCCATCCTGGGGCACAGCCTGTGGCAGCGCCATTTCGCCGCGAGCCAGGGAGCGATGTCGCTGGTGCTCGATGGCAAGCGCTACACCGTCGTCGGCATCGCGGCCGCCGGCTTCCGCCTGGACGGAGACGAGCCCGACGTGTTCACTCCGCTGGGCCAGAACACCGCGGAGTTCATCCGGAACCGCAAGCCGCATCCAATTGCCGTTCTGGCGCGCCTGCGGCCCGGTACGAGGCTCGGCCAGGCGCAGATGGAGCTCGCGCTGATTGGCCGCCACCTGGCCGCGCAGTACCCCGACTCCAATGCGGGCCGCGGCTTCGTGGTGCAGACGCTGGGCCCGGACGTTGGCGATGTCCGATCCACTCTGTGGCTGCTGCTGGGCGCGGTAAGCCTGGTGCTGCTGATCGCGTGCTCGAATCTCGCGAGCTTGCTGCTGGCGCGCGCGGTTTCTCGCCAGCGTGAGCTCGCCATGCGGGCGGCGCTCGGCGCGGGCCGGGGCAGGCTGGTGCGGCAGTGTCTGACCGAGAGCTCGGTGCTGGGGCTCGCCGGAGGCGCGCTTGGCGTCCTGCTGGCCGCCCTCGGGGTGGGCCCGTTCGTGACGTTCTGGCCGGGCAGTCTGCCGCGGGCCGAGGATGTACGGATCGACTGGCGCGTGCTCCTGTTCGCACTCGCCGTCTCGCTCGCGAGCGGCGTTCTCTTCGGACTGGCGCCGGCGCTGCGCGCTCACGTGCGCGACCTGGAACAGGCCCTGCGTGCCGGGGCGCGAGTCGTAGCAGGCAGCTCACGCCGGTTGCACAGCGGATTTGTGATCGCCGAGATTGCCCTGGCGGTGGTGCTGTTAGTCGCCGCCGGGCTGCTCGGGCGCACGCTCGTGCATCTCTCCGGGCTCGACCCGGGCGTGAACATAAGGAACGTGCTGATCACCCGGGCCGCGATCTCGCCCGCCACTCTCACGAGCCCCGCCGAGATGCGTGCGGCGTGGCGCGACTTGCTCGATCGCGCGCAGCGCGTGCCCGGAGTGCAGTCCGTGGCCATGGTCGATACCGTCCCGATGCGCCAGGGCTACAACACGGGCGGCTACTGGACCTCCGTGGATGTGCCGCCCGAGAACCGGCAGCCGGTCGCGTTGATCACCACCGTCACGCCGGACTATCTCAAGGTCATGGGCATCCCTCTGCGCCATGGCCGGTTCTTCGACGACCACGACCGCATCGATAGCGAGCCCGTCGTCGTGATCGATGAGGTCCTGGCCGAGCACGCCTTCGGCAAGCGGGAGCCCGTCGGGCAGCGCCTGTGGGTCCCCGACATGGGCGGCCCTGTCAAGGTTGTCGGAGTGGTGGCGCACGTCCGGCACTGGGGGCTCGCCAAAGACGATCAGGCACCGTTGCGCGCGCAGGCATACTATCCTTTCTCCCAGTTGCAGGACCGATGGGTGCGGCGCTGGTCCGAACTCATGTCGATCGCCATCCGCACGAGCGTTGCGCCGCTAAGCGTAGTGGAACCGCTTCGGCGGGAAGTGCGCGGAGTTACCGGCGATCAGGTTCTCTACGAGGTTCGAACCATGGAGCAACTGGCGAGCGGCTCGCTCGCGCGGCAACGTTTCCTACTGCTGCTTTTTGGCGTCTTCGCCGGACTGGCCCTGCTGCTGGCGTGCATCGGCATTTATGGTGTGCTGGCCTATTTGACCGGCCAGCGGGTGCCCGAAATCGGCGTGCGCATGGCTTTCGGGGCTCGCGCCGGCGATGTCCTGTGGCTGGTGTTCCGGCAGAGCCTGCGAATGATCTTGCTGGGCGTTGCGGCCGGAGCGATTGCCGCCGTGGCGGCGGGGCGTGTATTGCAGCGCATGGTGGACGGGATGCAGCCCGCTGAGCCGTCGACGTTCGCGATCACGATTCCCCTGTTGGTAGGCGCGGCGCTGTTCGCAAGCTTCATGCCGGCCCTTCGCGCCAGCCGCGTGGACCCGGTGACGGCCCTGCGGCAGGAGTAGCTGGCCCGGCGAGGCGATTGCGGCCTGACCGGAGGTAACTTACAATGGCGTGCAAGAGGGGCCAAACATGCCGGCACTGACGGAAGCTCTGCTCACGCCACTTCTGGGAAAGCACATTGGCGCGATCTGTCCCGTGGGATACGACGCCGATGCGGACAATCACTGCGCTCACTTTGTAAGCCACGTGCTGGGCTATCAGTACGGAGTCACCTGCTTGACCATGTCGAACGGCAAGGGAACGCCCGCGTCCATCCGTGTGCAGGATCTCTTCGCACATTGCCTTCAGGTGGGACAGTGGGACACTCGCCCGTTCCCGCTTGCCTGGGGCTTGGTTTTCATTACGAACGCGGCGAATGTGAACGTCCGGCAGAAGCGCCTGGACAACGTCCCCAAAAAGCACGTCGGCATTTACTTCAACTACGGGCGAATCTACCATTACTCGAACACCCAGCACCAGGTTGTCTCGCAGACGCCCGAGGAGTTCAGCACGCACTACCCTGCGCCCAACAATGCGATGTTCTGGGCGGCCGCGCCGTGAGAACCGCGCTGCTCGCTTGTGCATGTTTCGCCTTGGCTGGCTGCCGCACCGCGGACCCACCTGCCCGATCCATCAAGCTCCAGCACTCGTCGCCCACAGCAAAGGACGTGATCGACGTCGTGCTCCAGGTTTCTCAAGCACCGCTGTCAGACTCGAGTTGTGCGGGGTTCGGCACCGAACCGACAGACAGAACCATCGGCCGGTATCTTGCAGGCTACCTCGGCGAGCTTTCAAGTCAGGATGCCCGGAACGCGGTCACCACGTCCATCGAGCCGCGCACGGAGAGTGGCCAGGCGGTCTATCGATGCCGGCTGATGATCCGCCATTCGCTGGGCGAGGACGTGTGGAGCTGGGGCGTACAGTTTACAGCGCGGCAGAGCGACGGCCTGGTGTTGGTCAATTCACTCAGGTGCCTTGGCGCGGGCTAGGGCGTGCCCCTAGTCGGCTCACGCGGTAAAATCGGCCTAAAGGCGGCAACTCTGTGAACATCCGACAACTGTTGTGCCCGGCTCTTCTTTTCGGCGCGATCGCTTCGGCGGCCGGGCCCGGTTATCACGTCATCGACAAGCTGCAACTGGGCGGCGAGGGCGGGTGGGACTACCTGACTGCGGACGGCGCCTCGCACCGGCTCTATGTTTCGCGGGGATCGCACGTCATGGTGGTCGATCTGGAAACCGGCAAGGTCGCCGGCGACATCCCCGGCACGCTGGGCGTGCATGGAATCGCGCTCGCTCCGAAGCTGAACCGCGGATTCACCAGCAACGGCCGCACGGACAACGTCACTATTTTCGCCCTCGACACGCTCAAGCCCATCGGCGAGGTCAAGACCGGGAAGAATCCCGATTGCATCCTCTTCGACCCGGCTTCCGGGCGCGTTTTCACCTTCAACGGCCGCAGCGGTGACGCCACCGCGTTCAACGCCGAGACCGGCGTGGTGGATGGCACCATTCCGTTGGGGGGCAAGCCCGAGTTCGCCCGCAGCGACGAGGCCGGCAAGATCTACGTGAACATCGAAGACAAGAGCGAGGTGGCGGAGATCGACAGCCAGAAGCTCACCGTGTTGAGGCGGTTCCCGCTCGCGCCCTGCGAGGAGCCAAGCGGCATGGGCTTCGACGCCGAGCATCATCACGCCTTCAGCGGCTGCCACAACAAGATCATGACGGTGCTCGACACGGTCTCCGGCAAGGTGATCGCCACCGTGCCAATCGGCGCGGGTGTGGATGGCAACGGCTTCGATCCCGGTGCCGGGTTCGCATTCAGCTCAAATGGCGAGGGCACTTTGACGGTGGCACGGGAGTCGTCCGCTGGCACGTTCGAGGTGGCCGAGACCGTGACGACCGAGCGCGGCGCGCGCACCATGGCCATCGATACGGTGACGCACCGGATCTACCTGCCGACGGCGCGCTTCGGCCCGGCTCCGCCGCCGACCGAGGATCAGCCGCGTCCGCGGCCCGCCCTCATTGCGGATAGCTTCGTGATCCTCGTCGTGGGTACCAAGTGAGCGAGGGCGCGAAGTTCACCCGGCTGGTCGAGATCATGGCGCAGCTGCGGGCGCCGGGAGGCTGCCCTTGGGATCGCGAGCAGACGTTCGACAGCATCAAGCCCTACCTGCTCGAGGAAACCTACGAGGTGCTCGACGCCATCGACGCGCGCGACTGGAGTGGCCTCAGGGAGGAGCTGGGCGATCTGATGCTCCAGGCGGTTTTCTTCGCGGAGATGGCGGCAGAGGGCGGGCACTTCAAGATCGACGATTCGCTCGACGCCATCAACGAGAAGCTGGTGCGGCGGCATCCGCACGTCTTCGGCACGGGCACGGCCAGCACCCCGGAGGAAGTCAAAGCCCGCTGGGACGAAATCAAGGCGGAGGAAAAGAGCGGCGCTCCGAAGGGCCTGCTCGAAGGGGTGTCGAGTTCGACACCGGCGCTGGTGGAGGCGCAGCAATTGACTTCCCGCGCCGCGGGCGTGGGCTTCGACTGGCCCAATGCCGAGCAGGTCCTCGAGAAGCTGGACGAAGAGTTGGGCGAACTGGCCGAGGCGAGAGCGGCCGGAGCGCCGCGCGAGCGCCTGGAAGATGAGGTCGGCGACCTCCTGTTCGTGATCGTCAACCTGGCGCGGTTCCTCAAGGTGGATCCCGAGCAGGCGCTGCGCCGCACCAATCGCAAGTTTCGCGAGCGGTTCGGATATGTCGAGCGCAAACTGAAGGAGCAGGGCCGCACGCCGGCCGGGTCCACGCTGGAGGAGATGGATACGCTGTGGGAGGAATCGAAACGCAGCCAGTGACCGGGATCGAAATCCGCGCGCTCGAGGAGCGCGCCGATCTGGACGCCGCCGTCGGCCTCCAAAACGAGACATGGGGCTACGCGCCGGGGGAGTCGGTTCCGCTGCAGATGTTCATCATCGCGGCCGGGACCGGCGGGCAGGTTTTCGGCGCCTTCGAGGCCGGACGGATGGTGGGGTTCTGCCTCGCCTTCGCCGGTCTGAAGCCTGACGGCAGGCCGTACCTCTACAGCCACATGCTGGCCGTCCGGCCAGAGCGCCGCGACCGGCACATCGGCCGCGCCCTCAAGATCGAGCAGCGGCGCGAGGCGCTGGCCCGCGGCATCGAACTGGTCGAGTGGACTTTCGATCCGCTCGAACTCAAGAACGCATACTTCAACATCGAGATTCTGGGCGCGGTCGCGCGTCGCTATTTGCCGGATCACTGGGGCTCGACCAGCAGCCCGCTGCATGGCTCCGTGCCGACGGACCGGCTGGTGGCCGAGTGGTGGCTGCGGGGTCCGCTCCCTGGCGGTCGCGGCTCGGAACGGATAGACGTGGATCGCGGTTCGGTGGTTGAACGGATCGCGGTGCCCGCGGAGATCGGCGAAGCGCGGCGCATGCAGGCAGCGATAGGCGCGCAATTTCTGGATTGCTTCGGCCGCGGCCTTGCGGTGGTGGGCTTCGAGCGCGGAACATACCTGTTGGGAAAATGGCCCTCCGAATAGACCAAATCCGGCTGCACCAGATCGCGATGCCCCTGGTGCGTCCCTTCGAGACCAGCTTCGGGCGGACCGTCGAACGGCAGATCATCCTGGTCGAAGCGGTTGCCGACGGCGTCTCGGGCTGGGGCGAGGTCACTGCCGGCGAGCACCCGTTCTACAACGAGGAGTGGACCGAATCGGCGTGGCTGATCCTCAAGCACTATGCCGGCCCCGCAGTGCTCCGGGGCGCGCCGCTGTTCAATCGTATCCGCGGGCACCAGATGGCGTGCGGCGGTCTCGAAGCCGCGATATGGGACCTCGAAGCGCGCCTCCAGAGCCAGCCGCTGTGGCGGCACGTGGGCGGCACGCGCACCGAGATATCCTGCGGCGTCTCGATCGGCATCCAGGAATCCGTGCCCGCGCTGATCGAGACCATCGAGCGCGAGCTGGCGTGCGGCTATCAGCGGATCAAGATCAAGATCAAGCCCGGCTGGGATGTGGAGGTGGTGCGCGAGGTGCGGCGCGCGCTTCCCAACATCCGCCTGATGGTGGACGCCAACTCGGCCTACACGCTCGCGGATGTGGATCGCCTGCGTTCGCTGGACGAGTTCTACCTCATGATGATCGAGCAGCCGCTCGCGCATGACGACATCGTCGATCACGCGGCGCTCCAGGCGAAGCTCTCGACGCCGGTGTGCCTGGACGAATCGATCCGCAGCGCGCACCACGCCGAGCAGGCCATTCGCCTGGGCGCGGCGCAGATCATCAACATCAAGCTCGGCCGCGTGGGCGGCTTCGCCGGAGCGCGCGCCGTTCACGATGTGGCGCAGGCCGCAGGTATCCCGGTCTGGTGCGGAGGCATGCTCGAATCGGGAGTGGGCCGGGCGCACAACATCGCGCTCTCGACGCTGGCGGGCTTCGTCCTGCCGGGCGATGTCTCGGCCAGCAGCCGCTACTGGGTGCGGGACGTGATCGTGCCGCCCATCGAGGTAACGCCGCGCGGAACCATCGTCGTGAGTGGCGAACCGGGATTCGGCTACGCGCTCGATCTGGATTTTCTGCACGCCGTCACGGTGCGCCAGGAGACACTCCGCTGAGCTCGTCCTTCAACAACCTCCTGCGGGGCAACCCCAATTACCGCTACACCTGGATGGGGCAGGTGGTGAGCGAGATCGGCGACCACTTCAACAACGTCGCGGTCTTCGCCCTGGCGCTGCACATCACGCACTCGGGCCTGGTGGTGAGCGGCATTATGCTGGCGCGCGCGGTGCCGGCGATCCTGGCCGGACCGCTGGCGGGCGTGGTACTCGACCGCCTGGACCGCAAGCGCGTGATGATTGCGAGCGACCTGGTCCGCGCCGTTGTCGCCGCCGGCTTCATTCTCACCGTTGACCGCTCGAATCCCTGGCTGCTGTACGTGCTCAGCGGGCTTCTTATGTTCGCGTCGCCGTTCTTCACCAGCGGCCGCGCTTCGATCCTGCCTACCATCGCCAGTCCGGAGGAATTGCACACGGCCAATTCCGTGACGCAAACCACCCAGTGGAGCACGCTGGTAGTGGGCACGCTGCTCGCCGGGACCACTGTCGTGCAGTTCGGCTACCAGTGGGCCTTCGCGCTGAACTCGCTCTCGTTCCTCTTTTCTGCCTGGTCGATTTCGAGGCTGCGCTCGCCAGCCGGCTCGTTCCGGGCCCCGCGAACCGCGCTGACCGAAGCCGAGGTGGTGCGGCCCTGGCACGAATACGCCGAGGGACTGCGCTACATGCGCTCCACGCCGCTGATCCTCGGCATCGCCGTGGTCAGCATCGGCTGGGCCAGCGGCGGTGGTGCGGCGCAAATCCTGTTCAGTCTCTTCGGCGAGCTCGTGTTCCACAAGGGCGCGGCGGGCATCGGGCAGATCTGGGCCTGCGCGGGTATCGGGCTGCTAGCGGGCGGCGTCTTCGGCCACTGGTTCGGCAAGCGCGCGAGCTTCCGCGCTTACAAGCGCGCCATTGTCGTCTGCTACGTGATCCACGGCGGCGCGTACGTGGTCTTCAGCCAGATGACGAACTACTGGCTGGCGCTGGTGTTCATCGCCGTCTCGCGCGCCGGGGTGGCCGTAAGTTCGGTGCTCAACATGACGCAGCTTCTGCGCAACGTCCCCAACGAGTATCGGGGCCGCGTGTTCGCCACCAACGAATCGCTGACCTGGGCGGTGATGATGCTCTCGATGGCCGCGGCGGGAGTGGCGTCGCTGTCGGTGAGCCCGCGCACCATCGGCGTCTGGTCCGGCGTGCTGAGTTCCATGACCGCTCTGGCCTGGGGCTACCTGGACCTCACCGGCCGCCTCCCCGAGCCGCGGCATGAAGGCGTGGAGCCCGAAGAGGTTGAGGTGCACGGGGAACCGACGGTGTAGGGGGAAGCGGGGCTTCCAGAGCCTTTTCTCCTTATTTCTCAGTGACTTGCGCTGGGTTGAGGACGCGTGTAGAATACGCTGCATGGTCAAAACCAGAATCCTCGCTGTGGTATTCGGCGCCTTGCTGCTGGTCGGAGCGGGCGCCATCGCCCAAAAGCCCGAGCGGGACATCTCGCATGAACGACATCCAAATCTGGCGGCCGCTCAGGACCTGAGCTACCGAGCCTGGCAGCGTATCCTGGACGCTCAGAAGGCCAACGAGTGGGACATGGAAGGCCATGCGCAAAAGGCGAAAAACCTGCTGGACGAGGTGAATAGGGAGCTGAAACTCGCGGCCGGGGCCGCCAACCATCACGAGCGTTAGCCTCCTGTCGCTGAAGAAACTCCGGACACTCCGTGTCGGCGCGGCGCGCGTTTGGGTAGACTTGCGTCCGCGCGGCGAATGCGGTCTGATGGTGCGCATGCGACAGCTTCGATTCGTGACGCTGCTTCTGGCCATCGCCGCCCTGGCGGGAGCGGCCGGCAAACCGTCCTACTTCGCCTACATCGGCACCTACACCGGCCACGGAAGCCAGGGTATCTACGTCTATCGCTTCGAGCCGGCGACGGGCGAGTTGACCAGCCTCGGCCTCGCGGCACAGACAGAGAATCCATCCTTCCTGGCCGTTTCCCCGGACGGCACGCACCTCTATGCCGTCAACGAAAACGAGGTAGGTTCGGTCAGCGCGTTCGGCATCGATCGAAAGACCGGGAAGCTCACGCCGCTCAACAGCGTTTCCACCGGCGGCTCGTCGCCCTGCGCGCTGGCGGTCAGTCATAGCGGCAAGTTCGTGCTGGCGGCGAACTACGGCAGCGGGAGCGTGGGCGCGTTCCCCATCAAGGCAGACGGCAGCCTGGCCACAGCTTCCTCCTTCAATCACCATAACGGATCGAGCCTGAATCCCCAGCGTCAGGGGGGACCGCACGCGCACTCGGCCTCCTTTTCGTCCGACGACCACTACGCCTTTTCGGCGGACCTGGGCGTGGATCTGATTTACATCTACGGCTTCGATCCGACGCGGGGCACGCTCGTGACGGTTGGCTACGGCCATGTCACTCCGGGAACGGGCCCGCGCCACCTGGCGTTCCATCCGAACGGCAAGTTCGCCTACGTGATCGGCGAACTGGGGGCAACGGTCAGCGCCTTCGCGTGGAAGCCCGGCGTGCTCAAGCCAATCACGGCCGAATCCACGCTGCCGACGGCCTACCGGGGTCCCAAGAGCGGCGCCGAGATCCTGGTGCATCCGAACGGCAAGTTCCTCTACGCCTCGAACCGCGGCCAGTTGAACGACATTGCGATCTTCCAGATCGACCCGGTGACCGGCAAGCCCACGCCGGCCGGACGCGTGCCGAGCGGCGGCATCACTCCCCGCAGCTTCGGTATCGACCCCTCGGGCCAGTACCTGTTCGTCACGAACCAGGACTCGGACAGTGTCGTGGTGTTTCATATCGACCCCACCAGCGGCCAACTGACTCCGACCGGAAAAAAACTGGACGTCTCCGCTCCGGTTGCGGTGCAGTTCGTGGCTGCGGATTAGGCTTGCGTGCGGACTCAAACGGCTCAAAGTCCCTTGAACTTGGTAAAATGCCAACCATGCGTATTTCAAGACCGTTCTTGGCGAGCGTGATGCTCGCGGCGTCCGCTCTTTCGTGCGCCGCGCAAACAAAGGCGCAGACGCCGGCTCCCGTGCCTGACGTCTATCGTGTGAAGTTCGAAACCAGCAAGGGCGACTTCACCATCGAGGTGACGAAGGCCTGGGCGCCGCTCGGCGCCGCGCGTTTCTACACCCTCGTCCAAAGGAAGTTCTACGACAACGCGCGGTTTTTCCGCGTGATCAGCGGCTTCATGGTGCAGTTTGGACTCCCGGCCGATCCCGCCGTCGGCGCCGTCTGGGTCAACCGGAATCTCAAAGACGACAAGGTGACCCAGAGCAACGGGCGTGGAATGATTACCTATGCCATGGCGGGGCCGAACACGCGCACCACCCAGGTCTTCATCAACTACGCCAACAACGCGTCGCTTAACAGCCAGGGCTTCGCACCGTTTGGCAAGGTGGTGGAAGGCCTGGACGTCGTCGACAAGCTCTATAGCGGGTACGGCGAAAGTCCGGAGCAAGGAACGATCCAGCAGCAGGGCAACAAGTACCTCGAAGCCAGGTTCCCGAAGCTGGACTTCATCAAGACCGCCCGGATCGTAACGGCAGACGCGAAGTAGCGGCATGACACACATCCTGCGCGCGGTCCTGGCGCTGTCGTTGCTCGCGGCCGCGGCCCCCGCCAAGCGGGTTACGGTCACCGTGCTGGCCACCACGGACCTGCACGGCAACCTCTATCCGGTGGACTACTTCACCGGCAAACCCGCCGATCGGGGCCTTGCCAAAATCGCCACGCTGGTCCGGGCCGCACGCCGCGACGCGCCGGGCGCGCTGCTGATCGACTGCGGCGATACCATCCAGGGCACCCCGGTCGAGACCGTCTACCAGTCCTACCTCAGCACCGGCCGCCTGCCGCTGCACCTCAGATTTCAGGGCCAGCCGCTGCGCCACGATCCGATGATGGCCGCCATGAACCAGCTTGGCTACACCGCGCTGGTGCTGGGCAACCACGATTTCAACTTCGGCCTCAAGAACCTCGACCACGCCCGCCGGGACGCTGGCTTTCCCTGGCTCTCCGCCAACACCGTCGCCGAGCCCGGCGCGACGGCCCGCCCCTTCGATCCCTATATCGTGCGCACGGTTAATGGCGTCAAGGTCGCCATCATCGGCCTCACCACCCCGGCCATCCCGGAATGGGAAGAGCCCGCGCACTATCAGGGGTACCACTTCACCAACGCGGAGCAGGCGGCCGAGAACACCCTGGCCGCGCTACGCAGGGACGAGCATCCGGATCTGGTCATCGCCGCGGTGCACGCCGGCCTGGGTCGCCTGGAACGCCACCACCCGGGTGCCGAGGCCCCCGAGAACATGGTGCTCGAGATCGCCAGCGAAGTGAGCGGTCTCGACGCCATCGTCTTCGGCCACTCCCATCAGCAACTCCCCGGCGATCGAGTGAACGGCGTCCTGCTGGTCCAGCCGAAGAACTGGGGCGGGTCGCTGGCGCGCCTCGATTTCACGCTCGACGATTCCTCGGGCCACTGGCGAGTGGTCGACAAAGTTTCCCGCCTCATCCCCGTCAGGTCCGATACCGTCGCGGACCCCGAGATTCTCTCCGTCGCGCGGCCGTACCACGAACTGGCCGAGCGTTTCCTGAACATGCCCGTGGCCCAGTCGCCGGTCGATATGGACGGCCGCATCGCGCGCTTCGAGGACACCCCTCTGATCGAAGCGATCCAGACCGTGCAGTTGGCCTCTACCGGCGCGGACGTTTCCTTCACCGCTCTGTTTAACCCCGGTGTCCGGATTCCGAAAGGCCCCGTCACCGTGCGCCAGATCGCGGCCCTTTACGTCTACGACAACGAGCTCTACACCATCCAGGGCGACGGCCGCATGGTCAAGGATGCCCTCGAGAACGCGGCGCGCTTCTTCCGTAAGTGTCCCGACCCTGCCTGCTCGCACGGTCCGCTGGTCGGTCACGAAGCCGTCGGATTCAACTACGACATGGCCGAAGGCGTGGACTACGAGATCGACCTCACCCGTCCTGAAGGGCAGCGCATTGTGAACCTGAGCTGGCACGGCCGGCCGCTCGATCCGAACCAGAAGCTCCGTCTCGCGGTCAACAACTACCGCGCCGGCGGCAGCGGCGGCTACGACATGTTCCGCAACGCGCCCATTCTCTGGAAATCCAACATCGACATCCGGACGCTGATGATCGATTACTACACGGCCCACCGCCGTCTTCCCGCCCACTCTTCCGACAACTGGCGCATCATCCCGCCCGCCGCCGTGAAGATTCTGGAACGGGAGGAGACGGGGCCGTAGCTGGCCGGCGGCCGGCTACGGCAGCTCTCAGCTATCAGCCGTCAGCTGTCAGCGCTAGTTCGGCGGGCTCCTCCTGTCTCCTCCTCCTGTCTCCTGGCTCCCGACTCCTGTCTCCTTGCTAACCTGTAACCAGGGATGCTTGCAGAGTTCCAGATCGGCGACACGGTTGGCGACTACGAGATCGTCGGCGTTCTGGGCCGCGGCGGAATGGGCAAGGTCTTCCAGGTCCGGAATCGCCTGTCCGATCGCGTCGACGCGATGAAGGTGATCCTCCCCGGCCACGAGGGCGATCCCGACGTCGCGAACCGCTTCCTGCGCGAGATCAAGCTGCTGGCAGGCCTCGAACACCCCAATATCGCCACCCTGCGGACGGCGCTACAGGCCGGGGACCGGATCCTGATGGTCATGGAGTTTGTCGATGGCGCCAACTTGCAGGACAAGCTCGGCGGCGGCCCGCTCCCCCTGGCCGAGGCCGTCGACTGCGCGCGCCAGGTGCTGCGCGCTCTTGCATTCGCGCACGCCCGCGGTGTGATCCACCGCGACGTCAAGCCTCCCAACATTCTCATGACCGCGTCCGGCCTGGTCAAACTCACCGACTTCGGAATCGCGCGGTCCATTGGCGGCGACGGCACGCTCACCGGCGCCGGCATGGCCATCGGCTCGCTATCGTACATGTCGCCGGAGCAGGTGCAAGGGGGAACGGCGGATGCGCGGTCGGACCTCTATTCGCTAGGCGTCACACTCTACGAGGCCGTCACCGGAAGGCGGCCCTTCGAGGGCGACAACGCGTACGCCGTCATGCACGCGCAACTCGCCGGAGAGCCCGTCCCGCCCTCACAATGGAACCCGGCCATTCCCTCCGGGCTCGACGCCTTGATTCTGAAAGCCATGGCCCGAGCTCCGGAGCAGCGCTTTTCGACGGCGGCCGAGTTCGACAACGCGCTGGCTGCATTCGGCACCGGCGAACTGGCCACGGCCACCATCCCCTCGAGGCCGGCCGCGGGATTCGATCCCGAGGCGTTGGCCCGGCTGGAAACGAACCTGCGCCCGGCGCTGGGGCCCATTGCGAGGCACCTGGTCACCAAGACCGCGCGCGCCTGCACGAGCCTGGAGCAACTGCGCCAGCGCCTGGCCGAGCAGATCCCGGACCCCTCCGCGCGCGAGGCGTTCCTGCGGAGCGCTCAGACCGGAACCACTCCGGCAATGCCGCCGCCCCCGCCCGCGGCCGCCGGCACCGCAACCCAGTGGGACCCGGCCGTGATCGAGACCTTGAAGCGAAAGCTTGCCGCTTACCTGGGGCCCATTGCGCCCGTCATGGTCGCGCGGCAAATGCGCAGCGCCCGGACGATCGGGGAGCTCTACCAGACGCTCGCCGCCGAGATCCCGTCCGAGCGTGACCGCAAGGCTTTTCTGAGCTCGGCACAGGGATGAACACGGCTGCGGAGGGCGGACTTGAGCCAGCGTGGAACTTCAGTTCCGCTGCGCAGTGGGGTGGGGCTGAAGCCCCGTGCACCGGTAACCCGCACCGCGCCATAATTTACCCATGATCAGAGTCGCGCTCCCTTTTGGGATCGGCACGCCGGAAGAGAAGCGGCGTTCGTACCGCAACGCTTTGCGTCACGCGGGCATCGAGCCGGTCGAGAACGTCACGGACCTGGGCGGCGTGGATGGCCTGCTGCTGGCAGGCGGGACCGACGTCGATCCGGGGTTGTACGGCGCCCAGCCCGAGTTCGACACCGATGAGCCGGACCGCGTCCGCGACGGCCTCGAAGGCGCTCTTCTGGACGAGGCGATCGCGCGCGACCTGCCGGTCCTGGGCATCTGCCGCGGGCTGCAATTCCTCAACGTTCACCTGGGCGGCACGCTGCGGCAGCATATCGACGGGCACAAGCGCCCGAAGGTGCGCGAGGTTCACAACATCGCGATTGCGCCGGGCAGCCGGCTGGAGGCGATCCTGGCAACCCGCGAGTACGTCGTGAATTCGCGCCACCATCAGGCGGCGCATCGGGTTGGGGCGGGGCTGGCGGTGACCGCTAGCGCGCCGGACGGCGTGGTGGAAGCTCTGGAACTCCCCGGCAAGCGCTTCGTTCTAGGCGTGCAATGGCATCCCGAGTCGCGCACCGACGGCCCGGACGCGCGGCTATTCGAAGCCTTCCGGGAAGCGCTTAGCGCGGGACCTGCCGGTCGATGATGCTGATCGGGGCGTCCTTCCTCCGGGCGCGGCTCATCAGCCAGGCGAAAAGCAGGCCGAGCAGGATTGTGAGCGCAAGAACCAGTGCGGCCCAGGGCTCGTACCAAAGCGCGGCGGCAATGACGATCGCCACCTCGATCAGATCTCCGATTATGCCGGGGGGCGTCTTCTCTTCCACGGCCGGGCTCTTGGAGAGTATACCCGACCTACTCCGCCCGCAGCGCGATCATCGGATCGACCTTGGTGGCGCGGCGCGCGGGAACGTAGCTCGCCACCAGCGCGACCAGGATCAGGCACAGCGCCGCAGCCGCGAACACCGCCGGCTCGCCGATGCTGACCGGCGAATCGAGCACGCCCGATAGAATGCGTGCGGCCGCCACCGTCGCCGCCATGCCCGCCGCCAGCCCCGCTAGCGTCATGACCAGCCCCTGGCGCAGGACCATCCCGAGCACACCGGCCCGGCCCGCGCCCAGCGCCATGCGGATCCCGATTTCGTGGCTCCGTTCGCTGACCGCGTAAGCCATCACGCTGTAGAGCCCGGCCGCCGCCAGCGCCAGCGCCAGCAGGGCGAGCGCGGAAAGCAGGCCCGCCGCGACCCGCTCGCCGAACAGGCCGGCCTGCGTGTAGTCGTCCAGCGTCGCCAGATCGTAGAGGCCCTTGTCGGGGTTGAGCGCCGCCACCTCGCGCCGGAACGTGGCGCGCGCCGCATTCAGGTCCCTCGCCCGGACGTAGAACAAGTTGTTGTGGCCCGAGTAGAACATCTGCCCGAACGCCCCGTAGAAGTAAGCCGTCGGAGCCTCCGCGGGACTACTGTACTTGCTGTCCCTGGCGACGCCGATCACCCTGGCCCACTCGCCCGCAACACGCACCTTCCGGCCGATGGGATCTCTCCCGTCGAAGTATTTTTGGGCGAACGTCTGGTTCACGACAATCGCCAGTTCGGCGTTGCGCACGTCCTGCTCCGTGAAATCGCGGCCCTGGAGGAGCGGAATCCGCATCAGCGTGAAGTAGCCGGGAGCCACGATGGCGCGGTGCACGGCAATGACTCCGCTCCGGTCCGCTTCGGAGCCGAAGTCCTGGACCCGGTCCGTCGGCCCCGCGAAGATCGAGAGCGGCACGGTATCGCTATAGGTCACCTGCTCGATTCCCGGAGCCGCTTCCAGGCGCAGCCGCAGCGTGCGGCAGAACAGCTTCTCCTGAGCCAGCGAATACCCGTTTGTCGAGAGATGGAAATGCGCCACCAGAACGCCGTGCGGTTCGAAGCCTGGATTGAGCTGGGCGAACTTCTGAAACATTCGCACCGACAGGCCGGCGCCGATCAGCGCCATCGCAGCCAGCGCCACCTCGGCAACCACCAGCGCTCCCCGCGCCCGGTGTGAGCGCATGCCGGAACTCCCGCCGCGCGTGCTTTCCTTCAGCGTCTCGTTCACGTTCACGCGGCCTGCGTAGAGCGCGGGCAGGATGGTCGCGAGCAGCGCCCCCGCCGTCGCGATCAGCACCGCAAACAGCAAAGCCCTTCCGTTCGCCCGGGGATGCAGCAGCGGGTCGATGGCCGCGCGGACGGGGGAGTCCAGGGACGGAAACACGTAGACGAGCGACTCTGCCATCCACTGCGCCAGCAGCACACCCGCGAGCGCGCCCGCGGCCGCCAACGCCAGTCCTTCGGCCAGCAGTTGCCGCACCAGCCGCCCGCGGCCCGCCCCCAGGGCGATGCGGATTCCGAACTCGCGTTGCCGGCTCACAGACCTCGCCATGAGCAGGTTCGCCACGTTCGCGCAAGCGATCAGCAACACCAGAATGCAAACCCCCGCCAGAATGCGCAGCGGATTGCGAAGGGTGTTCTGCAGCCCGTTCATCGCCTGCCACATCGGCAGGACGTTGGCCCCGATGCCCTTGTGCGTATCCGGATACGCCGCCGCAATCCGGGCGGCCACGGCCTGCGCCTCTTGCCGCGCCTGCTCCACGGTGACGCCAGGTTTCAGGCGCAGGAGCACGTCGAGGAACCTCGCGTTCCGGTCGGAAGCGGCCCAAGAGGCGAGGGTCCCAGTCTCGACAACCATGCTCAGCGGGACCCAGACGTCGAACGACACACCGCCGAACGTTCCGGCGAAATCCGGAGGCGCGACGCCGACCAGCGTGTACTCGTGCCCGTTGATGCGCACGGGCCGGCCCACCGCGGCTGCGTTCCCCCGGAAATAGGTCCGCCAGAAGCGGTGGCTGACCACGGCGTAAGGATAGGCGCCCCGCGTGTCCCGGTCTTCCTGCGGAAGCAGCATTCGCCCCAGGAAAGGCTTCACGCCCAGCACGGCAAAGAAGTTGGCGGACACCACCTGGCCCATCACCCGCTGGGGATGGTCCGGCGGTCCGATGGTGAAGAAACCCATGTGCGCCGCAATCACTCCCGAAGCCAGCGTCATCTGCCGCTCGAAGTCGCGGAAATCGGGATGCGGCATCTGGCCCAGGCGGGCGCCGTCCGGCGCTACGCCTTCGAGCGCCGCCAGTTGCTGCGCGTCCCGCACGCCCGGAATCGGCCGCAGCAGGACCGCGTCAATCCAGCCGAAGACCGTGGTGTTGGCCGCGATCCCGAGCCCCAGAGTGACAATCGCGACCGCCGCGAACGCCGGGTTGTTCCGCAGAACTCGAAGGCCGAGCCACAGGTTTTTCAGCATATCGAACCATAGGATCTGCAACTCGTGGGCCAAGCGCAAGTGGCTGTTATTCAAAGCGGCAGGCGGGTCGAGTGTGTCCGATTGTGGGACCGCTGTGTGCGGAAGGGGACGGCCCTTGGCCCAACCAGGCCTTCACTCACCCGCGTTTCTCTCTTCGCGCGCCTCCAGGTACGTGAGCCGGCCGGCAACCAGATCGATAATGAAGCCCACTCCTCGAGTGATCACCAGAATCAGCGCCGTGGACAGCAAGAACGTCATGGCTACGTACCGCGACCAATGTTCATAGGTGTGCCCGGTACTCAGCAGTTGCAGGAAACTCGAGAGGACCAGTCCGCCCCCGGCCAGCACCAGCAGCGCCACCGCCGCCCAGAACCAGCGGCTGTGCAGAGTGCGCAGAGGCCACCTGTCGCGGCGCGACGGGATCTCGGAGGAGAGCGCCATCGACACGATGTGATCGGTCAGGCACGCGGCCGAGAAGCACAGGCACGCCGCGAGCCCGAGCAGCTGGCCCACCAGGAAACGGTAGATCATCCACTCCTGCACGGAGTGGTGCTCGAGATAGTAGAGGGCAGGCTTCAGCATGAGCCCGGAGGCGCCCAGAAACAGCGCCAGCGCGGCCAGTCCCAGCAGGCGGGCCGGCCGGTAGAGGAAAGCCGTTTCGAGAATGACGCGCAGGAAGCGGAGACCGTCCTTGACCACGTGGAGTTTGGATTCGCCGGCCCGCTCATCGTACGGCATGTCGAGTTCGACGATGCGAAGCGTGTCGCTGAGCATCGCGCGGGCGCTCATGGCGGGGGTGAAGCTGAGGCCGTTCGGCAGAGGGAGCAGGCGGCCGAGAGACGACTTCCGAACTACCCGCATTCCGCTGGCGGTGTCGCGCACGCGGGACGAAGAAACGATGGTCAACAGCGTCGCGAACAACGTGTTGCCGACGCGCCGCAGCAGGGGCATGCGGCTGCCCTTGTTCAGGCGGCAGCCAATGGCAACGTCGGCGTGTTCGTTCTCCAGCGTCGCACACAGGGGCGCGAAGAACTTCGGATCGCAAGTGCCGTCGGCATCGAGGAATCCGAGCACGTCGGCATCGGAGCGGCTCCAGGCCTCCTTAATCGCGGCGCCGTAACCGCGGTTGCGCTCGAACACGATCAGGTGGATACGATCCGTGTAGCGTTTGGCGAGCTCGACTGTGCGGTCGGTGGAGCCGTCGCTGACGACCGTGATCGCGACCTCGTCCACCGGCGAGTTCGCGATGATGTGATCGCGTGCCGCGAGCGAACGCTCGATGATGCTCGCGATGCTTTCCTCTTCGTTGAGCGCGGGTATGGCGATCAGGAGCTTCATGCGGTTTGCGGTTCCTCGCTCGCCGGGACTCGGCGGAGGCCGCCGTTATACCAGTCCCAGGCCGTGGAGACGAGCGCCGTAATATCGTCGTATTGGGGCCGCCAGCCGAGCAACCGCCTAGCCTTGGCGGGGTCCGCCACCAGTTCGGGAGGGTCGCCGGCGCGGCGCGGGCCATAACGTGCCGGTACGGTCTTGCCGGATACCTGTCGAACCGCTTCGAGAACGCCGCGCACGGATACCGGCCGTCCCGTACCGAGGTTGAACGCAGTGCTGGTGCCGCCCGCTGCCAGGTACTCCAGAGCCAGGCGGTGGGCTTCCGCCAGGTCCATGACGTGGATGTAGTCGCGCAAACAGGTGCCATCGGGGGTCGGATAGTCGGTACCGAACACCTCGATCGAGGGGATTTCTCCGGCTGAAGCGGCAATGGCGAGCGGGATGAGGTGGGTTTCCGGGGAGTGGAGTTCGCCGATCTCCCCTTCCGGATCGGCCCCCGCCGCGTTGAAATAGCGAAGCGCCACCCACTGCAGTCCGTGCGCGGTTCCAAACCAGTGCAGCATCCGTTCCACCATCAACTTCGATTCGCCGTAGGGATTTACCGGACGCTGCGGCATCTCTTCGGTGATGGGGACAGTGGAGACGTGGCCGTACGTGGCGCAGGTGGAGGAGAACACGATCCGCCGGACATTCGCGTCCCGCATGGCCTCCAGCAGATTCAGGGCGCCGCTGGTGTTGTTCCGGAAATACATTCCGGGCTGTTCCATCGATTCCCCGACATAAGCCAGGGCGGCGAGATGGACCACGGCGTCGATGGAATACCGGGCGAACACTTCGCGCAGGAAGGCGGAGTCGGCCAGGTCTCCATGGAGGAATGTGCCCCATCGAACCGCCCAGCGGTGGCCGCGGCTCAGATTATCCAGCACAATGGGGTTCGCTCCAGCCCGGGCCAGCACTTTGGCGGTGTGGCTGCCGATGTATCCGGCCCCCCCGGTCACGAGTATGTTCAAACCCGCCGTCCCTTCCAGGCCCGGCATATCACGTCCGAATGCATCTTCTCACTGTATGTCCAAGTGCCGTTTCAGGCAAGCTGCCGCAGCCCGCGTTGGCAAGCGGCAGCGCCTCGATGTTACACTTTTTGATCGTGCCGCTGGCGTCAACTCGCTTGCGGCCTCGGCGCCGATCTCGAGTTTGTCTGACTGTGAACCGGCGCAGTGGCTGGGAAAGGAAACGAGGATATCGATGCCGGGGAGTCGGGGTGTCGCGCTTGTGGCGCCGCGGCCGCCGCTGGCGGATCGCATCGCCCGCTGGGGGACGGTCCTCTGGAGGTTGCTGGGCCAATGTTCGCGGCACCGCATACTGACGTGCGTTCTGCTCGCCGCTTTCCTCATGTCCGTCCGGCTGGCGGTGCTGCCGCTGATCCCGTTTCCTGAACCGGCCATCCACGACGAATTCAGTTACTTGCTGGGCGCGGAAACGCTGGCCTCCGGACGGCTAACGAACCCGCCGCACCCGATGTGGGTGCATTTCGAGACTTATCACGAGATATTTCAGCCCCACTACATGAGCAAGTATCCGCCGGGGCAGGCGCTGTTCCTGGCCCTGGGCTGGAAGTTGCTCGGCCACCCCTGGTATGGCGTTTGGATCAGCTTCGGGCTGTTTGCAGCCTGCCTGTGCTGGATGTTGCAGGGCTGGCTGCCGCCCATCTACGCGCTGCTTGGCTCGCTGGTGACCTTCGGGCAGATCACGGTGTTCGGTTACTGGATGAACTCGTATTGGGGCGGAGCGGTGGCGGGGATCGGAGGATGCCTGCTGCTCGGCTCCTTGCCGCGATTGCTGCACAGAAAGAGCGCGTGGCTTTCGGCGACGGCTGCGTGCGGTCTGTTCATTCTGGCCATTACCAGGCCTTTTGAAGGGCTGCTGCTGACGATTACGGCCGCGGCGGCATTCGTCTGGCTGAGTCGGCGCCGCGGACAGAGCCTGCGGGGCCTGTTCTCCGCTCGCATTCTGGTTCCCATCCTGCTGATCGGCGGGTTAGGCGTTTCCTGGCTGGGCCTCTACAACTACCGGAACACGGGGAGTGCGCTCCTGATGCCATACGCGATCTATCAGCGCACCTATACCATCGGCAATTATCTCCTCTTCCTTCCCGAGAATCCCAAGCCCACCTATCGGCACGCCGTCATTGAGCGTTTCTGGCAGCAAGATGCCGACCACACCCGGAAAATGCGAACTTTTCCTCCACGGCAGACTGCGAGCGTCCTGCGGGTGACGCAGTTCTTCGGATCGGAGTTGATTGTTCTCCTCGCGCTCGTCGGGGGTCTCCTGGATCGTGGATGGGCCGCGCGATTGAGCCTGGCCATTCTGGCCATCTTCGGATTGGAACTGTCGGTCTCCACCTATTGGTGGGCGCACTATGTGGCCGGGGCGACCGGGTTGTTGGCGGTAGCGGCGGCTGGCGGACTCCGGGTTATCCGAAGACATTCGGGACGCGTTGGGCCCGTTATCGCGCTGCTTTGCGTGGCGGTGGCGTGCTGGCAAGTTGCCGCGGACACGGTGGACTCAGTGTCCAACCGCAAGAACAGGCCCCCCCGAACCGTCGTCGCCCGCCTGCTGAAACCGCAAGGCGGCCACCATCTGATTCTGGTGAGGTATGCGGAGTGGCATAACCCCGATACGGAGTTCGTCTTCAACGCGGCCGACATCGACCGCTCTCCCATCGTCTGGGCCCGCGACATGGGCGCCCAACAGAATCGGGAACTGCTTGGTTACTACCACGACCGCAAAGTCTGGCTTTGGCAGCCGGACCTCGGCGCCGCGGCGCTCACTCTCTATCCGGACGCGGCCGCGCAGGAGACCGTGCAGTAGCGCGCCCGATCGAGATCTCTCCGCCTAGGTCGTCTTGTTGAGCGACGCCACAAAATGCAGCCCGCGGCCCACGACAAAGCTGAACGGCGGCGGGTAAAGTGGCACATCGGTGGTCCAGTTGTCGGCCCGCAAGCCGCACTGCGAAAAGCACTCCGTCCATTGCTCCCGGCTCTGGTACCGGTATGTCAGCGGGACATCGTGGGGCCGGTTCCCGACCCAATCCATGAAACGCAACGTGACGTCGTCAAGGAGGTTCTCATCCAGATGATCCTTGATGAGGACGGAGGAGAGCGCCACCCGGCGCGCGTCGCGCAGCAGGACGGCGGGATCTTGCGTGTGGTGGAGTACGTCGACCAAAAGGCAAACGTCGAAGGAAGCGTCGGGAAAAGGCATCACGGAGCCGTCGAACGGACCGCATTTGATCCTGCAGTTTGGCCGAGCCAGGTACTCAGCGCCCTCAATGGACAGGTCCGGCCGAGCGCTCGAGATGAACTCGCTGATAACGCCATCACCGCACCCGATATCGAGGACGGTAGCGTGCGGTGGGATCCGCGCCGCAAGCAACTCGGCAAGTACCCGTGACCGGCGCCGTCCCACAAAGGCGGAATGGCACCCGGCGATCCACGTTAGCGGCCAGGCGGTGGGTTTGGTGCCTTTGGGACCCACTCCGCCCCCCTCACCCCTGGTAGCGCTTGAAGATCAGACAACCGTTGGTGCCGCCGAACCCGAAGGAGTTCGAAAGTGCGTAGTCGATCTTCAGCGGCCGCGGGTGGTTGGGAACGTAGTCCAGATCGCAGTCGTGGTCGGGGACCTCGTAGTTGATGGTGGGCGGGGCGAGTTGATCGCGGATGGCGAGCACCGTGAGGCCGGCTTCGAGGCCTCCCGCGCCGCCCAGCAGATGGCCCGTCATGGACTTGGTCGAACTCACCGCCAGCTTGTAGGCGTGCTCGCCGAAGCAACGCTTGATCGCCACCGTCTCGACGCGGTCGCCGACGTCGGTCGAGGTGCCGTGGGCGTTGATGTAGTCGATCTGCTCCGGCGCGATCCCGGCGTCCTTGAGCCCCAGGCGCATCACGCGGAAGGCGCCGTCGCCGTCCTCGGGAGGAGCGGTGATGTGGTAGGCGTCGCCGCTCATGCCGTATCCCACCACTTCGGCCAGGATCGGCGCGCCGCGCCCCTTCGCCAGATCCAGTTCCTCGAGAATGACGATGCCGGAGCCTTCCCCCACCACGAAACCATCCCGGCCCTTGTCCCACGGCCGGCTGGCGCGCTCGGGCTCGTCGTTGCGCGTGGAAAGCGCGCGCATGGCGGCGAATCCGCCAATCCCCAGGCGTGTGATGGTGGCCTCGGCGCCGCCACAGATCATGGCGTCCGCGTCGCCGCGCTGGATCAGCCGGAAGGAATCGCCGATGGCGTGCGCGCTGGTGGTGCAAGCGGTGGCCGTCGCCGAGTTCGGTCCCTTCGCTCCCGCGCGGATGGACACGTAGCCGGAAGCCAGGTTCACGATCGTGGCCGGAATGAAGAACGGAGAAATGCGTTTAGGGCCGCCCCGCAGCAGGTTTTCGAACTCGCGCTCGATCACCTCGAACCCGCCGATCCCGCTTCCGATGTAGACGCCGACGCGTTCCGCGTTGTCCGGGTCGACCTTCAGGCCGGAAGAGGAGAGGGCGAAGTCAGCCGCCGCGATGGCGTACTGCATGAACCGCCCCATCTTCTTGATCTCTTTGCGCTCGATGTACTTCTCGGGGTCGAAGCCCTTCACCTCGCCGGCGATGCGCGTGCTGAAGGCGGTGGCGTCGAAGGATGTGATGGGACCGATGCCGCAACGCGAACCGCGCACACCTTCCCAGGTCTCCTCCGTGCCGACGCCCAGAGGAGACACGAGTCCGATACCGGTGACAACGACCCTACGTGACAATGCTCCGCTCCATGTTGTGGGAAAGAAAAACGAGGCCAGTCGCTACTTTTTAGCCAGCTTCAACTCGATGTAGTCGATCGCCGCCTTGACCGTGCCGATCTTTTCGGCCTCTTCGTCCGGGATGTCCAGATCGAAGGCCTCTTCGAACGCCATGATCAGCTCGACCAGGTCGAGGGAGTCGGCGCCCAGGTCGTCGACGAAGGACGCGGTATTGTCCACCTGCGCCTCGTCCACCCCAAGTTGCTCGACGATGATCTGCTTCACCTTCTGCTCAACCGACATGAATCCTCCAGAGACTCCGTGAATTGAATGATTCTAGCGACGATTGCGGCCCGCCGCAACTGCCATTCCGGGCGCCACGCTACAATCGGGCTATGTCCGACGGCCCCGTGCTCCTGTTCGCCCTGCCAATCCAGTCCCTCGAACAAGTCTCCCAACCTGCTGGCGCGACTTCGGCAGCGCCACACTGGAACCGCCCAAACCACAATACCGCACTCGGGAGCCTATTTCCGAATGCGGGTTCGACCGCCGCCGGAAGGGGCCTGGGGCGGGCGCCTGGGGCGACGGGCGGAAGCGTGACGAGAACGTGTTTTCTGGTCCTCGCGGCCGCCGCGACGGCCGTTAGCGGCCGCTGTCAAACGGTGGCCTGTCTGGAGACCATCACCGTGACGGAGAGCGCGGAGGCGGCTGGCGGATGGCGCCCGGCCAGCGCCAAGGCGGAGCACCGGTTCGAGCGGATTTCCGTATTCAACGGCAGGCAGGGCGGCGAGGAATTCGACCTGGCCCCCGATGATGAGAAGACCAGCGGGCGAGCGACCGTCCAGACCTGGGTTCTGAAGGACTACCGGAGCATGAACCTGTTCCTGCGCTGCCGGTACCACGACACCGCCGTCACGCTGGACAAGGATCTGCCCGCGCCGCTCCAAACTTGCACGTTGACGTTCGAGATCCGAAAGGACGGCACGATCACCGGCAAATCAACGGCGGTCTGCCGCTGAGCCGTTCTACCGAGCGTTCTCCCGAGCGATTGCGTCGAAAGCCAATACCAGCGGCTTTGCCGTCCAGAAGCTCCGCTGAACGCAATCGCAGGGCCGGACCGTGTATCGGGGCTCTATCGACGAAACCAGTGCGGGGATGGCGGTGTCATCGTCGTCAAGATGTTCCGAAGAGATCGACATCCGAGGCAGAAAGCGCTTGATCGTGCCGGTGGCGCCTTTGAGGGCGGGCTTCTCCGCTCCCTCGATATCCATCTTGATGAAATCGACGCGCGGCAGCCCGAGCTCCGCCACCAGCTTGTCGATCGTGGTCAGAGGAACGCGAACCGTTGCAGCGGACGCTCCCCCCATCACCAGGCTGTCCCCGCCCTCGTTCGCCTGGTCCAGCTTGAGGTCCAGGGTGTCGTCGTGGTCCCAGACGCCTTTCGGATATACGATCACTCGCTTGGCCTGGATTTCTTCAGCGAAGTTGCGCTTTAGAGCCTCCAGCGTTTTCGGAGAGGGCTCGATGGCCACCACCAGACCGGCCCCACGAGACAGCGCCTTTCTGACAAAGACGCCGATATTGGCTCCGCAATCCAACACGACGTCACCGCGGCGAACCTCGTGCCCCGCGGGCTCATAGATGTCGCGTTCCTGCTCCGAGATCAGGAACGGAAGTTCCTTGTCTCCGTGAACCATCCAGATGCCCCCCTGCGGAGTGTTCCACAGGTCCAGGCCCGCCTCGGTGCTTTGAAACGAGACAGTCTTGGCGATCTCCTCGACGGTTCGACCCTGGGACTTGTTCTCCTCCACAAGGCACTTGTTCCGGTGCAAAAACCACGCCCAGCCGATCGCGGTCGCGGCCGCGAAGACGATAACGGCTACGGTCAGGGCCAGCATGACCCTCTTCATCGGTCGATGATCGTCGTTGCTGCTGATTGCCATGTAGTGCAAACTTCCTTTCCCTCGCGGTTGGATCAGTATATCACCGCAACGGTCAAAGCCCGGTAGCCTGGAGGGATATGACCTCGCGCGTGATCTATTTGCACGGGTTCGCCTCCGGGCCGGGCTCGCAGAAAGCGCAGCTTTTTCTCCGCCGCTTTGCCGAGCGGGGCGTCCCGCTGGAAGTCCCGGATCTCGCCGCGGGCGATTTCGAGCACCTCACCGTCTCGGGCCAACTCGCGGTGATCGAATCCGTCGCACGCGGTGAAGCCGTGTCCCTGATGGGATCGAGCCTGGGCGGATACCTGGCGGCGCTCTATGCGGCGCGGCATCCCGAAGTGGCGCGGCTGGTGCTGATGGCTCCCGCGTTCGGCTTCGGACGGCGGTTCCTCGAATCGATCGCACCTGCCGAAGCGGAACGCTGGCGCGAGACCGGTTCGCGAGCCGTCTTCAACTACGCCGCACGCCGCGAGGAGCGCCTCTGGTGG
Organism: uncultured Solibacteraceae bacterium; assembly: GCA_964493965.1. Classification (GTDB taxonomy): domain Bacteria; phylum Acidobacteriota; class Terriglobia; order Bryobacterales; family Bryobacteraceae; genus DASWZN01. The sequence continues at coordinate 38,409 of CAZBQQ010000008.1, forward strand.
CGGCTGATCGAGGACGCCCTGCAGTTTGAGGAATTCCCACCCGCACCGCAGCCCGCGCTCCTGTTTCACGGCCGCCAGGACGCTCAGGTGCCATGGCAGCTCTCGCGGGAGTTCGCGCGCCTCCATCCCAACGCGAGCCTGGAACTGTTCGACGACGGCCACGAGCTGCTGGACAGCGTGGACCGCATCTGGGACGCAGCGTCCGCGTTCCTGGGTCTTGAGCTGAAAGCTGACAGCTGAGAGCTGACAGCTGACGACGAAGGCTGAGGGCAAAGCCCTCACCCGTCGTCGTCTTCCTTCTTACTCGCCAGGCGCGAGAGTACCGTCAAATCCTCGAGCGTCGTCACGTCGCCGGTTACGGCATGCGTGGTGACGATCTCCCGGAGCAGACGGCGCATGATCTTGCCACTGCGCGTCTTGGGCAGAGCGTCTGTGAACTTGATCTCGGCGGGCTTGGCGAACGCCCCGATCTCGTGCGCCACCCACGTGCGCAGCTCCTCGACCAGCGCGTGCCGGTCCCACGTGCCCTTCTTGAGGGTGACGAACGCGCACGGCGCCTGGCCTGTGACTTCGTCCGGGCGCCCCACCACCGCCGCTTCAGCCACCGCCGGGTGATGCACCAGCGCGGACTCGATCTCCATGGTGCTCAGCCGGTGTCCGCTGACGTTCATGACGTCATCGACGCGTCCCAGGATGGTGAAGTAGCCCTCGGCATCGCGCCGTGCCGCGTCGCCGGTGAAATAGGTGCCCGGCATCCGGCTCCAGTACTGGTTGGCATAGCGCTGCGGGTCGCCCCAGATGGTTCGCAGCATCGATGGCCAGGGCCGCTTGATCACCAGGAAGCCCTCGTCGCCGTCCTCCACCGGTTGGCCGTCCAGGTCCACCACTTCGGGCAATACGCCCGGCAGCGGGAAGGACGCGGAGCCCGGCTTGAGCGGCGTCGCGCCCGGCATCGGCGCGATCATGATGGCGCCGGTCTCCGTTTGCCACCACGTATCCACGATGGGGCAGCGCTCCCTGCCGATCACGCGGTGATACCACTCCCAGGCGGCCGGGTTGATCGGCTCGCCCACCGAACCCAACAGGCGGAGGCTGGAAAGGTCGTGGCGCTCCGGCCACTGGTTGCCCTGGCGGATCAGCGCGCGGATGGCGGTTGGCGAGGTGTAGAAAATGTTCACGCGGTACTTCTCGACGATGCTCCACCAACGGTCGAACTGGGGAAAGTCCGGCGCGCCCTCGTACATCAGGGTAGTGGCGCCCGCCGCCAGCGGCCCGTAGACGATGTAGCTGTGGCCGGTGACCCAGCCGATATCGGCCGTGCACCAGTAGGTGTCGTCCTCCCGAAGGTCGAAGACCCACTTCATGGTCATGAGGCATTGCAGAAGGTAACCGGCCGTCGAGTGCTGGATGCCCTTGGGCTTGCCGGTGGTCCCCGAAGTGTAGAGCACGTAGAGCGGGTGCTCGGAGTCGAGCTCGGCGGCAGGGCACTGATCGTCAACCGTGGCGTCGAGCTCGTGCCACCACGCGTCGCGGCCCGGCTTCATGGCGGTTCGCGAGCCCGTTCGCCGGTACACGATCACGTCCCGCACGGTGGGGCACTCTGCCAGCGCCTCGTCCACCGCGGGCTTCAGCTTGATCTCCTTCCCCCGCCGCCATCCGCCATCGGCGGTGATGACCACCGCCGCTTCCAGGTCCTGGATCCGGGTCTTCAACGCCTCGGCGGAGAAGCCGCCGAACACCACGCTGTGAATCACCCCCAGCCGTGCGCAGGCCAGCATGGCCACCGGCAGCTCGGGGACCATGGGCATGTAGAGGATGGCGCGGTCGCCCGTCTTCAGGCCGCGGCTCTTGAGCACGTTGGCGAACCGGCACACCAGCCGGTGCAGCTCGCGGTAGGAGATTGTGCGCTGATCGCCCGGCTCCCCTTCAAACAGGATCGCCACTTTGTCGGCGCGCGGCGTCGAAAGGTGCCGGTCCAGGCAATTGGTGGAAGCGTTGATCTTGCCGCCGGCGAACCACTTGACGAACGGAGGCGCCCACTCGAAGGTGTTGGTCCACTTGTCGAACCAGAACAGCTCCTTCTCCGCCAGGCCGCCCCAGAACTCCTCGGGCTTCTCCTTCGCTTGCGCGTACAGCTCCCGGTAGGCATCCATTCCCGAGACGTACGCGCGGCGGACGAAATCCGCCCCGGGCTCATAGACTTTTCCCTCCATGACGCTCCTCTGGATGTGAAGTGGGACTGCTTTCTCCACAATAGCTCAGGGCGAGCCCTGACGCTGATGACACGCAAGCGGACAAAATAATTCCATATCGTTCAATGAGATGCGATTGTCTGGCCGGGGACCTGCGCGTTTCGGGCCGCACAGTGTGGATGTCGGAGCCGATTCGGAGGTCTTGCGGAATATGATTGAAGCAGATGGCACCTGGCCGGCCCATGATCGCGATTCGGGTGATCCTGGTGGTGGCTGCGCTGTTGCTCACCTTTGGGGGACGGCTCCGCATAGGCTGGCTCCCCGGGGACTTCGTCATCCGAGGACGGCACTTCGCCTTTTACTTCCCGCTGGCGACCTGCCTAGTACTAAACCTGGTACTTTCGATACTGCTGTGGGCGCTCGACCGCAAATAGGGGCGGGTGGGTACCAGGACGCCTAGTCAGCCCTCGCTTTCGATCTTTTTGAAAAATAAAGCTTGCAGCCTCCGAAACTCCCGAGTTAGACTGTTATTGAACTTTGGTCATCCCCCGAAAAGAGGGTATTACCCCCTGCGGAGGGGTGGAGTACCGCGAATGAAACGCGGGCATTGCGGACGTCGTATGACAAAGTGAGGCGCGTGTGAGTCTGTTGCTTCTAGACAAAGCGGTCAACACGGCACGGAAGCAGGTTCCCGGAGAAGTAACCGAGGCATCGCTTCAGTCCTATCTGAATCTCGCCGAGGCCGTCTATCAGCTCGGAAACGTGGATCGGGCGGGGGAGATGCTGGAGCGGGCGGCCGAGGTGGCGCACGAGCTCCCCGAGGACGATCCGCGCCTGGCTCAGACACTCAACAAGCTGGGTGTCGTTCGCGGACGGCAAGGACGGTACGCCGAGGCGGAGCGCCTCCTGAAGCGCGCCGTCGGCATTGCCGAGCGCGGTGCAAAGCTCTCGGGTCCCGAACTGCCCTCCTACCTCTACAACCTCGCGGTGGTTTACCGGCTGAGCGGAAGGAAGCCGCAGGCCCGCGCCCTGTTGGAGCACGCCCTCAAGGCCGCCGAGGATGCGCATGGGCCGCAGTCGTTGCAGGTGGCCTGGGTGCTCGATCAGATCGGCGACACGGGCATGGCCGAGAGCGACATGTCCACCGCCTTTTTCGCGCTGAGGCGCGCCCTGGCGATCAAAGAGGAAGCGCTGGGCGCCGATCACTGGGACGTCGCCGTGACGCTCGGCAAGCTGGCGGACATTTACTTCAAGCAGGGCCGCTACAACGAGGCGGAGCCACACCTGGTCCGCGTGATCACGGTCCGAGAGCGGGTCCTCGGTTGGGGCGACCCGGCCATGGCGAAGCCGCTGGTGCGGCTGGCGCACCTCTACTCGCGGCAGCGCAAGCATGGGCGCGCCGAACAGATCGTTCGTTACGCGATCTCGCTTTTTTCGAAAGCGCTGCCCGTCGAGCATCCCGACATCATCGGCTGCCTCAATCTGCTGGCCGAGATCTACCGCGGCCTCGGCCGCTACGGAGAGGCCGACACGGTCTGGCAGCTGGCGCAAGGTCTGGTCGAAGGCTCCGGCGAGCGCCAGAAGGTGGTCCGCCTCGCCAATCCGCGCCCGCCGCGCATTTCCGCGCCCGAACCGCAGGTCTCGGAGACGTAGGTTCGCTCGCGGGTGATGCCGCCGCAAAAGTCCAGGCACTCAATTGAGCCGCCGATGAACGCCGATAACTCACTCGGCTTCCGATCGGCGTTCATCGGGTGCCATCAATGTTTTTGACGTTCGCACTCCGGCCCGGCACCTCACACCTCTGTAAACTGGATTTGAGAGGCATCCTGTGGAACGATTCGATGCGGTTGTGGTGGGCGCGGGGCCGACGGGGCTGGCCTGCGCGATCGAGCTGAAGCGGCGCGGCCTTGGCGCCGCGATCTTCGATAAGGGCTGCCTGCTGAACTCGATCTACCACTACCCCACCCACATGACGTTCTTCACGACGCCGGAGCTGCTCGAGATCGGCGGCATTCCGATGACCTCGCTCGGCGAGAAGCCGACCCGGACCGAGGCGCTCAAATACTATCGCCGCGTGGCCGAGCATTTCGAGCTGGATATCCATCAGTACGAGCGCGTGGAGCGCATCGAGGGCGAGGACGGCGCCTTCGTTGTCCACACCACCGACCGGCTGGGCTGCCCGCGCGAGTACGGCGCGGGGAAAGCGATCCTGGCCAGCGGCTACTACGATCTGCCGAATCGACTCGACGTGCCGGGGGAAGCGCTGCCGAAGGTCATCTACTACTACCAGGAAGCGCACCCCTACTTCAACATGGACGTGGCAGTCATCGGCGCCAAGAACTCGGCCGCCATCGCGGCCCTGGAGCTGCACTGGACCGGTGCGCGCGTCACCCTGATCCACCGCGGCGCGGGCATTTCAGACCATGTGAAATACTGGATCAAGCCGAACATCGAGAACCGCATCAAGAGCGGCGAGATCAAGTCTTATTTCCGTTCGCGTCTGCGCGAGATCGCTCCGGACTCCATCACCGTCGAGACGCCCGATGGCGAGGTGCGCCTCAAGAACGATTTCGTCTTCGCGATGATCGGCTACCGCCCCGATACCGATTTTCTGGCGGCGCACGGCATCGTGTTCGATCCGGAAACCCGAAGGCCCTACACCGATCCGGAGACGCTCGAGAGCCACCGCAAAGGAATCTACCTGGCGGGCGTGGTGGTGGCCGGGATGCACACCAACGAGATCTTCATCGAGAACGGCCGCTTCCACGGCCAGAAAATCGCCGAAGCCATCGCGCGGTGGGCGGGTTAGGCGAGGACGCCCGCCCCACACGACAGAAGCGCAAGAAATGTCAAGCAGGGGCGGTGGCACGCGCATACAATCTCTAGAGGATGAGGACGGATACCGGCGAATCGTACCAGGAGCGCATCAACAGGGTGCTGGTACACATCCAACAACGGCTCGAAGAGCCGCTACCACTCGATGAGCTGGCGGGGGTGGCCGCGTTCTCGCCCTACCATTTCCACCGCATCTTTCGGGGCATGGTGGGCGAATCTGTCAAGGAGCACGTGAGGCGGCTGAGGCTGGAGCGCGCGGCCGGGCGGCTCCGGGACAGCGCCGATCCGATCACCGACATCGCGTTCGATGCCGGCTACCAGACGCACGAATCCTTTACGCGGGCGTTCCGCGCGATGTTTGGGCATGCGCCGTCCGGCTTTCGAGAGAACCGGCGCGAGGTTCTGTCGCAGGCCGGGGCGTCGCCGGAACGCCGCGAGCCACTGGCGGTGCGCACGGAGCGGCTCGGATTGACGCGGCTGGCGTTCTTCCGGCATGTGGGGCCCTACGGCGAAGTCGGGAAGGCATGGCAGAAGCTGTACTCCTGGGCCGGCAGGAACGGACTGCTCGGGCCAGGGGCCGAGATCCTGGGGGTGGTGCACGACGATCCGGAGATCACGCCACCCGAGCGGCTGCGATACGACGCGGCCATCGTGGTCAACGACCGCGTCCGTCCGACGGGCGAGGCGGGGATCGAGGAACTGCCGGCCGGAGAGTACGCCGTCGCCGTCCACAAGGGTCCCTACATGCTGCTGGGTAACACTTACGCCCGGCTGTGTGGCGAGTGGCTGCCGGCCAGCCGCCGCGAGGCATCGAACTCGCCGGCATTCGAAATCTACCGCAACATGCCGCACGACACACCGCCGGAAGAATTGGTCACCGAGATATACATTCCCTTATTGGATTGAAAGGAGGTGGACATGGCACAGACCGCGGTCGCGGAGAAGGTCGATTTATACAAACTGCACAAATCCGAATACGTGACGCCGAAGGAGCCCGTGCTGATTGATGCCGGCGCGGCGAAGTATCTGGCGGCGGACGGCGTGGGCGCGCCGGGAGGCGATGCGTTTCAGGAGGCAGTCGGAGCGCTCTACTCGATGGCTTACACCATGAAGATGGCCAAGAAGTTCGCCGGGCAGGACTACAAGGTGTGCCATCTGGAAGGGCTGTGGTGGGGCTTCGAGCAGATGGAGGCGCAGGACCAATGGCGCTGGAAACTTCTGATCCGCGTGCCGGACTTCATCTCGGCGCGCGATCTGAAGAAGACGGCGGCGGCTTTGAAGACAAAGGGGAAGGGCGAATTGGCGGTCGAGGTTCGGCTGGAGACGCTCAAGGAAGGCAAGTGCGTGCAGGTGCTCCACACCGGCCCTTATTCGAACGAGGGAGCCACCATGGCGCGCATGAAGGCGCTTGCCGAAAGCAAAGGGCTCTCGTTCGCCGGTGCTCACCATGAGATCTATCTTTCGGATCCGCGGCGGGTTGCGGCGGAGAAGCTGCGGACCATTCTACGGATGCCGGTGAAGTAGGCGAGAGCCCCATAAATAAGAAACCCCGGGCTGGGCACCCGGGGTTTCACTCAGAGGGGCTGGCGATGGGCTGGGCCCCATCGCCGGGATGCTATGTGTAATAGCTTGTCTATAATCTAGCACAACTTCGGCTCTGTAAATCCTGAAAAAGAAACCGCTTCGCCCTGAGTTCGTACCAGCTATTACTCCTATTACTCCGGGCTCGCATTGGGGCTACTTGGCGGGCCGCGGATGTGGGGTCCGCCCCATTGAAGACGCGGGGAATAACAGGCGAACATCGTCCGGCTGCGCCGGCCGCGTCTTCATCGCCATGGAACTCCCTCACGGTCGCGGTTCGGTGCTCTGGGCGTTTACGCCTGCCGCATCAGCAGCGCCGCGAGCAGCAGGATGCGCTTTAGGCCCAGGTCGCGGCCTTCCGGGCTGTACCATTCCTGGGGAGTGTGGGCGCCGCCGCCTTGGCCGCCCGCTCCTAGCGACAATGCCGCGAGGCCGAGCGAGAGCGGGATGTTGGCATCGGTCGAGGCGCAGTCGAGGCGGCCGCGGATGCCGAGGTGAGCGTCCACGGCGCGGAGGAATTCCAGGATCGGCGCGTCTTCGGGCAGGCGGCCGGCGGGGCGGGAGCCGATCTCCTTCACGCGCGCGGTGAGCTTCGCTCCGGCGGCGCGCTGGTTCTCAATCTGCAGCGCGCGGTCCACGGCGGCTGCGAGCGAGGCGCCGAGCTCGTCGATCTTCGCAGCGTCCTCTGACCGCAGGTCCACCTTGGCGCGGGCCAGGGCGGGGATGGAGTTCACGCTCGATCCGCCCTCGATGGTTCCGAAGTTGAACGCGGAGCGCGGGCCGTTGCCGTTGACCGGCGACGGGAACTGGTCGGTGAACCAGGAGATGGCGTGGCTGAGCGCGTGGACCGGGTTGGCGTTGCCGGCATCGCTCCAACTGTGCCCGCCGGCGCCCGTGAACAGGACCTCGAAGCGGCGGCTGGCGAGCGCCTGGTTGGTGATGCGTTCGAGCGAGGGGCCATCGAGCACCAGCCAGGCGCGGATGCGCGGAGCGAGCGGCGATTGGCCGGCCAGGTGCCGCATGCCGCTGAGGTTGCCTTCGCCCTCTTCGCCCACATTAGCGATCAGCACCAGGCGCGCCGCGGCGTCCTGGATGGGCGGAGCGCTGCGGAGCGCGCGGGCGATTGCGAACAGCGCGGCGAGGCCGGCGCCGTTATCCGAAACGCCGGGGCCGCGCAGGGTGCCCTCGCCATCGACGGCGATTTCGTCTTTGTTGCGCGGCGCGAGGACGGTGTCGAGGTGGGCGGTGATGGCGACCAGCGGCTCGCCCCCATCGGGCTGGGGCCACGCGACCACGTTGCCGGCGCGGTCGATCTCGCTCGCGCAGCCCAGCACGCGGAACTGGTCCGCCATCCACTCGGCCCGCTTCTGTTCGAGGAAGGTGGGGGCGGGGATGCGGCACAGCGCGACGTGCTGTTCGTGGATCCAGAGTTTCTCACGGGTGAAGAAAGCAAGGCATTCCCGGATGCCTCGCGATTCGGCCAGCGTGCCGATGCCGTTCGGTTTGATCCCAGCGCTCATCTGCTCTGAGTGTAGCGGAGGCGGTCAGTGCGCGGCGGGGAGCGCGCGCGGAACGGCGGGCCACATGGGCCCGCCTACTGCATAGCCAGCCTCCTGGGGGGCGCGATCGGCACACGGTGGAGCGCGGTCAAGGTGAGGACGGCGGACTTCGTCACTCCGGAATACGACGCGGAGATCGTGACCCGGGTGGTTGAGTTCACCTGTTTGGTAGAGACCGTGAACATTGCAGAAGTCGCCCCGGCTGGGATGGTGACCGTTGTGGGAACCGTGGCGGTGGTCGAGCTGGAGCGGAGCGTAATCACGGCTCCGCCGTCAGGCGCGGGTCCATTGAGCTTGATGGTGCCGTGCACCGTTGAGCCGCCCACTACCGATGTTGGAGAGACAGACACTCCGGTCAGAGCGGAGGTGATCGTGGCAGGGAGCACGGTGAGCGTGGCCGTCTTGCCGGTGCCACCGTAGCTGGCCGAGATGGTGGCCTGTGTCGAAGCGGTGACCGCGGAGGTGGCGACGGCGAACGTTGCCGAGGTCGCTCCGGCTGCGATCGTGACCGATGCGGGGACCGTCGCGGCCGCCGAGTTGGAACTCAGCAGCACGACGGCGCCGCCCGTAGGCGCGGGACCGCCGAGGGTCGCGGTTCCTACCACGCTCGTGCCACCGGTGACCGAGGCTGGAGCAACGGAAACGCCCGTGAGCGCGGCAGGGAGCACGGTGAGCGTGGCCGTCTTGCTGGCGCCCCCGTAACTGGCCGTGAGGGTGGCCGGTGTCGAAGCGGCGACGGCGTGGCTGGAGACCGTGAACGTCGCCGAAGTCGCCCCGGCCGCGATCGTGACCGACGCGGGGACCGTCGCAGCCGCCGAATTCGAGCCGAGCAGCACGCTGGCGCCGCCCGCGGGCGCGGGACCGCCGAGCGTCGCAGTACCGACGGCGCTGGTGCCTCCAGTGACCGAGGCTGGAGAGACAGAGACGCCCGTGAGCGGGGCAGGGAGCACGGTGAGAGTGGCGGTCTTGGTGATGCCGCCGTAACTGGCCGAGATGGTGGCCGGCGCCGAGGCGGCAACGGCGGAGGTGGCGATCGTGAACGTTGCGGAGGTCGCTCCGGCCGCAATCGTGACCGACGCGGGAACCGTGGCGGCTGCCGAGCTGGAACCGAGCAGGACTACGGCCCCGCCCGTGGGAGCGGGTCCGCCGATGGTCGCGGTGCCCTGCGCGCTGGTGGCGCCTATGACCGAGGCCGGAGAGACGGAGACGCCCGTGAGCGAATTGGTGGTCACCGTCAGCGTCGCGGTCTTCACAGTGCCGCTGTAGCCGGCCGAGATGGTCACCTGCTCCTGGGCGGCTACCGAATGGGTGGTGATCGTGAAGGCCGCCGAGGATGCGCTGGCGGCTATGGTGACCGTCGGCGGCACCGTGGCCGCGGCAGGATCGGAACTGGTGAGCGTCACCAACGCGCCGCCGGCCGGGGCCGCGCCCAGCAACGTTACGCTATTCTGCGTCGTGGTCTGTCCGCCTGTCACCGTCGCCGGGCTCAGAGTGACGCCGTTCAGCGAGACGCCGGTCGCAACGGCGGCCTGCGCGGAGTTCACGTTGATCATGAGGCCCGACTCGTCGACAGCCTCGAAGTTCGAGCCGGTGACACTCCCCAGCAGGTGCAGGTTGTCGTTGCTCCAGCGTTCATCCGGCACGCCTGAGATGTACCAGTTGGAGCCGTTGTCGGCCACGATGATGCCGTACTTCTTCATGGCGTTCAGAATGATCTGCACCTCGGAGGGGAAGGTTGAAACATTGAAGGTGCTCTTCAAACGGAAGCGCGCTCCCATGGGCGGAAGGGAGGTGGAGGTCTTGTTGGAGGCCTCGTGGCGGGCGGGCCAGAGGTACGTATCCTGCGAGTTCTGCACCGTAAAGCGGATGGCGTGGTTGATCTGTCCCGCCAGGATTTCGTCGTAACGGACCAGGCCGGGAAGGATGGGCAGGCCGGCTGCGTCCGCGGATGTCCAGCCCGCGGGCCGGAGCGCGTTCCCCTTGAGGTCGAACACGGCGCCGGAGCCTGCCTGCCAGGAGCCGTCGGTCTGGGAATAGGCCGCGTAGAGCTCATAGAGGATGCAATTCGTGGTGTCGACAACGAGGACGTGGCGGTCGCCCCCGGAACTCGATCCGCCCTCGATGGGTGCGTTGGCGGGAACGGGATACGGGCCGGGATCGCTCTCGCCGGCGTAGTCGAAGGTCACGGCAACCTTGGTCTGGGTGCCGGGGACGAGCACGTAGGGGATTCCTATGGGCGCGCCGTCCCAGGTTCCCGATCCGAAATCGGGATGCAGGCCGGTGGACGGGCCGATGGAGTTGATCCAGGCGGCGGAGTTGGTAGAGACCGGGAGGGTGTCTATGGGTGTGTTCCAGATGTTGTTCGCCGGAAACATGGAGCAGCCGCCCAGGGTCTGGGCCGGGAGAGGTGCGAGCGGCGCCAGGAATGCGAACGCGGATATCACGAAGAGGGCTTTCATTCGGGCTCCTTGAGTTCAAAGGGCGGCGAGAGAGTCGGGCCGGGGGCACGCAGCGGCGATCCGGGTTGCGCAGCCTCGATCAGTGTACATCACGTTGGCGCGTTTCGAGCTTCCCTAAGTGGAATTCCCCGCGTGATCTCGGCCTTACCCCCACATCGCGGGGTATACTCATCGGCAGAGGGAGCGGATGCGACTACTCGCCAAGTTCAACCTGATATTCACCCTGGTTTTCGGCGCGGGCCTGGCCGGCGCCGGCTGTGTCTCCTACTGGTTTCTGCAACGGAATGCGCGCGAGGAAGTGGTTCAGCAGGCGCGGATGATGATGGAAGCGATGCATTCCGCCCGCGACTACACGGTCAAGCAGGTTCGGCCTTTGCTCGAGGCCGACGAGGCGCGCGACCGGACATTTCTGCCGCAGACGGTGCCGGCTTTCGCCGCTACCGAGAGCTTCAACTATCTGCGCGTGCGGTATCCCGATTACGAATACAAAGAAGCGACGTTGAACCCCACCAACCTGCGCGACCGGGCGGTGGATTGGGAAGCCGATGTGATCAACGACTTCCGCAATCACCCCGACCGGGTGGAGCTGATCGGCGAACGCGAGGCGGCCACGGGCCGGTCGTTGTTCCTGGCGCGCCCACTCAAGGCGGACCCGCCTTGCCTGCAATGCCACGACCGGCCGAAGGCGGCGCCCGCCGCGATGATCCGGCGCTACGGCACGGCGAACGGGTTTGGCTGGAGGGCCGGGGACGTGGTGGCGGCGCAGATCGTGTCGGTACCCATGGCGGTTCCGGTTCACATGGCGGACGCCGCTTTTCGACTGTTGATCTTGTATATGGGAGCAGTGTTCCTGGTGGCCTTGATCGTGCTCGACCTGGCTCTGGTGTTCACGATCACGCGGCCGGCGGCACGGCTCTCGGCGATGGCGGACAAAATCAGCCTGGGCGATTTCACGGTTGCGGAGTTGCCAGTGAGGGGCAGGGACGAAATCTCCACGCTGGCCGATTCGTTCAACCGCATGCGGCGGAGTCTGGAGCGGGCCATGAAGATGCTGGAGGAGCCGGGCCGGTAAGCTGGATGTATCATGCTTACCCGGATCCTTGCTCTTATTGCCGCCGCCAGCGCGGTGTTCGCCCAGACGGCTCCTCCGGAGAAACGCGCTCACCGGTGGTGGACCGATCGGCCGCCGGGCATGCGCGCCTACAGCACCGACGCGCGGAAGATGCCGCTGATTGCGGTCAAGGGCAACAAGTTCGTCGACCCGCAGGGCAATACCGTGCTGTTCCGCGGCCTGGCAATTGCCGATCCGGACAAGCTCGATATGGACGGCCACTGGAACCGGGAGCTTTTCGTCAAGGTGAAGGAGATGGGAGCGCGCGTGGTCCGCATTCCTGTTCATCCGGTGGCGTGGCGGGAGCGGACGCCGGCGGAATATCTCAAATTGCTCGACCAGGCGGTGGACTGGTGCACGGAACTGGACATGTACATCGACCTGGACTGGCATTCGATAGGCAACCTGCCTCGGGGGCTGTTCCAGGACCCGATGTACGACACCTCGGAGCAGGAGACGTTCGGGTTCTGGCGCACCGCGGCGCGCCACTATGCCGGCCACAACACGGTCGCGTTCTTCGAACTGTTCAACGAGCCGACCACCTTCTTCAACAAGCTCGGGCCGGTTTCGTGGGACGAGTGGAAGAAGATCAACGAGGACCTGATCACGATGATCCGTGCCTACAACGTCCAGGCGATTCCACTGGTAGCGGGCTTCGACTGGGCGTACGATCTGACTCCGCTGCGCTTGAGCCCGCTGGCGGCCGAGGGGATCGGCTACTCGGTCCATCCCTACGCCAACAAGCGGCCGCAGCCGTGGGAAGGGCGTTGGGAAGAGGACTTCGGCTTCGGGGCTGCTAAGTATCCGGTCGTCGCGACCGAGTTCGGCGGCTTCCCGCCGGCGCCGGCGCCTTATGGACCGGCGATCATCAAGTACCTCGAAGGCAAGGGCATCAGTTGGATCGCCTGGTGCTTTGACCCCGAGTGGGGGCCGACGCTCATCAGCGACTGGAACTTCACGCTCAATCCTTCGGGCGAGTTTGTGAAACAGGCGATGGGGAAGTAGCTGTCAGCTATCAGCCTTCAGCTGTCAGCTTTCAGACGGATGCGGCGGTCGCGGATTTTTGCGTCCATCGCTTGCTTCATTTCGGCGAGAAGCGCTGGCGCGCTGCGGCGAATGACCGAGACTCCGGTTTCGGTGAGGCCTCCGGGATTCGCAACGCTCGTGACCAGGTCTGACAGGGTGGTCTCCTTTTCGTTGGCCACGAGAATCGCGCCCAGGGCGCTCTCGATCAGGAGGTCGCGGGTTTGGCGTTCATCGAGAGCGTAAGTATGAGCGAGTTCGTCCAGGATCGCGGCCAGGATTCCGGGAAAGCAAGACGTCAGGGCCGAGAGGCGATCGATTTCGTCGTCGCTGGCGATGTGCACCACGTTGCCGGCGGAGGTGAAGATGCGCTCGACCTCCGGTGTGCCGTTCATCATCAGCGTCACGCTCTTACCAACCGCGGCGGCGACGCTCGGAATTGCTTTGACCCACGGCACGCCAGGGACGGCCTTCTCGAGCAACGACAACGGCAGGCCGTTCGCGCAGGAGACGAGCACACGGCCGGATTGGCGGAGGCGCTCGATCCTCGCGGCCGCCAGTTGCAGGATGGCGGAGGCGGGAATCACCAGCAGCAGAGGACACGGCTCGGCGTCGAACTTCTGCTCTTGCTCGAAGGCCGTCAGCTGCGGGAAGCGCCCGGCGAGGGCTCGGGCACGGGCGGGGGTGCGGTCATGGATCGAGATTGGCCCGGCGTTGGCGCGGGCGAACCCTTCGATCAGAGCGGTGGCCAAGTGTCCGGCGCCTTGAAGCGCGAATTGAGAAGGTGGCATGGTCATTTCGGTGCGCCCGGATACGTCACGCGCGAGCCTTCCACGTGAGCGAAGGAGGTCATCGCGTGTGGTTGGGTGCGGCCTGGGCCGAGGATGTGCGTCACGTGGATGCCGCGAGCCGTCAGAGCGTCGGCGATGAGAGAGCGGTGGCAGCGCCAGGGCACCGCCTCGACACACATGATGGCGACCCGCTCACGATCGGCCAGGGCGATCAGGTCGTCGATGGCGCGATCGAACTCGGGCGTCAGCATGTAGTCGGCGTAACCTCGGAAGGACGCGTTCTTCCAGGCGGTGTTGGGCGAGTCCTTGCGCGTGTGGCGGAGGCCGCCGAGGGCTGCCATGTGGGTGTAGGCGATGCCGGAACGCTCCAGCGACTGGGGCAGTAAGTCGATGTTGAACTGGGGGTTATGACGCGAATGGGGGACGGTGCGAACGTCCACGAGCCTTGCGATGCGGTGCTCAGCCAGGAGCGACAGGAAATCGTCGATCGGACGCGTGGAATGGCCCAGCGTGAAGAGGTCCGCCACCGTTTCTGAGCATAGCGCCCGAAACTGGAAGCGTGGCGTCCCAGAATCGGACACCGGCCTCTTCGCGCTCCCTTCTCCGGGCCATGGGCGTCATGGAGTTGTCGGATGGCAGCTAACGTGCAACCCTGGAAGTTCAAATGACCACGAGCGTTGAGATCGGACCGCTGCACGTGCTGGTGGCGGACGACCGTTCGGATGTGTTGGAGGCGCTGCGGCTGCTGCTCAAGGGAGCCGGGCATCTGGCGGACCTGGTGGATTCGCCGCAGGGTCTGCTGCGCGCGGCCGAGGCCGCGGACTACGATCTCATCCTCATGGATCTGAATTATGCCCGCGACACCACTTCGGGCAGCGAGGGCCTCGACCTGCTGGCCCAGTTGCACGGCGCCGAGAGCCCGCCTCCGGTGATCGTGATGACGGCCTGGGGCAACATCGACCTGGCGGTGGAAGCGATGCGCCGCGGCGCGGTCGATTTCGTGCAGAAGCCGTGGGACAACCAGCGGCTGCTCGGGATGGTCGAGAAGCAGGCCCGCGAGGGCGCGTTGCGGCGCCGGGCCGAATCGCGCGCGCGCACCGAGATCGAGATCGCGCGCAACGTTCAGCAGCGGCTCTTTCCGCCGGCCAGCCACATCCTTAGCTCGACCGCCTACGCCGGCCGCTGCGCGCCGGCACGCGAAGTGGGCGGCGACTACTACGATTTCTTCGACCTCGCTCCGGGCGTGCTGGGCTTCGTGCTGGCGGATGTCTCGGGGAAGGGAATTGCGGCCGCTCTGCTGATGGCCAACCTTCAGGGCTGCTTCCGCAGCCACGCCGCCATCGCGCTGGACAGCCCGCGCTCGCTGCTGTGCGCGGTCAACCGGCTGTTCTTCGACTCGACGCCCCCGGAGCAGTTCGCCACCCTCTTCTTCGGGCAGTACGACGAGGGAACGCGGAGGCTGCGGTACGTCAACTGCGGCCATCCCGCGCCGGTGGTGATCGCGAGCGCCGGCGGCGGTGTGGAACGGCTCGGCACAACCGCGACCGTGCTGGGAGCGTTTCGCGATTGGGATTGCGAGGAGCGGTCGGTCCAACTGTCTCCCGGCGACACGCTGGTCGCTTACTCCGACGGCGTCAGCGAGGCCGGCATCGAGAGCGACGAGGAATTCGGCGAGGGGCGGGTGCTGGAGATTCTGCGCGGCTGCCAGGGCGCCCCGGTGGATGCGCTGATCGCGGCCCTGATCGAAGCGGCCCAGGCGGCCGATCCGGTGCAGGGCGACGACATTACCGTGGTGGCACTGCGCGCGGAGTAGAAGCCCAGGTCTTGCCTCCTGCGCCCGCTGGGCGGCGGCTTCCCGACTATGCTCGAGGGCGGACCACCCTGCCGAGGTAGTGTTGCTTGTGGCGCACGCACTCATGCGCAATGCCACTTAGTTTTCGCAAGACCGGGCAGAAAACGTGGGGCAGGACTCCAGTCCTGCAGCGGGTCTCCAGACCCGCCTCCGTCCAACTTCCTGAAACGAAGGAAGCCGGACGTCGACGTCCGGCGCAGCTCTGGAGAGCCGCCCCACTCCGGCCGTCCGCATCCGGGATAACTAAGTGGCCTTGCGCACTCGTGCGTGCCGCGTCTCGACGCCAAAGTGTCGGCAGGAGTGCCGACACGGCAGGCTGAAGCCTGCGCCACGGGCCTCCGCAGAACCCTAGTAGATCGGGGCCTCGCCGGGCGGCCGCGTTTTCCATCGGCGGTGGATCCACAGCCACTGATCGGGATACTCGCGCACGATCGCCTCGAGCCGCTTCTGCAGGCGCGCGGTGTCTTCCTCGGCCGAGCCGGTCATCTCGACCGGCGGGTAGTACCGCACCACGTGCCGCCGCTCTTTTTCGGACCACAGCGCGAACGCCGGGATGACGGTCGCGCCGCTGCGGGCTGCGATCCTGGCGAATCCCGTCGCGGCGCAAGCCGGCATCCCGAAGAAGTCGACGAATGTTCCCTGGTCCAGGCTGGAGTTCTGGTCCATCAGGATGCCGACGGTCCGGTTGGCCGCGAGCGCCTTGAAAATCGCCCGCGCTGCCTCGCGCTTCTCGATCACGCGGTTGCCGCACGCTGCGCGCCGCCGCGCCACCAGGCGGTCGATCCACGGGTTGTCGAGCGGCCGCACCACCACGTCCATGGGTTCGCCGGCGAGGCCGTGCGCGAGCGCCCCCAGTTCCCAATTGCCGAGGTGGGCCGTAGCGAGCAGGACTCCGCGGCCCTGTTGCCGCGCCTCTTCGACGTGCTCATAGCCCTCAAACCGCGCCCAGCGGGAAAGGTCGCCATGAACGATTTGCGGGAACTTCGCGAAGCAAGCCAGCAAGCGGCCGATTGAATCGAACACGCCGTCCGCGATCCGCCGCCGCTCGCTCTCGGTTTTCTCCGGCATGGCCAGCGCCAGGTTGCACATGGCCACACGCCGCAGGCGCGGCAGCGCCAGATCCAGCAGTCGCCCGTACCCTCGCCCCAAGGTGCGCGCCACGGGCAGCGGCGTGTACCGGAGCGAGGCGACTACGCTCGCCGCGGCCGCGTATTCGAGCGCATTGCGAAGGAAAGAGCGCTGTGCCAACCGGAGGCCCTTCTCAGGTGAACATCGCCGTTTTCTTGAACGGGAGCCGCCACCGTGACGAGCCGGATTCGGCGATGGCGGCGAAGTCCATCGCCAGCAGTTCTACCATGTCGTGCGCAAGAACCACCTGCGGCGCGGCCGGGAACTCGCCGTATACGCGAGAATGCGCGCCGCGGCCCGCATAAGGTCCGGCGAACACACCGAAGTACCCGTTGGCGGCGAACCAGGCGGGCGAAGGCACGCCGCATCCCGAAGCCGGGATGAGCAGCTTGGCCGAGTAGTAGGGCGCGCGCGACCAGGTGCCGTCGTCGTCGTGGTCCTCGATCTCGACGAAGTGGAACACGCCTCCGGGCATCATCGCGACTTTCAGAACGCCCTGGAAGAGGGGCGTGTGCATGGGGTCGCCCGATCCATGAAACTCAGTGCCCAACGGGGTAGCGAAGACCGCGCTCTTCGTGTCGGGCCTGAGCGATGGCGACGCAATCTTCTTAACCGCGGCGCCGCGCAGGAGGGTCCGCAGCTCCGCGCTTCGAGGCACGCCCGCTTCGGGCAGCGGGAACGCGTACAGCCCGTAGGCATCCACCTTCGTCCTGCTGCCTGCCTTGGCCGGCCGTTCAGGCGGATGCGCGAACGCCGGCGCGCTAGCCGCCGGCCACTGGACGCCTTGGGCCCGCGAGGCGGCCGACGCAAAGACCACCACCACCGACTCGCGCGCGAAGCGCTCCCAGTTCTCGGCCAGCCACCTCGAGGCCTGCACCCGCGCGCGGTTCCACACCACGGACGTATGCGCGCCTGCCAGCGGATGTCCGAATACCAGGGGCCGGGCCGCGGGCATTTCCGTGGCGTGCGTGTCGATCACCTCTACCCGCGCCATCCGCGTGCTCGCGGCAAGCGTGAGCAATCGCCCGTCTCGCCGGATCGCGATGGCTTGGACCAGCCGTTCGCGCGCCACCAGGTCGTCCGAGGCCGGATCGCGAGGCTGCGGGTCGGGGAAGAAAGCCGCCTCCAGCACAGCCGCAGGCCATGGCCGGGCGAAGGGACGGCTCTTCCGCGCAGGCCCGAGTTCCGCGCCGCCGAGCTTGAACAGCCGCACCGGCCGGACAGTGCCGGCGGCCTTTCCGAGGAGCCCGGAAAACTCGATCGGCACGGCTTGAGGGAACGCTCGCGAGCCCCCGGCGATCTCCCGCCGGTTCGGTTCGCGCGAGCGTTCTAGGCCGGGTCCTTCCAGGTGCCGGCTGGCGAGCGCGGCCACCAGCGGAGTCTCGGCCGGGCGCATGTCCGGTGGCAATTCCGCATGCGGCCGGAACGGGTCCTCTATCCTTCGGACGGCGGGCGCGGCTCCCGGCCGCGAGCGGGGCACCAACAGGGCTGGCGAGATTGGCTCCAGGAACTCGTACGCGGCGATCTCGCGCCCCGGCGGGAGCAGGCCGTCGCGAATCAGGAACGGCGTCTCGACCTCGCGCCAGCGCGGATTGGCCGCCTTCCACACCGGGTCCAGATACTTCCCTTGCGCCACCGGAGATGAGCCGAGCAGGCCTTCGCGCAGCAGACCGACGCCAGTGGAAACCAGCGGGTCCGCGATGGGCGTCGGCATCCAGCCTGACGCCAGGTTGAGCCGCGGTCCTGCTAGAGGAGCGACCCGGCCCGCGGTCGCATTGTGGCTTCCGAGTCGCGCGATGCGCTCGGCGCGCCCCCAGTCCTCCGGACGGTCGAGCTTGACGAAACGAACCGCGTCCACGACGTAGCCGACGGTGCGCCCCGCCAGCAGGCCCTGGCCGTTCATCAGAGCATCGCGGCGGATGACGTACACGGAGCCATCGTGGTGAAAGGCCGGGGGCAGATCCGCGGAGCCGCTAACCGGCGCCAGCGACCCGTCCGCCGCTTGCAGGTAGACCTGCCGCGGGTGATACTCCTGCGGGACCGGAACCACGCTCACCACCGCATCGGCGCCCGCTTTCTCCAGCAGCGCGATGCATCGGTCGATGTCCTCGGGCCGGCGGAAGGGCGTGGCCGGGTCCAGAATACACACTGCGTCGCAGGTCTCGCCGGTTGCCTCGAACTGCTTCACCGCGTCCTGGGCCATGGCCCGGTTGTCGGCCGGCGCTCCGGCGGGACGCAGGAACGGCTGGAGCCCGCAGCGCCGCCCGACTTCCGCGACGTCCTGGTCGTCCGTGCTCAGAACGACGCCCGCGAGGTGCGCGGCGGCCAGCGCCGTCTCGGCCGTATAGGCCAGCAGGGGTTTCCCAGCCAGCATACGGATGTTCTGGAGTGGGGCGTTGCTCGACCCGCCCCGCGCGGGTATGACACACAAGACCTTCATGGCGCCGGTCGATTCGGATCTGAAACCGCTGGTGCGTTTAAGCCTGGTTCCCATTGTATATGAAGCCACCAACAAGCATGTCAGAGAGCGGCGGCGAGGGCAATGGGCCGAACGGCCTTCTCTTGCGGTGGGCGGGCGGGGGGGGCACAGTACTCCAGGTCCCCCACGGACTAGCCCGGTACTTTTCCGAAGGGTCCCCGGACCAGGCAAACGGCTTACCGGACGCTGTGATATGCTGCCTTGCGGGGTGAAGGAGACAAAAGGATGAGAAAACCACTGGTATTTGCTTTTCTGCTGTTGGGATCGCTATCCGGGTACGCGGTGGCGGGGAAGCCCTGCGAAGACCTGAAGTCGGAGATCGCAAAGGGTCTGGACGCCAAGGGGGTCAAGGCGTACACGCTCGATATCGTGGCGAAGGACAAGGAAGCCGAAGGCAAGGTGGTCGGAAGCTGCGAGGGCGGGACGAAGAAGATCGTGTACAGCCGCGAGTCCGATGCGGCCAAGAAGCCGGCGCCTGAGGCGACAAAGAAGTAGGCGACGGCTGCAAGTCCCTGCGGTTGCCGAGCGCCCGAGGGAAGTTGCTCTACGCGAGGGCTTTCAGTTTGGGGAAAAACTCCCGCGCGAGGACAGGTTGGCCGGCCCTTCGACCACGCCTGCCAGGCTAAGGACGAGTTGCGGCTGCTTGCCGGATGCCCGTGCTGTCTCGATCGCCATCCGGACCATGCGGCTTCGCGAATCGCCCTTCAGGCGGGCGGTTCGCTCCAGCCATTCCGCGAGGTCCGGCGGAAACCGCACTGTGAGTGAATGATTCATCAGTCCATCCAGCCGCCGCCCAGCACCAGGTCCCCCTGGTAGAACACGGCGGCCTGGCCTGGCGTGACCGCGCGCTGTGGTTCGTCGAAGCGGACCTCGACGTGGCCGGCCTCCGCGCCCGGGACGATCGTCGCCGGCGCCGCCGTGTGCTTGTTGCGGATCTTCACCTCGGCGCGCAGCGGCACCGTCAGGCTCTCGAACGCGATCCAGTTCACCTCGCGAACCGTCGCGCTCGCCCGTAGCAAGTCCTCGTTCCGGCCGACCGTGACGCGGCCGGAAACCGGGTCCGTCGCGATCACATAGAGCGGCTCGCCCACCGCAACGTTCAGCCCGCGCCGCTGCCCCACCGTGAAATGGTGCACACCGTCATGCTGCGCCAGCGTGCGGCCATCGGTCGAGACGATGTCGCCCCGCGTGCGCTCGCGGTCCGCGCCCTGCTCGCGGAAGTAGGCGTCGATGAAGGCCGCGTAGTCGCCGTTGGGCACGAAGCAGATCTCCTGGCTGTCGCCCTTGGCCGCCACCGCGAGGCCCATCTCCGCGGCCATCTCGCGCACCCGCGACTTGCGGTACTCGCCCAGCGGAAACAGCGTCCGCGCCAACTGCGCCTGCGTGAGCCCCCACAGGAAGTAGGTCTGGTCGCGCGTCTCGTCCACCGCGCGATAGAGCAGATACCGCGCCGCGCCCTCATCGAACCGCAGCCGCGCGTAATGGCCCGTGGCGATCCGCTCGGCGCCGAGCGAGGCCGCCATCTCCAGAAACTGGTCGAACTTGACGAAGTTGTTGCACAGCGTGCAAGGAACCGGCGTCCGCCCCGCCAGGTACTCGTCGATGAAAGGCCGCACCACCTCGCGCTCGAACCGCTCTTCGAAATTCACCACGTAGTAGGGGATGCCGAGTTGCTCCGCCACCCGCCGCGCGTCGTAGACGTCTTCGAGCGAACAGCAGCGGCCCGTGGCGCGGTCGGAAGCGAGATCCGGCAGCCGCCGCTGGTTCCAGAGCTGCATGGTGAGCCCGATGACCGGCACTCCCTCGCGGTGCAGCAAGCCCGCTACGGCCGAGCTGTCCACGCCGCCGCTCATCGCGACCGCGACCATGTTGTCAGGCATGCGCCCGCTCCGCTGGCGCGATCCGCCGAAGCTGGCCAACCGCTTCCACCAGCGCCTCCACCAGCGCATCCACCTGCTCCGCTGTATTGAGCCGGCCCAGGGAAAAGCGGATGGTGCCGCGCGCGCGGTCCGCGCTGAGGCCGATGGCCGTGAGCACGTGCGATGGCTCCACGGCGCCGCTCGAGCAGGCCGCGCCGCTCGACACCGCGAACCCGCGCAGATCGAGCGCGATCACCAGCGCTTCTCCGCGGATGCCGTCAAAGCAGATGCTGGAGGTGTTGGGCGTGCGCGGCGCACCGCCGCCGTTGACGCTGGCGCCGGGCACTCGACCGAGAATCGCCGCCTCCATGCGGTCGCGCAAGCCCTGAAGCCGCGCCGCCTCCGCCTGACCGTTCTCGATCAGCCATGCCGCCGCTGCTCCGAACGCCACCGCGCCTGGAACGTTCTCTGTCCCCGGCCGCCGGTCCCGCTCATGGTGTCCGCCGAACTGGATCGAGCCGATCGCGGTCCCCTTGCGAACGAAGAGCGCACCTTCGCCCTTGGGCGCGTACACCTTGTGCCCGGTGATGGAGTAAAGGTCCACGCCCAGCGCCTCGACGTCCACGGGAATCTTGCCCAGCGCCTGCACGCCATCCGAGTGGGACACCGCGCCGGCCTCGTGCGCGATCCCGGCGATCTCCGCGATCGGCTGGACCGTGCCGAGCTCGTTGTTGGCGTGCATCACCGAAATCAAAACCGTCGAAGGCCGCAGCGCTCGTCGTATATCGCCGGGATCCACTATGCCTTCCGGGCCGACCGGCACGCGCGTGACCTCCACGCCCTCGCGCTCAAGTTGCGCGCAAGCTCCTAGCACCGCCGGATGCTCGATCGCCGTCGTGATCACGTGCCTCGCCGGCCGCGGCGAGTTGCGCACCACGCCGAACAGCGCCAGGTTGTCGGCCTCCGTACCCCCGCTCAGGAACACGATCTCCTGCGCCTGTGCGTGGATCAGCTCCGCCATCTGCCGCCGCGCCGTCTCCAGATGCTGTTTCGCCCGCTGGCCGTAATAGTGGATACTGGAGGCGTTCCCGAAATCCTCGCGCAACAGCGGCGCCATCGCCTCGAACACTTCGGGCGAGACCGGCGTGGTTGCGTTGTGATCGAAATAGTAGCGGTTCATTGCTGGCGGGCCTCATCCCATTATGGCGCGACCCATCGTTACACTCACAACGGACTTCGGCCTCTCGGATCATTTCACCGGGACCATGAAGGGCGTGATCCTGCGCATCTGCCCCACGGCCGAGATCGTCGACATCACGCACCAGGTGAGCGCCTTCGAAATCACCGAGGCCGCCTTCGTCATCAGCGAAGCCTATTGCTATTTCCCGAAGAAGACGGTGCACGTTGTGGTGATCGATCCCGGCGTCGGCACCGCGCGCCGGCCCATCATCGCCGAGGCCGCCGGGCAGTATTTCGTCGCGCCCGATAACGGCGTGCTGTCGATGATCTACGCCCGCGAGAAGCACAAGGTGCGAGCGGTCACCTCGGACAAGCATTTTCTGAAGCCCATCAGCCGCACCTTCCACGGCCGCGACATCTTCGCGCCAACCGCCGCGCACCTGGCCAAGGGCGCGCGCCCGGCCAGCTTCGGCCGCCTCATTCAGGATTATTGCCGGCTGCGTTTTGCCGAGCCGCAGCGCATCGGCAAGCGCGTCTGGCAGGGCACGGTTCTCAAGACGGACCACTTCGGCAACCTGATCACGAACCTCCACATCGCAGAATTCCCCAGCCTCGCGGACCGGCCGTTCCAGCTCCATTGCGGCACCGCCACCATCGACCACCTGAACGCCACCTTCGCCGAAGGCGCGCCGGGCGAACCGCTGGTGGTCGTGGGCAGCTCGGGTTACCTCGAAGTCGTCGCCAACCAGTCCTCCGCCGCCAAGATCCTGGGCTGCGCCACGGGATCGCCGGTCGATCTCACCATCTGGTAGGAACCTCACGGCTACGCCAGGGCCCGCAATGCCATACATTGACAAAGATTGTTATCGACGATACTCTGTTGGGAGAATTCCATGGAGGCCCCTTATGAACGTTTCGCTTACTCCCGAGCTGGAGAAGTTCGTCAACACCAAGGTTCAGACAGGCCGCTACAACTCCGCGAGCGAAGTTGTGAGGGAGGCCCTCCGCCTTCTGGAAGAACACGAAAGGGCCCGCGCCTCCCAACTCTCCGAGTTCAACAAGGAACTCGACCGGCGCTTGGCCGCGCTTGATCGTGGGGAGCACGTGGATCCGGCAGAAGCCCGTGCCCGGCACCGCCAGAAATCCGAAGACCGCCGCAAAAAGAGCGCATGAGCGCCTACGTTCTCAGCACCGACGCGGCGCTCGATCTGGAGGACATCTGGGAGTACATAGCTACCGACAGCGTCGACGCCGCCGACAGGCTGGTCGGCGACCCTTTCGACGCCCTTGAAGCGCTGGCGCGCACTCCGGGCATGGGCCACAAACGCCAGGATCTCACGGCCTATTCGGTCCTGTTCTGGCCTGTTGGCTCTTACCTCGTCATCTATCGTGCCGAGCGCGTGCCGGGTGAAGTTGTGGCCGTGACGCACGGTTCACGAGACATTCCGGCGTTCTTGCACCAGCGAACTCTTTAGCTCCGCCGCCCCGCCTGCATTCGCCCTTTCCATGCCCCGCCGCGGCCCCTCCAGTACTCGATCGCCGAGGCCACCGTTGCCGCGGTGTAGAATAGCGCCACCAGCGGCAGGGCGGGCGCCCACACGAGCGAGCGCCGGTAGAGCCGTAGCACCGGCGCGTACGCGGCCATCATCATGAGCCAGGCCAGCGCCGCCAGCCACGAGCGGAAGCCGAGCGCCAGCACCGGCGGCAGCAGGTAGATCGCCGACATCCCCAGCACGGTCCCGGCCAGCAGCAGCGGCGAGTAGCCGAGTTGGGTAAACGCCGTGCGCGAGATCATGCGCCCCACCTCGGCGAAGCTCGCGTACTGCCGGATGCTGCGCGCCTGCGAAGTCAGCCCCAGCCAGACGCGCCCGCCACCGCGCTTCACCGCTTTCGCGAGAGCGCAGTCGTCGATGAGCTCCGCGCGAATGGTCGCGATGCCGCCGATCCGCTCGAGCGTGTCGCGCCGCACCAGCATGCAGCCGCCCGCCGCGCCCGCCGTCCTGCGCTTCGTGTTCGCAATCCAGCGCGGCGGATACAGCTTCAGGAAGAAGAACACAAAGGCCGGGATCAGCGCCCGCTCGGCCAGCGTCTCGCATCGCAGTTCCACCATCAGCGACGCCAGGTCGTATCCGCCGGCCTCCGCGTGCGCCACCAACCGCGACAAGCTGACCGGCGCGTGGACGATATCGGCGTCGGTGAGCAGAAAGTAGTCGGCCTCGAAAGCCGCGGCCGCTCGGACGCCTTCGGAAACCGCCCAGAGCTTCCCGGTCCAGCCTTCCGGCAGCGGTCCGGCTGCGACAACGTGCGCCCCGGACGCAGCCTCCGCCGTCCGGTCCGTGCTGTGGTCATCCACGACGAAGAGGTCGAAGGGGCCGCCGTAATCCTGCGCGGCGAGCGACGCGACCGCCTTCCCGATGAGCAGCGCTTCGTTGCGCGCTGGAATCACGATGGCGATGCGGCGCGGGGGCGCGGGCCGGCTCGCGAGCCGCGCCTCCCGGGTGCACCAAAAGAAGCCGCGCCCCACCAGCAGGTAAATCCAGAGCACCGCTGCGGCCAGCGCCGCGGCATCCACTCCCGACATGTAGGCACGATACCACCCGCCGTGGTGAGGCAGGCGACCTGCTGCCGAATCATGTAGCCGGAGATGGTGCAAGCGAGCCCTGAGGGTTGGGAGAGGTGGGGTCCGCCCTGAAGAACAGCCCGATGCCGACCGTCCCCGCAGCGGGTGCGCTGGCATAGGCATGCAGCGGGGTCGCCATCCGCCAGATGTATGGGTAATCCTCCTCACTCCCATGAGCGAGGAATGGCGCCAGAGTCTGGCACGCTACCATGCAAGTAGGGCTGTGGGAATGATGCGGCTACTTTCGATGGCGTTCTCGATTGTGTCCATGGCCGCCACTGCGGCACCTCTCCACCCGGGCGACGCGTTGCCGGTGCTGCACGGCGAGACGCTCTCGGGCAAGCCGCTGGATCTTCCCGCCGCGGGCGCCGGGCGCAGCCGTGTGCTTGTGTTTTCGTTTGCCAAAGCCGCCAGCGCCGATTCCCGCCTCTGGAACGACCGTCTGGCGAAGGATGTTGGCCGCGCGAGCCCTGTCATCGCCTTCCGGGTGATTGAGCTCGAGTCCGTCCCGCGCCTGGTTCGTCGAATGGCCGTATCGGGAATCAAAGGTGGCATGCCGCCCGCCCTCTGGGAACAAACGATCCTGACCTACAAGGACGAAGCGTTCTGGAAGGATCGCCTCGCTGTGACGACGGACAAGCATTCGTATGTGGTTGTGCTCGACGGCGAGGCACGGGTGCGCTGGATGAGTACGAGCCCCTACTCGGAGTCGGCCTACGGGCAACTGAGCGCGGCTCTCCTGCAGTGACTGGCCTCACGTCATGGCCGAGGCGGCGAGCACGGATACACCACGCCCGGATAGTATTCATCCCGCACATCGATCTTGCGTTCCTCGGCCGTAGGTACGTCGAACTTCAGCTCCATCCGAGCCGGAATCAAAGACGCCGGGATCCCAACCCGGTAGGGAGCGGCGAGTTGGGCAAAGGAACGGCCAAGAGCGGCCTTCTGCAGCGAGAGTTGCGGCGGAATAAGTCCCATGTCATGGGGACCCTGCATGGCCGGCAGAGACAGGGTCTTCAGCGAGGTAAACGAGAAGACGCATCCCGTCCTACGGCTCAACTGCAATACCTCTGAGGTCAGGGAGGCGGACAAGCTCAAACCGCAGAATCGCAGGCCGTTTTTCAACAGCAAATCTTGAACCTGCTCCAACCCGGCCGTGCTACCGGAGTCGTCGCCGCGGCCGAACAAGTAGATTGAGTCGCCGAATCTTGGAGGATTCAGTAAGTTGCCCGCTGCAAGCAGAGCATCATAAGTGGATCCGCCCGAGTCAGTGGATGCCCGGCGAGAGGACTGCAATTTGTGCAGCTGCCTTCCTATCTCCTTGGCGGGAGCAAACGAGCTCGGAGCGCTGCTCGCTCCTGCCAGAAGCAGGGTAAACGTATCCCCGCTCCGCCCATGCTCGACGAAGGTGGCAGCCATCTCCACCTCCATTTTCCACTCGTCTTGGGAGATTCGCCCAGTACCGTCGAGGATGACGGCGACACGCTTCGGCCCATCATCGATGGTCGCGCTCGCCACGGAAAACCACTCGGTCCCGAGTTGGACTAACAGGTCCTTCACCCCCAGAGTTTTCACTAGCGCATTATTCCGCGACGACGGATCGTACGCTTCCACGACCAGGGGCACGTCGCACGTGCGCTTCCCGCCCTGCTGCGCGAAGCCTACCGTGGCGGACAAGAGCCAAGCGGCAAAAACAACGCTGAGCGGCTTGGCCGCGCATGCGCCAACGAACCTCGGGAATTCCATCTAGAGCATTATGCTACGATTACTAACAACCTCCCGAAAAAATGCCCCAGACCACCACTCCCGCTACCCCCGCCCCCTCGCGTGCAGCCGAGTTCCGCGAGCAGCTTTCGAACCGCGTCCTGGTCGCCGATGGCGCCATGGGCACCATGCTCTACACCAAGGGCGTCTTCATCAATCGCTGCTACGACGAGTTGAATCTGTCCGCGCCCGCGATGGTGCGTGAGCTTCACGAAGAGTACGTCAAGGCCGGCGCCGAAATTCTCGAAACCAACACCTTCGGCGCGAATCGCATCCGTCTGGCCGGCTACGGCCTCGTCGAAAAGCTGGCGGCGATCAACCAGGCCGGAGTGCGTCTGGCGCGCGAAGCCGCCGCCGGTCAGGCCTTTGTGGCGGGCTCCATCGGCCCGCTCGGCATCCGCATCGAGCCGCTGGGCCGCACCTCGTTCGCCGAAGCCCGCGCCGCTTTCCTGGAGCATGCCTCGGCATTGGTGGCCGCCGGGGTCGACCTGCTCATCCTCGAAACGTTCGGCTCCATCGACGAGCTGCGTGAGGCCGTCACCGCCGCCCGCGAAGCCGCCGGCCCGGACATGGCCATCGTGGTCCAGGTCACCATCGACGATTTCGGCAACATGCCGGACGGCACTGAGACCGCGGTCTTCACCCAGAAGCTAGAGGAATGGCCGATCGATGCGATCGGGTTGAACTGCTCCGTCGGTCCCAAGGTGGCGCTCGAGACCATCGAGAAGATGGCGCCCCACACGCACAAGCCGCTTAGCGCGATGCCGAACGCCGGCCACCCGGCCACGGTCGAAGGCCGCAAGATCTATCTCTGCTCGCCCGAATACATGGCGCAATACGCGCGGCGCTTTATCCAGGCGGGAGTCAAGATCATCGGCGGATGCTGCGGTACCACGCCCGAGCACATTCGCCTTATACGCTCCGAAGCGCGTTCGCTCCAGCCGGTGCGGCGCGGCCTGGCCGTCACCGTGGAAGAGCCGGCCGCACGCGCGCAGGCCATGACGGCGGTGCCGATGGCCGACAAGTCGCAGCTGGGCGCCAAGCTCGCCGCCGGGCGTTTCGTTTCCTTCGTCGAGATCCTGCCACCCCGCGGCGTTGACGCCTCCAAGGAAATCGAGGGAGCACGCGTGTGCGCGGCAGCGGGAATAGACTGCATCAACGTGCCCGACGGCCCCCGCGCCTCGGCGCGTATGAGCGCTCAGATCACCTGCATGCTGATCCAGCAGCAGGCCGGCATCGAAGCGGTCCTCCATTTCTGCTGCCGCGACCGCAACATCCTCGGCATCCAGTCCGAGTTGCTCGGCGCGCACGCCGCCGGCATCCGCAACCTGATCTGCATCACCGGAGATCCGCCGCGCATGGGCGCCTACCCGGCCGCGACGGCGGTCTTCGACGTGGACGCCATCGGCCTCTCCAACATCGTCAACAACCTCAACCACGGCCTCGACCTGGGGGGCAATCCCGTAGGCTCCCAGACCTCCCTTGTGCTGGGCGTGGGCGCCAATCCCGGCGCCGTCAACCTGGACGAAGAGATCCGCCGCTTCGAGTGGAAAGTGCAGGCCGGCGCCGAATACGTCGTCACCCAGCCGGTTTTCGACGTGAACCTGCTCGAGCAGTTCTGCCGCCGCATCGAGCACGTCCGCATCCCGCTCGTCGCGGGGATCTGGCCGCTCACCAGCTATCGCAACGCCGAGTTCATGGTCAACGAGCTGCGCGTGCCGGTACCGGAGGAGTTCATGGAGCGGATGCGCCGTGCCGACACAGCCGATAAGGCCCGCCAGGAAGGCATCGCCATGGCCCAGGAGATGGTCCGGCGCGTCCGCCCCCTGGTTGCAGGCGTGCAGTTGAGCGCGCCGTTTGGCCGCTACCAGATGGCCGTCGAAGTCGCCGAGGCCATCGGAGCCAAATAACTCTAGCGGTCCGGCACCCGCTTCGCTTACACTGAATAACTGCTAATGGCCACCGACCTGGTTGAGATTGAGTCCGAGCACCCGTCCCCCGAAGCACTGGACCGGGCGGCCGCCGCCATCCGCTGCGGCGCCGTGGTCGCCATCCCCACCGACGCCCTCTACTCGCTGGTCGCCGACCCCTTCAGCCTCAACGCCGTCGGCAAGGTCTTCCGGGCCAAAGGGCGCGAGCCGCACCGCTCCCTGCCGCTCCTGGTGAGCGACCTCATGATGGCCCAGGATCTGGCCAGCGAGATGCCCGCCCGCTTCCACGTCCTGGCGCGCCACTTCTGGCCGGGCCCGCTGACGATTATCGTTCCGGCCTCGGCCAACGTGCCGCTCCGGGTGACGGGGAACACCGGCCGGCTGGCGCTGAGGCAATCCCGCTCGGTGGTCGCGGCGGGACTGCTCGAGCGCCTGGGCCACCCGCTGATCGCCACCAGCGCCAACATCTCCGGCATGCCCACCTGCCGCAGCGGCATCGAGGTTTTCGGCCAGATGGACGGCCGCCTCGACCTGGTCCTCGACGGCGGCCTCTGCGTGGGCCCCGGCCCCACCACCATCGACGTCACCGAGGCGGTCTGGAAGGTCATCCGCGAAGGCGCCATCCACGAGAAGGACATCGCGGACTGCCTGGGCTGACGCGGTTGTGGCCCGTGGCGAGTGGATCCATTCGGCCTTTCCCGGCTGCTCGGTGATGGGTCAGTTTCCGAGGACCCGACCATCCGCTCGGAGGAGATCCGAACGTCGAGGAGGGTGCGGCCTGGGCGGCTACCGAGATTGTCCCTCACCGGTCGCACCGCCCGTCATACGAGCCCGGCTGCTCGCACGATCAGGATTAACCCTACCCCAACCACGACTGCCCCGATGGCTCGCGCTACGCGCTCACCAGCCGGTGCGAGTCGTTCGACAGTAATGGTGGCCGCCACGACAGCCATCGCGCGGAGGTCCATGACCCCGATGACCATGAGGATCGCCATCAGGCCGGCGCAGCAGTAGCTGCAGTGGAGGCCGAGGCGCAGGCCGTGTCGCCAAGCCGTGCCCGCGTCGGCCGGTAGCGTACAGCCGCGCCCGGGTGCCTCCCGGCAACAGGCGAGGTGACGCGCCTTCCACCCGGTGAACTGGAGGGCTCCGGCGATGAGGACGATCATGCCGACCGCGAGCGGCACAGCGCGCGCCAGCGCCGGATGCTGCATCTCGACCGCCACCAGCGCGACGCCCAACGGAAAAGCGGCTATTCCGAACGCGGTCCAGACGACGAAGTAACCCACGCCCACGAGCGCAGCCAGCGGACCGAGGCGCGTCTCGCCCGTCCCGCCGACGGCCTGGCGGTAGCGCCGCAGCATTGGGACAAGGGACGGGAGCATCATCGCCACCATCATCACGACCCACATGCCGAGGAACGACCCCGCGGCGTCGGTCCACGTCTGTCCGGGCATGCGCATCCACGCCATCGACATCGTCCAACCGCCGGGCATCGGCATCCCGCCCATCGCCGACATGGACGCGCACCAGACGATTGTTCCCGCCGCGCTGGCAGCGAAGAGCAGCGCTGAGACGCCCAAGAAGGCGCGAGCGTCAAGCATGCCGGAGATGACTCGCTCGAGATGGTTGGCGAGGGATGTGGTGTCAGTCATAATGCCATGCTCCGTTTCCCGCGGCTCGTGACGGGGCCATCGGACTGACGCCTCTAGCGCGGGGCGGTCCCCAGATCGTCAGAATGCCCGGCCTTCAGGCGAGACCACTGGGCGGTGGGACGTCCATCGGTACGGAAATTTTGCTCGCCTTTAAACCGTTGTGGCCAGCCGGTCGGCGAGTCCTCCCACATCTCCTGCCGCCCGTAGACGGTCAAGTCGAGCAACCGATAACTGTTATCCATCGCCTCGACGCCGCGAATCGTCGTCCAGTAAGTCTCGAAGACACTGGATCCTTGTCGCAGGTAGCAAACGATGTACATCCTGCCCACCCGGCGTCCAACCAGGAGGGTGTCGAGCGAGTCCTGGGCCGTGTACCAAGGCATTTCCCATCCCATGAAGTCGCGGTACCGGGCGCTCTCTTCGTACGGGCCTTGGCAAAACACGGCGAAGGTGACGTCGCGAGAATGAATATAGGACAGCTCGCGGACCTGCGAGGTAACCCAGGTGCACCCCTCGCACTGCTCCGGCGCAGGGTGGCCGGTGTGCCACA
>CAZBQQ010000009.1:0-16394 GCA_964493965.1 uncultured Solibacteraceae bacterium
CAGCACGGCGGCATCTCCGTGTTCGGCGGCGTGGGCGAGCGCACGCGCGAGGGCAACGACCTGTGGCTCGATATGCAGGAATCGGGCGTGATCGACATCCACGACTTCACCAAGTCCCGGTGCGCGCTGATCTACGGCCAGATGACCGAGCCGCCCGGAGCGCGCCTTCGCGTCGGCCTCTCGGCGCTGACCGTGGCCGAGTACTTCCGCGATGAAGAGGGCAAGGACGTGCTGCTCTTCATCGACAATATTTTCCGTTTCACCCAGGCCGGCTCGGAGGTTTCGGCGTTGCTCGGCCGCATGCCGTCCGCTGTCGGCTATCAGCCCAACCTGGCCACCGAGATGGGCGAGTTGCAGGAACGCATCACGTCCACCAAGAAGGGGTCCATCACCTCGGTGCAGGCCATCTACGTGCCCGCGGACGATTACACCGACCCGGCGCCCGCCACCACCTTCGCCCACCTGGACGCCACTACCAACCTCTCGCGCGAGATCGTCCAGCTGGGCATCTACCCGGCTGTCGATCCGCTTGCCTCCACCTCGCGCATTCTGGACCCGCGCGTCGTGGGCGAGGAGCACTACAACGTGGCGCAGTCGGTAAAGCAGGTGTTGCAGCGCTACAAGGACCTTCAGGACATCATCGCCATCCTGGGCATCGACGAGCTCTCGGACGACGACAAAGTAATCGTCGCGCGGGCGCGCAAGCTGCAAAGGTATCTGTCGCAGCCCTTCCACGTGGCCGAGCAGTTCACCGGCTTGAAGGGCAAATACGTGAAGCTCGAGGACACCATCCGCGGCTTCAAGGAAATCGTCCAGGGCAAGCACGACGAGATCCCCGAGCAGGCATTCTACATGCAAGGGACGATCGAGGACGTGCTCGAACGCGCCGAGCAGTACAAGGCGACGGCTTAGTTCCATGGCGGATACGTTTCTGCTGGAAGTGGCGACGCCGGAGCGGCTGATGGTGCGCGAGAACGTCAGCGAGGCGCAGATTCCGGCTGCCAACGGCTACGTGGGCATCCTTCCCGGCCACGCGGCGCTGCTCTCCGAGTTGGGTTCCGGCGTCCTGAGCTACACCGCGGGCGGCCACCACCGCTCACTCCGCGTCGAGGGAGGCTGGCTCGAAGTCAAGGACGACCACGCCCGCGTCCTCGCCACCACGGCCCAGCAGGTCGAGTAGGACAGAGACTTGTGGGGCAGGATGGCACGCCCGGCTTCCCTCGTTTCAGGAAGTTGGACCTAGGCGGGTCTGGAGACCCGCTGCAGGACTGGAGTCCTGCCCCACGGTTTTACGCTTCCTGCATTCGCAGCCGGAACATCGAGAACCGGGAAGGCTTCGCCTCCGTCTCCTCCGCCGTTCTCCCGCTCATCCTGGCGGAGAGCTGCGCAATGCGCCTGCCGAAATCGGAGGTGGGCGCCATGAGCCGCCCCGATGCATGCGCGTTCGCGATTTCCAGGCTGTCGTTCGGAAAGATACCTTCCACCGGCAGGCCCATCATGCTCCTCAGTTGGTCGGCGGAGACCGCCTGGCCCTTCTGCACCCTGCTCACCAGGAGCTTGAGCCTCTCCTTGGGATAGTTGAGCTGCATCAGCTTTTGGACGATCCGGCGCGCCTGGAGCAGCGAAGCCACGTCCGGCGTGGCCACCAGGAACAAGGAGTCCAACTCCTCCATCAGGGCCAGCGAGACCGGCGTAAGCTGCGCCCCCAGGTCGGCCACCACCCAGTCATACACCGAGCGCGCGTAGCTCAACACGCCGGCGAAGCTGCGCGCACCGGGCAAGGCGCCCAGCGGAATCGCAGCCGGCGCCGCCAGCACGTCCAGTTGCGGCTGCGGGTTGGAGACGAAGGTCTTCCACAGGCTCGCGTCCATCGAGCTCAGATTGTGCATGGCATCGACCACCGAGTAAGTGCCGTCGGAGCCGAACCAGAAGCCGGCCATGCCCGAGGCGAGGTCGAAGTCGATCAGACCGATCCGTCCCGCGCCCGAGCGACGCAGGTCGGCGGCTGTATGGCAGGCGATTACGCTGGCCCCGCATCCGCCGGTCGCCGCCAGGAAGCCGGCCGCGCGGGCCGTCCGGCATCGCTTCACGCGCTGGGTCTTCTCATTGTCGATGGATCGGACAACGTCCGCCAGCACCGGTTCGTTCAGCGGCGGCGAGAGGAACTCCCGCGCGCCCAGCCGGATCGCTGCCACCATTGCCTCCGGTTCCCGCAGCCCGTGAGCTGCGATCACCGCGACCGGCGCTCCGGCCGTCTTGATTCCAGCCATGAGGGCCAGCATGCCGGGCTGGCTGAAGTCGAGCACCAGCAGGTCGGGAAGAAGGGCGCTCTCCCGATGCGCCAGGCTCGTCACGTCCTCCTTGTCGAATGCGATCCGCACGCCCAGGGATTGCAGGCCATGGACGATGCCGCTCCTGAATTCCGGATCTGTGACTACGATG
The DNA here is from genome assembly GCA_964493965.1 of uncultured Solibacteraceae bacterium. Lineage (GTDB taxonomy): Bacteria > Acidobacteriota > Terriglobia > Bryobacterales > Bryobacteraceae > DASWZN01. The sequence goes on from CAZBQQ010000009.1 coordinate 2,443, forward strand.
CCGGCGCTAAGCATGCGGCACCTCCTGTTCCTTGAAAGCGCGCGGTAGCCGAAGCGTGAACGTCGTGCCTTCCACGGCTTGGGAACGGAACGACAGGGAGCCTCCCAGGTAGCGCTCGGTGACCAGCTTGGCGAAGTAGGCTCCGTATCCCCGGCCAGCCGCCCGCGTCGAGAAGGCCCGGTAAAAAACCTGCAGCTGAACCCCGAGCGGCATCTCGCCCGGATTCTGCACCCAGAAATCCACGTGCGTCTCCGAAACCCGGTAACCGGCCCTCACGCTCTCGGGCGGCGCGGCCTGCAGCGCGTTCAACAGGATCTCGCGGAGCGCGCTCCCGGCCAGCGCGGGATCGGTAACCACCACGGCATCTTCGGAAGGCGTCTCCAACCGGATCTCCGGCCCGCCGGCGGTTTCGGAGAGCAGCTCTCGCGCCGAGACAGCGCGGCGCACCACGGCCAGCCGGCCGGTCTCGGCGGCGGTGAGATCGGCATGCGCCTGGGCCATCCGGGCGAATCGCTTCGACGCGGATTGGAGCAGGCCCAAGGCCTGGCGCCGGGCCTCTTCGCCGGCGCCGTCATCCGCGGCGGTTCGCGCCAGTGCGTCCATTTCGATTGCCACCGCTTTCGCCTGCGGGAGAATGCTGCGCTCCAGACGTTCGCGAAGCATGCGGCTCCGGGCGCTGCTCAGGCAGACCAGCGTGAACCGCTGGCCGGAGATGTCGACCGGCGAGGCCGAGACCTCGAGCTCCAGGGCCCGGTCTCCTTCGCTGGTGCGCCGCAACATCAGGCAAACCTGCGTCTCCGCATGGCCCAGATATGCGTCCAGGGTGGCATGGAGGGCGCCGCAAGCCGCACAGCCTGGCGTGGTCCCGCATCCACCTTCGCTTTCGAGCGCTCGCGCGCATTCCATGATCTCGCCGAAGCGGAGCCCGATCACCTCCTGGGGCCCCCTGGCGTCCGCGAATTCCAGTAGACGCCGGTTGGCGAGCACGATCTGCCGTTGCGGGTTGAGCAGCACCGCCATCGCGGGAATGGCGTCGAGGATGCGATCGAGCAGCTTGACCACGGCGAGAAGGTCGGCCTGGGCCTGAACCGTGGCCGCGGGCGCGCGCTCGCTCGGCCGGAGGGGAGCGGGATTCGTCATGATTAACCCCTCTTAATAATGCACCAAAAACGACCTGGCTGCACGGGGTTTGAGAGCCTTATGTCGGGGTTTTTTCTAGTACTCGGACCCCCGCAGTACTAGAAGGCAGGCGCCGCGCCGCAGCTAGGCTTCCTGCGACCGCAGGCGGAACATCGAGAACCGGGAAGGCTTCGCTTCTTCGAGCGTCTTGCCAGTGAGTGCAGCCGAGAGCTGCGCGATGCGCTTTCCGTAATCGGACTTGGGCGCCATGAGCCGGCCCGACGCGTGCGCCTCAGCGACTTCCAGAGGATCACTCGGAAAGACCGCCTCCACGGGGAGACCGATCATACTCTTGAGGTCGTCGGGATACACGAGCTGGCCCTTGTGGACCCGGCTGACCAGAACCTTCATCTTCTCTTTGGGACAGTCGAGCTGGATCAACTTCTGGACGATCCTGCGGGTCTGCAGCAGCGACGACACCTCGGGCGTGGTCACCACATAGAGGGTATTCAAACCTTCGATGAGCGCCACCGAAATGGCAGTCAGGTTGGATCCCAAGTCCGCGATGATCCAGTCATACTGGCAGCGCGCATAGGTCAGGACGCCGGCAAAATCGCGCGCCCCTGGCAAGCCGCCGAGTGGAATCTCGGCCGGCGCGGCCAGCACGTCCAGTTGTGGCTGTACGGCGGAGACGAGCCCCTTCCAAAGGCTGGTGTCCATGCGGCCGAGATTGTGCACGGCATCGAGAACCGAGTAGTTTGCCGCGGTCCCGAACCAGAACCCGGCCATCCCCGCGGCGAGGTCGAAATCCAGCAGGCCCACCTGGCCCGCGCCGGAGCGCCGCAGGTCGGCGGCCGCATGGCAGGCGATGGTGGTGGCGCCGCATCCGCCCGCAGCCGCCAGGAAACCCACCGCGGTGGCCGCCTGGCGCCGTGCTTCACGCCGTGTCTTCTCGGTTTCGATGGACCGGACCGCTGCGGCCAGCGCTTTCTCGTTCAGCGGCGGCCAGAGGAACTCCCTCGCGCCCAGCCGCAGCGCCGTCAGGATCGCATCCGCCTCGCCCAGGTGGTGGACCGCGACGACCTCAACGGGCGCTCCGATCGACTTGATCTCCGCCATTACCCCCGGCATGCCCGGCTGGCTGACGTCGAGCACCAGCAGGTCCGGATTCGTGGATGCCGTCAGGTGCGCCTGTCCGGCGATGCCCTCCACGGCGAACTCGATCCGCACGCCCATGCCCTTCAGGGAATCGACAATCTGTTTCCGGAAATCCGGATCGGTGACAATGATGCCGGCGCTAATCATGCCCTTCCTTTCGTGCTGCCCGCGGCGCGGGGCAGGCGGACGGTGAACGTCGTGCCCTCCCCGGCGGCCGAGCGGAACTTCAACGAACCTCTCAAATACCGCTCCGTCACAAGCCTGGCCTGATAGGTTCCATATCCGCGGCCTGGACCTCTGGTCGAGAAGCCGCGGGAGAAGACGCGAAGCTGGACCGTTCGCTCCATTTGGCCGGGATTGTGGACCCAGAAATCGACCTGCGTTTCCGAGACCCGAAGGCCGGCGCTGGCGCCTCCCAATGGCGGAGCGGCTTCGGTCGCATTGAGCAGAATCTCCGCCAGAACCTTGCGCGCCAGATCGGGATCGGTTTCAATCTCGGCGTCCTCCTGGGACGACTCCAATCGGACTCCCGCGCCGCCGCCGAAAGCGAGCTCCGCGGCAGCGCTCGAGAGCAGTTCGCGCGCGGAAACCTGGCGTACCGTGACGCCCAGTTCTCCGCCCTCCGCCGCGGCCAGCTCGCCCGGCGCGTGAACCACGTGCGAGAGCCGCTTGGAGGTGGCCTCGAGGAGGCTCAACGACCGGCGGCGGGCGTCCGGAGTGCCCGCGTCATCGGCGGCAGCGCGTGTGAGCGCCTCCGTCTCGGCCACCAGAGCTATCGCCTGTGGAAGCACGGCCAGATCGAGACGATCGCGAAGCAACCGGTCCTCCGCGCTGGTCAGGCAAACCAGGATGAGGTGCTGTCCGGAGACTTCGAACGGTGCGGCCCAAACCTCGAGCGCCACGGACTGGTCTTCGCCTGCCCTGCGCCGCACCATCAGGCAGATCTGCGTCTGCCCGTAACCCAACTGCGCGTCCCCAATGGAGCGGAAAGCGCCGCAGACAGCGCAATGCGCTGTAGTTCCGCATCCGCCACAGCTCTCGAGCGCGTTAACGCAGCCCAGCATGTCGCCTGGCCGCATCCCGCGGAGCTCATCGACATCTTCGGCGCCGGCGAATTCCACCAGCCGCCGGTTGGCGAGCAGGAGCTGCCGCTCCGGATTGAGCAGCATGGCCATCGAGGGAATCGCGTCGAGCACGCGTTCGAAGAATGACACGGCGGCCACAAGGTCCGTCTGGGCCTGAATTCCGGCCAGGGGCGGCAACTCGCTTGGCGGAACGGGAACGTGACTTTCTATGGGATGCACTGTATCCATAGGATGCGGCAAAACTGATCCAGGTGCGTCATAAACGCATCTTCATCTTTGAGTTTCGGTTTTGTGAGTACTAGGACTAGTGTTTCTAGCGCACCGCGCGCGTCAGCAGGCGGACGGCAAACGGACCGAGAAAGTGGTGCCCTCCGCCGCGCTCGACTGGAACGAAACCGTCCCGTTCAGGTAGCGCTCGGCCACCAGCTTCGCGTAATAGGTTCCGTAGCCGCGGCCACGGCCCTTAGTCGAAAACGAGCGTTGGAAGACCTGCAACTGCACCTCGCGCGGCATCTCGCCGTCGTTGTGGATCCGGAACTCGGCATGATCCGCCGCCTGGCAACCCGCCGTAACCGCGCCGCCTTCGGGCGTCGTTTCGAGCGCGTTGAGCAGAAGCTTCTCGATCACACGGCGCGCCAGCATGGGATCCGTATCGACGCTGGCGTCCTCCGCCTCGATCCGTATGCGGCGCCGGTCGGCGAGCGGATGATACTCCAGCTCGCGCGCGGTGTCGCGCAGAATCTCGAGCGCGGAGACGGTCCGCCGCGAAATCACCAGGTCGCCGCTTTCGGCGGCGGCGAGTTCGGCGTGCTCGCGCATCAACGTGGCGATGCCGCGTGACGCCACCGCCATCCGGGCGGTAACGTTGTGCCGGCCTTCCGGTTGCATGTCGGGAGCGGATAGGGTCGTGGCCAGAACCTCCAGCTCCAGCGCCAGCTCGACAGCCTCTGGGATGATCCAGCTCTCGAGCGACTCGCGGCGCAGGTGGCCGCCAATGTCACTGGCGCAAACAATCAGGAACTGGTTGCCACCGATTTCGACCGGGCAGGCCGAGATCTCCAGTTCCAGTGGCTCCTCGCCCCTAGCGGTGCGCCGCAGCACGCGGCAGACCTGGGTCTGCGCGACTCCAAACTGGGCGGTGACGATGGCCTGAAGCGCGCCGCAAACGGTGCAGTGTTCCGTGCTGCCGCAGCCCTCGGGAGTCTGGGTGGCGTGGACGCAACGCAAAACCTCGCCCGGGCGGAAGCCACACAGGTCGTCGATCCCCGTGGCGCCCGCGAACTCGATCAGCCTCTGGTTGGCGAGCACGACCTGGCGCTCTCGATTGAGGACCAGGGCCAGGGTGGGCAAGGCGTTCAGAATGCGCTTGAGCGGGGGAATGGCCTCCAGGATCTCGGTCTGAGCCTGGATCTCTTCCACGGCGGCGCGTTTGGCGGAGGGCAAAGGAAACAGCTGCATAGAGCGAACCATCATACAACACCCGGGGCTGGTCTTCAGAACTCCTGATAGCTGACGAATGTCAGCCGCTTACTGTCCGGCGACCAACAAGGCGCCTCCATTGACCCTCCCAAGACGCCCAGGTTCCCCATCACCCGGGTCTCGCCGTCGGCCAGCGACATCAGCCGCACCAGCGCGCCGGCATGCGACGCCGACATGAACGCCAGCCATTTCCCGTCCGGCGAAACGTGCGGAAACCTGTTGGTCGTCCCAGCCGGAGTGACCTGCTCCTTATCGCTGGCGTCCGCGCGGGCTCGCCACACCTGCGTCTCCATGCCCCCGCCACGTTGGGAATCGAAGTAGATATACCGCCGGTCCGGACTATACACGGCATCTTGCCCATCATACGGAATGAGGGCCTCTTCCCTGCCGCCCGAAGCCGGCACAGTGAAGATCCCCCCACGGTCCTTCCGCTCCCCGGAGAAGATCAACGTCTTTCCATCCGGCGACCAGCCGCTCCATTCTGACCGTCCCTCCTTCGTCACTCGCCGCGGCTTCCCGCCTGCCGCCGGCATGACCCATACCTGCGCCGCGCTGTGGCTGCCGTGCCGTGCCGTGAACGCCAGCGTCTTCCCGTCTGGCGAGAACCCCGCATAGCCGCTAAAGACGAATCCTCGCCCGGTCCCGATCGGCGTCGCCTGCCCGCCACTCGCTGCCACACGCCACAGCCGCCCTTGATCCAAGAACACCAGCGCCTCGCCGTCCGGGCTCCAGGTAGGTGCGCCCACGTGGCCCTCCTTGATGAGCAACGCGCGCCTGTCGGTGGATGCAATGCTGACCGTTTCCAAGGTGCTCCAATAATGCGCCGGCAAAGCGTAAGGCGTCCCCAGTTCCACGTTCGAAAACGCCGCCCTCTCCACCCCATCCTTGTTATGTGCGCACACGCCGATGCCGACGTAGAACGCGCCGTCGATGGCCGCCTTCATCCATCCCCCGGCGGGCCGCAACTCGCCTCCCTCGCCCGCCACCGACATGTAGAACCACTCGCCCCGTTTCGAGATGCGCACGCGCGACGGCCTCGCGACGCTGGCCTGGATCTCGTGCGTCGCCGCGCCCTTCGCGTCCCGCGTTTGCAGCGACGTCAGCCCGTCGCCATGCAGCGCCGCATCGGCATAAGCAGAGTCCGCGTCCAGGCTCTGCCGGATCATGAGCACGGCCTTGCGGTGCGGGTCGCCGCCCTCTCCCAATATCCTGACATCGGCGGTCAGCGTAACATCCCCCGTAACTTTCTTCCACACGAAATGGAACGCGTCCGTGCCGAACCACATATTCTCGCCGCTGCCGGAGACGGTGTAAGTCCGCGCCGCCGAATCATACTCAGCCTCGCCCGCGTGTAACACCGTACCCACATCGCCATTACCCTCGAACATCCCCACCGCGGCCGCCAATAAAAATAAGCCCGTCATGTCCGCCCATTCTATAATCAAATCACCGAGGGGCCATGTCTCAAACAGTCTTCATCGCCGGCGGCACCGGCTACATAGGCCGCAGTCTGATCCCCGCGCTGCTCGAGCGCGGACACCGCGTCTACGCCGTCGTCCGCCCCGGATCCGAGCGCAAGCTCGCCCCCGGCGCAATCGCCGTCCCCGGCAATGTGCTCGACGGTTCCACGTACGAAAGCGCCATCCCGCCCGATGCCACCTTCGTGCAACTGGTCGGCGTGCCCCATCCCAGCCCGTCCAAGGCGGCCCAGTTCCGAGCCATCGACCTGGTCTCCGCCCAAGCCGCCGTCGCCGCGGCCCAAGCTGCCGGTGTCCGCCACTTCGTGTACGTGAGTGTGGCCCATCCAGCTCCCGCAATGAAGGCCTACATTCAGGTCCGCGAGGAATGCGAGGAGTCGATCGGCCGCAGCGGAATGAACGCGACAATCCTGCGTCCCTGGTATGTCCTCGGACCGGGCCACCGCTGGCCCTACCTGCTCGTGCCCGGTTACTGGCTCTGCGAGCGGCTGCCCGCCACGCGAGATGGCGCCCTCCGCCTCGGCCTGGTCACTCTCAAGCAGATGGTCCATGCCCTGGTTGCGTCCATCGGATCCCCCGCCTCCGGCATCCGGATCGTCGACGTCCCCGCCATCCGCGAAGCATCCCTTCAGCGCGTCACGGGGCCCATGCTAGAATCGCAACCATAGAGAGGGGCACCATGGCCGCTGCACCCATCGCCACGACCGCGCTCCAGACGTTCCAGGCCGGAATCCGCGGGAGGATCATCCTGCCTGGCGACTACACCTACGATGCCGCGCGCAAGGTTTACAACGCCAACATCGATCGCCGCCCCGCCCTGATCGTGCGCCCCGCCGGAGTTGCCGACATCGTCCGCGCGGTGAACTTCGCACGCGACGCCCGGCTCGACATCGCCATCCGAGGCGGCGGCCACGGCGTCGCCGGCTTCGCCACCTGCGACAACGGCCTGGTTCTCGACCTCTCGGCGATGAAGAGCGTGCGCGTCGATCCGCGCACGCAGACCGCGCGCGTCGAGGCCGGCTGCACCTGGGGCGACCTCGATCACGCCTCCCACGCCTTCGGCATGGCCACGCCCGGCGGCGTCATCTCCACCACCGGCGTCTCCGGCCTGACTTTGGGCGGCGGCTTCGGCCACCTCTCGCGCAAGTACGGGCTCTCCTGCGACAACCTGATCTCGGCCGACGTGGTCACCGCGGACGGACGATTCCTCACCGCCTCCATCGCCGAAAACATCGATCTCTTCTGGGCACTGCGTGGCGGAGGCGGCAACTTCGGCGTCGTCACCTCGCTCGAGTTCCGCCTGCACCCGGTGAGCACTGTGATCGCCGGCCCCATCCTCTACCCGCTCGAAAAAACCAGCGACGTCCTGCGGGTCTTCAACGACTACATGAAGACCGCGCCCGAGGACTTCAGCGCCTTCTTCGCCGTCCTGATCGTGCCGCCCGGCCCGCCGTTCCCGGAGAGCCTGCACAACACCAAGGTCTGCGGCGTGGTCTGCTGCCACGTCGGCGGAACGGCCGAGGCCGCGAAGGACGTCGAGCCGCTCCTCAGCGTGGGGCCGCCCGTGTTCTCCCACCTTGGGCCGGTGCCCTATCCGGCGCTCAATAGCATGTTCGACCCCCTGCTGCCGCCGGGCATGCACCACTACTGGAAGGCCGACTATTTTCGCGATGTCAGCGGACCCGCGATCGAGGCTCACGTTCAATACGGGCCCGGGATTCCCACTGTGTCCTCGGCGATGCACGTCTATCCCGTGAACGGAGCGGTCAGCCGCGTCGGCCCGAGCGACACGGCGTACAGTTATCGCGACGCGGCCTTCGGCAACATCATCGCCGCGGTCTATCCGCCTTCTCTCGGTTCCCAGTTGCCGCACGGCCGCCAGTGGGTGCGCGACTACTGGTCCGCGCTCCATCCTCATTCAGCGGGTGGCAGCTACGTCAACTTCCTGATGGAGGATGAAGGCCAGGACCGCATCGCCGCCAGTTACCGCGACAACTACGCCCGGCTGCTGGAGATCAAGAAGAAGTACGACCCCGACAACTTCTTCCACCTGAACCAGAACATCCGGCCGCTAGGCGACGCCTGAGGTGGTGGTTACGCCCACTATCCGTCGTTTCATCAGAGCGCCGCGTGGATTTCATCGTCCGAAGGACCGTCCGGAAAACTGATGGCATCCCGGTCAACTGTCGGGAACCAGAGCCGGCCATACCAACCCGCACCCTCAATGGCCTTGAGCACTTCTATCTGAGTCTCAGAAAACACGCCCTCACCGCTTCTCGGGCCACACGGTGTCCATCACCTCGAGCGCGAAGCGAGCCGAGACCGTCGCCGGGCCGCCGCCCATCTCGATGCCTACCTCCACGGCTTCCAGCACCTGCTCGAACGTCGCGCCCGCCTGCGCCGCCTGCTCGATGTGCCATTGCATGCAGGACTGGCAGTTGCCCACCACCGAGATCCCCACCGCGATCAACTCTTTGTCTTTCTTCGCCAGAGCGCCATTCGAAAACGTCGCCTGTTCCATCTCGACGAAAGCGGCGTACACCTTCGAGCCGAGCTTCGTCATCCGCGCGTGTGCCGCCTTGCGGCTATGGGTGATCTCCGCCAGTTTGTCCATTGTGCAATTGTACCCGTCGTCGCCCTGCGAACATCTAAGCAAGTAGTTGTAAGAGGGGCTATGACGAAATCGGACGTATTTCGTGTATGGGGGCGTGTGCTCGGTGGCCGTTCGCCTTTCCTTTCCATCGAAATCACGAAGGAGTGCCCGCTCCGTTGCCCGGGCTGCTACGCATACTCTCCCGATCACCTGGGCGAAGGCGTCAACCTGCGCCAGTTGAGCGACCTCAAGGGACGCGCGCTGGTGGACGAAGTCGTCGAGCTGGTCCGGCGGCTTCGCCCGGTGCATCTGTCCATCATCGGCGGCGAGCCGCTGGTGCGCTTCCGCGAGCTGGATGAGTTGCTGCCGATACTCGACCGAATGAAAGTCGAGGTGCAACTCGTCACCAGCGCGGTGCGCCCCATCCCGATCGCCTGGGCAGCGCTTCGCAACCTGCACCTCGCCGTCTCGGTGGATGGCCTGCAGCCGGAGCACGACCGCCGCCGCGCCCCGGCGACCTACGCCCGCATCATCCAACACATACGCGGCCATTGGGTGAACATCCACTGCACCGTCACCCGCCAGACCATCTCGCAGGCCGGCGCTCTGCACGAGTTCTCGCACTTCTGGTCCGCGCTCCCGGAGGTCCGCAAGATCTGGTTCAGCCTCTACACGCCGCAGGAAGGAGAGGTCTCCGAAGAGCGGCTGACGCCCGCCGACCGCATCGAGGCGGTGCGCCAGATCGGCTCCGTTCGCGATCGTTTTCGGAAGGTCGACGCGCCGTCCCACGTCCTCCGCGGCTTCCTGCGGCCGCCCGAATCGCCCGAGCAGTGTGTCTTCGCGCAGCTCACCACGTGTCTCTCGGCCGACCTCACTTCGCGCATCACCCCCTGCCAGTTCGGCGGCAAGCCCGTCTGCAACGAGTGCGGCTGCATCGCTTCGGTAGGCATGGCCGCCGTAGCCAACGTCCGGCTGGCGGGCCTGGTCCCCCTGTCGGCCCTGCTGGCCGGCTCGCAGCGTATCGGAAATCTGTTCGCGCCCGATCCGCTTCCGGACTCGCGCCTCGACCGCGCCGCCTGATACAATCCGTCACATGTCCGGAACCGAGACTGGCGCAAAGCCTTTGGGATGGAGGTGGGTACCGCGCATCTTCGCCCGGCTCGCCTTCCTGTCGATTCCCTTCTTCGCGGCCGGCAACCTGCGCTGGACGCGCGGGTGGGTTTGGCTTGGGCTCGCAGCTTTCTCGCTTGCCGTTGTGGTCACGGTAGCACGGGTCAAGAACCCCGGCTTCGTCAGAACCCGGCTGAACTCCAAAGCGCCCAGCATGCCTTTCGACAAAGTCTTCGCCCTGCTGTACATATTGTCAGCGCTGGCGTTCCTTGTCGTCTGTGGCCTGGACGCGCGGTGGGGCTGGTCACAGCTCTCCGTCAAGTGGCTTTACGTCGGCCTCGCTCTGCATCTGGCCGCACTGGTGCTGTTGACCGCGGTCGCCGCCGCCAATCCATTCCTCGAGGGCACGGTTCGCATTCAGAGCGAGCGCGGACACGTCGCCGTCACCTCCGGCCCTTACGCGATCGTGCGGCATCCCATGTACCTCGCCCTGATCGTGATGTACCCATCCTGGGCGCTCGTGTTCGGATCGCTGTGGGCCTCGATTCCGGCCGCGTGCGTGGTGTTCCTCTTCGTGTTCCGCACGATCCACGAGGACCGCACCCTACAGCGCGAGCTGCCGGGCTACGAAGACTACGCGCGCCGCACGCGCTACCGTCTCATCCCCGGACTTTGGTAGCGGTCATGATCGATAAGGAGAGCGCGGAACACTATTCCTGGGGCGACGGGTGCGACGGATGGCACCTGGTTCGGACGCCGCTCGCGAGCGTCATTGAAGAGCGAATGCCGCCTGGCACATCGGAAGTCCGGCACTACCATTGCGGCGCGGCGCAATTCTTCTACGTCCTCGAGGGAAGCCTGTCGATCGAAGTGGACGGAACCGAGTACGAGTTGGGCCCGCGGCAGGGGTTCTCGATTGCCGCGGGCCAGCCTCACCAGGTGTTCAATCGAGGCGCCGTGGCGGCAGAGTTCCTGGTCGTCTCGAACCCGCCGAGCCACGGCGATCGCGTGCCAGCCTAGCCGCGGTGTCCGCCTCCGCCTATGGAATGCATTCCCGGGAACGCGGGTTCCCCAGGCATCTCGCGCTGCTCTGTGCGCTATTCTGGAACTCGTTGAGCGCCAACAGCCTTCCTCTCTTCGGGCCGGTTCACCTCACCATCGTCGCAGCCGTCCCCGCCGTGGCCGCCGCGCTCGCCATCGTGGCCCGCCGCCGTCCCGCGGCGAGACGCCCGATCCGATACGTGCTCGGCGCGTTCCTGCTCCTCAACGAGATCGTCTGGTACGTCTACCAGATCCATCACGGCTATCTGCATTTCCCGGGACAACTGCCGCTTCAGCTCTGCGACGTGGCCGTCTGGCTCGCCGCCCTATCGGTTCTTTCGCGAAGCGCCTGGTCATTCGACCTGGTCTGGTATTGGGGACTCGCCGGCGCGGGCATGGCCCTCCTCACTCCAGATCTCTGGACTCCGTTTCCTTCCTACCTCGCCATCGCCTTCTTCCTCTCGCACGGCGGCGTGGTGGCGACGATCCTGTTCCTGGCCTGGTCCGGTCTGGCGCGCCCGCGCCCCGGTTCCGTGTGGCGCGCATTCCTTGCTCTCAACGCGGTTGCCGCCGCCATCGGCGCCTTCGATGCGGTCTTCGGCACCAACTATTTCTATCTGCGCCAGAGGCCGTCGCACGCATCGCTTCTCGATCTCCTCGGGCCGTGGCCTATCTACATCCTTGTCGCGGAACCTCTGGTGCTGCTCCTGTTCTGGATTCTGTGGCTGCCTTTCCGCCGTGCCGATGTTTGACAATGGTGCCATGCGAGTGCTCTTCAACGCGGCGTTCCTCTCGATCGTGGCCGCATGGATCGTCATGGCCGTCGCCACCGTATTCAGGCCCCGCCCACCTCAGGCGCGCGAGGTCCGGCGCGGCGGCGGCGGATGGGTGTGGGGATTCGTGCTGCAGGTTCTCTCCATCGCCATGGTCTGGACCTGGAGGCGCCCCGAGCCGCCGAGCCCGTTGGTCTCCGTGGTCGCAGTCCTGCTGGCTGCAGCTTCGGTGGCCGTGATCCTGGCCGCTCAACGCGCGCTGGGCCGCCAGTTCGCCTACCAGGCTCGCCTGGTTGAAGGCCACCGCCTGATCACGGCCGGTCCCTACCACTACGTCCGCAATCCCATTTACACCGCTCTGTTCGGCCTCGCTCTGGCCACCGGCCTCGTTCTCAGCCGCTGGCTGGTGATCCCGATATTCGCCGTCTTCTACGTCGCGGGCACCCTCATGCGCATCCGCATCGAGGAGCGCCTCCTGCGCGCCGGGTTCGGCCCCGAGTTCGAGGACTACGCCCGCCGCGTCCCTGCCCTCATCCCGCTCCCCTGGGTTAAGCTGTAGAACCATGATGCAAGCCCCCGCCTTCCTGCTCGCCACGGCCGGCATCGTATGGATCTCGCGGCGGTCGGTGCGCCATCCCCGCTCTCACGGCTTCTACCGCTTCTTCGCGTTCGAGTTCATCGCGGCGCTGATCATCGTCAACGCGCCGTGTTGGTTTCGCGATCCCTTCTCGCCGCGCCAACTCGCTTCGTGGGTGCTCTTGTTCGGCTCGATCTGGCCCGCCGTGACCGGCCTCCGTTTGCTCGTGACCGCCGGCCGTCCCGCCGCGGAGTCGTCGGACCCCGCGCAGCTGGGCTTCGAGAAGACCACCGCTCTGGTCGCGGCAGGCATGTACCGCTATATCCGCCATCCGATGTACGCCTCGCTGCTGGGTCTGGCTTGGGGCGCGGCGCTCAAGGATCTTTCCGCGCCCAGTCTCGTGCTGGCGCTGGCGGCGTCCCTGTCCGTCGTCGCCACCGCGCTCGCCGAAGAGCGCGAGGACGTGGCGCACTTCGGTCCTTCCTACGCGGAGTACATGAAGACCACGCGCCGGTTCATTCCCTTCGTGTTCTGACGTTATGACTAAGCGAGCGTTCGGCGTGCTGTTCCTGTTTGCTTCTCTGACTCTGTCCGCGCCAGGTTGCCGAAGGTGCAGGCGTCCGCTGCCGCCGCCACCGCCGCCGGCTGCGGCACCGACGCCAACACCCACGCCGGTGGCTCCATCCCCGGCGGATCATGCTACGCTCGCTGGGTATGCCTCATAGAGTCTGCCCCTGGTGGCTCGGATACCTTCTCGCCAGCCCGATCCGCCGCCTTTCGCAGAATCCGGCCAGGATTGTGGCGCCCTACGTTCGCGAAGGAATGACGGTGCTCGAGCCGGGGCCCGGAATGGGCTTCTTCACCCTGGATCTTGCGCGCCGGGTGGGGCCTTCGGGCCGCGTCGTGGCCGTGGATATACAACCCAAGATGCTCTCGGTGCTCGAGCGCCGGGCCCGCAAAGCCGGCCTCGCGGACCGCATCGGCATTCGCCTCGCCCAGCCCGATTCCATGCCGCTCGAAGACCTCAACGGCAAGGTGGATTTTGCTCTCGCCTTCGCGATGGTGCACGAGCTTCCCGATCAGGTCCGTTTCTTCTCGCAAGTGGCCGCCGCGTTGAAACCCGGAGCCTCTCTCCTGTTGGTCGAACCCGGGGGACACGTGAAACCGCCCGAGTTCGATGCCGAGCTGAAGATCGCAGCCGATGCGGGACTGGCCCTGGCCAGCCGCCCCAAGGTGGGCCAGAGCGACGCGGCTTTGCTGAAGAAGGCGTGAGTCGTCGTCTCGCGGATCCAGTGCCCGATCGCGATCGATAAGCTGCTAGAACGGCCGCCAGCCGCGCCGCAGCGCACCAGCCAAACCGGCGAGCGAGCCGATCAGCAGCATGCCAAGAGTGCCCGGTTCTGGAATCGCGGCGGTCTGGAAGAGCAGACCACCGGGACCGCCCACGTTGTAGGTCGTTACGGACAAGGTGTTGACACCCTGCACGAATCCCGAATCGATTTTGTAGGGCACGAAGAATGCCCACGCAGCATTGTTTAG
>CAZBQQ010000009.1:16494-68691 GCA_964493965.1 uncultured Solibacteraceae bacterium
CGAATCCCGAATCGATTTTGTAGGGCACGAAGAATGCCCACGCAGCATTGTTTAGGCCCAGATTGTCGCTAAAGATGTTCTGGCCGTTTAGAACAACCTGGGCATCGTCGTCTACAGCTACGTATGCAACGACTATGACGCTGCTCAGATCGAGTCCTGTCAGGTCAAAGGTAGTCGCATACGTGAAAGTCCCAATACCTGGAACCCCGCCGCTGTTCGCGGAAATCCATTGGGCGTCGGTTGGATTGGCGACCCATCCAAGATCGGTGGGGCTCGACACCACATACGCCGTCGCGCCGTTCACGGTCCAGTGAGGGTCCGCGTTGCCTGCGGCCAAAAGATTCCCACCGCCGTCAACGCCGGTGCTGAAGATCGGGATTGGGGACGCGCTGGCGCTCGAAACACAAAGAAGCGCCGTGGTGAGTAGGATGAGCTGGAGTTGTCGCATCATCGGGCATCTTAGCTGACGGGCACGCTGGTGTCAACATCAAGGTCCTATTATCCGATGAGGCTTTTGAGCCTCTCGCGGCTGATTTCGAGCCTCCTGTTTTGGTGTCCGCGCGACGGATCACGGGCGCCGCGCTGCTCGCGGCCTACGTTCCCGCGCGCCGGGCCACTAGGGTGGACCCGCTGGTGGCATTGCGGCACGAGTAGGTCGCGTCCATACTAAAGATGGTTTGCCGCTGACGCCCCATGGCAAGCAGACGCTCCTTTCTCGCAGCCGCTGTGGCACTAGGGGAAGTTCCAGCGCTCCTTCAGTCCCTCGGTTGCCGGCCGCCGCGGATTCGCAAATACAACTTCGAGCCGGCTGCCTCGTTCTTGTTTGATGCACGGCCGATGAGTACGCCTTGCGATCGGATCTCGCCGACCCTGCCCAGAGTCGAGATAGTGGGGCCGCCCATCGCTCCCGCCGTGTGCCATCGAGCGGAGGAATTGTCCCTCTCAACTACCGAGATGCCGGCGCTCGCGATCGACGCGGGCAACCAGACTGACGTCAGTATCATCGGGAGCGAGGCCGACCTGTATAAAGTGCGCTTCTGCGCTCAGGCCGGCGGCTCCGACCAAAACGACGCCCGCGTTTCGCTCGACAAGATCGCCCTGAACCATACGGGCCGGTTGCTGGAGGTGAGGACGCCCCAGTACTCACGCGAACGGCCGGTGAATGCCTGGCTACGGATTGAGGCTTCCCGGCGCCGCGCGGTCACGGTGAAGGGCACATATTCCTATATGGAGGTATTCGGCATCGACGCCCCGGTGCACATTTCCACGACGCACGCCCGCATCAAGCTGCTCGATGTGAGCGGCGAGGTCGAGGCGGCCTCCAGCGTCGGCATCATCGACTTCGCGGGCGATCGCGGCCAGATCCAGCTTCAGGCCGATGGCGAGATCGGCGAGATCAACCTGAAGCCCACCGCCGCGCGGTTCCGAGGAACGCTGGATGCCAGTGCCGAGGTGGCCATCCGCGTCTTGCTGCCCCCGGGATTCGAGTCGCCGTTCGAAGCGATCGTAGACCGGCCCGAACTGTTCGTCTGCCGCGCGGCCCTGGCGCCACAGGTGCGCCGGCACTCTCGCGGCGGCGCCGTTGTGTTCTCGTATGGCTCCGGTGATCCGGTACTGCGCCTCCGGTCACACGGAGCGCTGGTCATCGACAGCGAGATCCACCTTGCCGCACCGCGGCCCCGGTGAGGCTGGCGGCCGCGAACTTACTTCTGTGCGGGAGCTTGCTTCTTCTCGCTCGACGGAGGGACGATTCCTTTGATCCGCATGTACGTAGACATGTTCCCGTAGTGTTCGTAGTCATGCGCGACGTTGGCCGCTAGAACGGCAAGCCTGGCGAAATCGGTGTTCATCAGCTTCACCATCTCGCTGCCTTTCGCGTCCGTCATGCCGGCATAGACCGTGCTGCAATAGGCGACCGCCTCCTTCAGCCCGGCCACGAGGTCCGCTTTGCTGGTCTTGTTCTTCTCGACCCCACCGGAGGACTTGGTTTCGCCCGCAGCCAGTCCGCAAAAGTAGAACTGCGCGTCGGCGAGGTGGCCTACCAGTTGCCCGAAACTCCGGACATCCGGGCTCGGCTTGAACGAGTAGCTTTCCTCGGGCATTTTCTCGGCCGCGGCGACGACGGTGCCGCTGAGCATTGTGTACATCTTGTTCTGGCTGACCGAGATGGGATTAGCGGGTGCAGCGGCCGGTTCTTGTGCAAGCATCGCAGCCGGAGCGACTGACAAAGCAGCAAACAGAAGAGAGAGTCTGGTCACGGGAAATCCTCCTTGCCAATAAGGGTACATTGTTCCGGGAGGCACAAGACCGCCCCGGTCTGAGTCTGATGGGGATACGCCATGGCGCTGCCGAAAGTTCCGGGGAAAACTCCGCGGGTCCTGCCGCGGGGCTGGGAACGGTAGCCTCGGGAGGCTACGCCTTGCGGGCCGGCGTATCGGCCAGAGGGCGCCGGCTCCGGCGGGGCCGTGTCGCGCGAAACCTCTTGCATACTCAGACGTCTATGTACTATGATGTCTGAGCATGGCCAAATCCGACGCTCTCCAAGGTTCGCTCGATCTGCTGGTGTTGAAGATCCTGTCACGCCGTTCTCGCCTGCACGGCTACGCCATCATGTCGGCGATTAAGGACATCTCAGGCGACGTGCTCCGCGTCGAGGAAGGTTCGCTGTATCCCGCGCTGCACCGCATTGAGGAAGCGGGGTGGATCCGCGCCGAATGGATCACGAAGGACTCCGGGCAGCGAACACGCCTTTACGAACTGACCGCGGCGGGAAAGAAGCAGCTTGCCATCGCGGAGTCGCGCTGGCACACGGTGACGCTGGCCGTCAATCGCGTTCTACGGGAGGCTTGACATGTCGTTGTGGTCGCGCATCGCCAACGTTTTTCGCGGTAGCCGCCTGAATCGCGAGATCGACGAAGAGCTGGAATCGCACATCCAGGAGGCCATCGAGCAGGGCCGCGACCCCGTAGAAGCCCGCGCAGCGTTCGGATCCGCGCTGCGACGGCGTGAAGAGAGCCGCGACATCAGGCTTGTCGCGTGGCTCGATTCGCTCCGCGCCGACACCATCTTCGGCTGGCGGCAGTTAAGGAAAAACAAAGTCACTTCGGCCGCGGCGATCCTGTCGCTCGCCGTGGCGATCGGGGCTTCGACGGCAGCATTCCGGTTGATCGACGCCCTGCTGCTGCGTCCCTTGCCGGTGGCAAACGCGGAGCGCCTTTACCAGGCCTCTCGCCAGGGCGTCTTCGATGGCACGCCCGTGGCGTACGATAGCTGGGCCTATCCAGCGTTCCAGCAGATGCGCGCCGCGGTCAAGGATCAAGCCGAGTTGATCGCCGTCTCCAATGCCGAACCGGCGGACCTGACATACAAGTCGGACCAGGAGATGGAGCAGGCGAACCTGCAATATGTCTCGGGCCAGATGTTCAGCTCGCTCGAAATCCGGCCCGCCCTGGGCCGCGTGCTTACCGAAGACGACGACCTCAAGCCGGGGGCGCATCCCTACGCCGTGATCTCTTACGACTACTGGTCGCATCGCTTCGGCCAGGACTCCAAGGTCGTCGGCCGCACGTTTCTCCTGGGCGACCGTCTCTACGAGATCCTCGGTGTTGCCCAGGAACGCTTCACCGGCACACAGCCCGGCACGATGGTGGACGTCTTCGTGCCCATCGTGATGCACCCCGGAGCCACCCACGACGACTGGACCTGGCACCGGACCCTGGCAGTGCTGAAGCCAGGCTTGGCCGTCGAACCTCTGCGCGCGAAATTGCAGGCGATCTCGCGTGCGTTTGACGAGGCGCGGATGAAGGGGAGCATGTCAGGCATGCCCAAACACATGCTTGACGCCTTTCTCAACCAGAGGGTCCTGCTCGAACCAGCGGCTTCGGGCGCCTCGGAACTGCGGTCGGAAACCCGGCGGCCGCTCGTGGTTCTCGGAGTCCTGGTGGCCCTGGTCCTGCTCATCGCGTGCGCGAACGTGGCCAACCTGATGACTGCCCAGGCCGCGGCGCGGGCCCGCGAAATGGCCCTGCGGGTTTCCATTGGCGGCGGACGATGGCGGCTGGTACAACTGATGCTGGTCGAAAGCGGCTGGCTCGCCTTTCTTGCGGCCGCGGCCGGAGCGGGCTTCGCATGGTGGTCCGGACCGTTCGTCGTCAGCATGATCAATCCGCCGAATAACCCCGCGCGTCTGGTCCTTCCCGCCGACTGGCGGGTTCTGGGCTTTGGCGTGGCACTCGCGCTGGCGGTCACCTTGCTCTTCGGTCTGGCCCCCGCGCTGCGCGCCTCCGCCGTCAATCCGGTTAGCGCCCTCAAGGGTGGAGAGGACCCGCACTCGCGCCGGCGCCTGATGCACGCGCTGATCGCGGTGCAGGTGGCGTTCTGCTTCCTGGTGCTGTTCGTCGCCGGCCTTTTTGTGGCGACGTTCGAACGGTTGTCCAGCGAGCCCACGGGCTTCTCCGCCGATCGCGTTCTGGTTCTCGATACGGTGGCCAAGCGTCCTCAGCCGCTGGCGCTCTGGGACCAGTTGGCCGAGCATCTGCGGGGGATGCGCGGAGTCGAGGCGGTGGCGCTGGCGGACCAGCCTCTGCTCGGGCCCGTAGGCTGGAACAACTTTGTTTCGATTGACGGCGCGCCTCCCAACGGGGTTCTTGTCAACATGCTCAGTGTCTCGCCCGGATGGTTGGAAGCGATGAAGATTCCGCTCTTCGATGGCAGGGACTTCAGTCCGAACGACGCGT
The DNA here is from genome assembly GCA_964493965.1 of uncultured Solibacteraceae bacterium. Taxonomy (GTDB): domain Bacteria; phylum Acidobacteriota; class Terriglobia; order Bryobacterales; family Bryobacteraceae; genus DASWZN01. Next base: position 21,231 of record CAZBQQ010000009.1, read on the forward strand.
TCCCCGGTTCCGCGCTGGTCAACCGAGCCTTCGCGAAGACCTACTTCCACGGTGAGAGCCCGGTTGGAAAGCCGTTCGAGCTGGTCTTCAGTGGAAACATCCGCCTGCGTTTTCGGGCGGTAGGTCTGGTGGGGGATGTGCGCTATCGAACGATACGTGAGGGGATCGTGCCGCAGGCTTACGTGCCGTTTCGCTCCGTCGCCGCCAATGGTGCGCCAGACCGTAGGGAGGGGGGCAAGCTCATTGTGCGCACGGCCAGCGCCGACCCTCTCGCGCTGGCGCAACTCCTGCGCCGGGAAGTCCCACGGGCGCGTCCCGAATTTCGCGTGAGCGGCATCCGTACGCAATTAGAAATCAACCAGGCGCGCACCGTGCGCGAGCGGCTGCTCGCCACGCTGGCGCTGTTCTTTGCGATTGTGGCGCTGTTGCTCGCGGGTGTGGGCCTCTATGGCGTGTTGCACTACTCCGTCCTGCAGCGGCGGCGCGAAATCGGCATTCGCATGGCCGTAGGCGCTCCAGCGGGGAGTATTGCGCGGCTGGCGACCGCGGATGTCTTCGGTGCGGTACTCGCCGGAGCGGTTGCCGGCCTCGCACTGGGCATGGCTTCGGCGCGATTCATGGCGTCGCTGTTCTATCAGGTGAAGGCAACCGACCTGCCAGTGCTGGTCTTCCCTTCGCTGGCTCTTTTCGCGGTGGCGTTGCTGGCCGCGCTGCCCGCGGTGATCCGCGCCGCCAGAATCGACCCGGTCAAGATGCTGCGCACCGAGTAGGAGCCGCCCCCTACTTCACCTTCAGGGCCTCGCCCAGCTTCTCGCCGAACAGGCTGGCAGTGGTGGGCTCGGGAGGCTTCGGCTTGCGGGCCGGCGCATCGGCCGTACGCGGTTCCGGCTCCACCGGAGCCGCGCTCTCATCGACAGCGGGCGCTCCCGCGAGGTACTTCATCTTCTTCAGCACCACGCGTTCGAGCGACGGGCTGTAAGTGGTCCAGTCGCCCTCCACCAGGCGATCCTTGTCCACCAGCACCCGCATGCACTCCATCTTCGAATCCAGGTCGTCCAGGTAGTGCAGCAGCAGCGCCTCCTGGAACAGCGGCACCTTGGGCGAGCCGAACTCCAGCTCTCCGTGGTGGCTCAGGATCAGGTGCTCCAGCAGCGTGCGCAGCCGCGGCGGAAAATCGGGAAGCTCGGCCAGCTTGGCCTCCACCATCCGCAGGCTGATCGCGATGTGGCCCAGGAGCTGGCCTTCGCTGGTGTATCCGAAACTGCGGTCGTAGCTGAGCTCGTGGATCTTGCCGATATCGTGCAACACCGCGCCCGCCAGCAGCAGGTCCAGGTCGACCCCGGCGTAGTTCGACGCCACCAGCCGGCACAGGCGGCAGACCGAGAGCACGTGCTCGATCAGGCCGCCCAGGTAGGCGTGGTGGATAAACTTGGCCGCCGGCGCTTTGATGTACAGGCGCACCACTTCCTCGTCGGCGAGGAACGACTCCAGCAGCCCGCGCAGGTGGGGGTTCTTGATCGAGCCCACAATCGCCCGCAGCTCCGCCAGCATCTCGGCCGGATCGCGTTCGGAGGCCGGGAAGAAATCCGCCGCGTCCACCGCCGTATCGTCGATCCGTTTCAGGGTGTGAAGGGTGAACTGGGGCCGGTTGTTGTAGATCTGCAGCAGGCCCTTGACGCGTACGTAGTCGTCGCGCTCGAAGGTGTTCATCACCTCCGCGACGTTGTCCCACATCTTGGCATCGAGTTCGCCGGTCCGGTCGCCGAGGACCAGCGACAGATACGGCTCCCCGGTCTTCTTCTGGCGGACGTCCTTGGACTGCACCAGAAAGGTCCCGGTGGCGACCTTGCCAGGCTCGATTTCGCGGACGCAAGGGGACTTCATGGCTACTTGCTGCCGGGCGTGGGAATCGTGGAGGGGCTCGAACTCGACATCCCCACCCTCTTCTCCGTCCCCGGAACCGGAACCGCGAATAGCAGCCGCTTGCGGCGGGTCCGCATGGCCACCTCTTCCTTGGTCACCGTCTGCGGTTTCAGCTTCTGAACGGCCTGCCAGCTGGTGTCTTTGCCCGGCGCCGCCCCCGAATCCACGTAGCCCGGCTTGACCTGCAGGAACGCCTCCTGCCGCAGCTTGGTCAGATACGCCCGCAACGCCGGCTGCATTTTCGGCTGGTACATCTTGTCCAGAATCTCGTTCTCCACCTGCTCGAACGGCTGCAGGCCCGCGGCGTCGTGCTGCACCACACGCAGAATCAGAAACCCGTTCGACTGCCGCAGCGGATCCGTCACATACCCTTTGGTCTGCTTGAAGACCACATCCTCGATCTCCTTCTTCAGCAGCCCGCGCTTGAAGGCCGGCAGGTTGCCGCCGCCCTCCGCCGTCTCGGCGTCCGAATTGTCGCGCGCCATCGTGCTGAAGTTCTCTCCCTTGCGCGCGCGGTTCACCAGGTCCTGCGCCTTCTTCTCCGCCGCCGCCACACCCTTTTCGTCTTTGTCCTTGGTCGAGATCAGGATCTCCTGCAGCCACACCTGCTCTTCGCGCACGAACTCGTTCTTGTGGTCCTCGTAATACTTCTGCTCTTCGGCTTTGGAGATGGTGATTCGCCCGCCCACCTCGCGGCGCATCACTTCCTGGGTCAGCAGCGCGTCCTTGGCCTGCTCCTTGTAGTCCTCGAAGGACATGCCGCTCTGCTCGCGCACCCACTGCTGGAACTTGTCGGTGTCGGTGATCCCGCTCTTGAGCTGCAGGGTGGCCATCTGCTTACTCAACTCCTGGTCCACTTTGAGGTCCAGTTCCTTGGCCTTGGCGACCATGAGCAACTGGTCGATGCGGTCGCGCAGCAGATCCCTTTCCGCATCCGCGAGGAGTTGCTTGGCCCGCTCGGCATTCAACCCCTGGTGGGCGATCTCGGCTTCTACCTGGCGGCGGAACCTGTCCATCTCGCCGCGGGTCACGATCTCGTTATTGACCTTGGCGACGATTTCCTCCACCACGTCAGGGGCCGGCGTGGTGTCGGCCGCCCAGCACGCGCCCGCAACGCCAAGCACGCAAAAAGATACTCTCAACTGCTTAAGCATACGTTCTATCCGTTCATTCTAGCAGGCGCGCTCCATGCCCCTCACCACTTCAGCATCGGGAGCGGTTCGAGAGGGTGCCGCTTCCACCACTTCCAGGTGAGCTCGGCCAGGCGCAGGTGGAAGCGGGCGTTGGGAAGGGCGGGATGCGGCTTCGGAAGCGGTAGCAGGAGAACGTCCCGCCAATCCGCGCGGCGGAAGGCCTCCGCGAGTGGGCCGAACCTGCGGCAGGGTGTGATCTTGTGGTGCCAGGCGATCATGGCCTCGATATCGCCGGCCCAGTCGCCGCGGCCGGTCTGGGCCAGATAGCGCCGCGCCAGCAGGCACGAGGGCTGGAGGTAGTCCCAGGTCCTCTCCGTCCAGATCGCGAGATCGTGAAAGGCCGCGGCGATGGCGATCTTCTCGATGGACGCCGCGTCCGGCTGGCCCAGAATCCGGCAGCAGCGCAGGAAGACCCGCGACGCGTGGTTACGGTAGGCGTCGAAGTCCGCTCCCAGCTCGCGGCGGTATCCGTCGAGGATTGCATCGACCAGAGCGAGACCGTCAGTCATAGATGGACAAGGATAGCGAAACTCCGGAGCGCGCAATTATGCATTCCGAATGCAAATTTGCAGGGCAGCCCGGGAGCTGCACGGGAGCCTTGTGCCTTTATCGCGCCAGGATGGCCTCGAGCCGCGAGCCCGGGACGATGATCGTCTCGGACCGCTCGGGCCCCGTCGAGATGCAGCCCACTTCGACTCCGGTCTGCGCGGCCAGGAACGCCAGGTAGTCCTTGGCCCGCGCGGGCAGGTCTTCAAAGCGCTTGGTGCCGGCGGTCCGCGACTGCCAGCCAGGAAGCTTGGTATAAACCGGCTCGATCGCCGCCACCGCCTGGTTGGATGCCGGCATCTCGCCGATCTCGCGGCCGCACAGCCGGTACGAGGTGCAGACGGGAATCTCCGCGAAGTCGTCCAACACGTCGAGCTTGGTGATCGTCAGGCTGTCGAAACCGTTGATCATGGCGGTGTAGCGAAGCAGAGGCACGTCGAACCAGCCGCAGCGCCGGGGACGCCCGGTCACCGCACCGAACTCGTTCCCCACCTTGCGCAGCATGTCGCCGCCTTCGCCGTGGTCCTCGGTCGGGAAGGGCCCGCCGCCAACGCGCGTGATGTAGGCCTTCGAAACGCCGATCACCGCCTGCATCCTAGTGGGCGGGACTCCGGTTCCGGTCGAGGCGCCACCCGCGCCCGCGTTCGACGAGGTCACGTAGGGATACGTGCCGTGGTCGATATCCAGCATGGTCCCCTGAGCGCCTTCGAACAGGACGCGCTTGCCGCCGGAAATTGCGTGGTTGAGCAACACCGCCGTGTCCGCCACCATGGGCGCGATGCGCGCGCCGTACTCGACGTAGCGCTCGCGTTCGCCCGCGAGATCGCCCGGGTCGCCCAGGCCGAACGCGGCGCGCAGAATCTCCTTGTCGGCGGCCAGCGAGTCGTAGAGCTCGCGAAACGCGGCGGCGTCGATGAGGTCGCCGATCCGTATGCCGCGGCGCGCGATCTTGTCCTCGTAGCAGGGGCCGATGCCACGCGAGGTGGTCCCGATGGCCCGGTCCGGCCGCGACTCGGAGAGCTTCTCCAGCATGCGGTGGAAGGGCAGGATGACGTGCGCCCGGTTGCTGATGCGGAGCCGGTCGCGCACGGAAATACCGCCGGCTTCCAGGCCCTCGATCTCGCGCAGCAACGCCTCGGGATCCACCACCACCCCGTTGCCGATGACGGCTTGCTTGCCGTCCCGCAGGATGCCGGTCGGCACCAGCTTCAGGATCAGTTTGCGGTCCCCGATGCGCACGGTGTGGCCGGCGTTGTGGCCCCCCTGATAGCGGGCGACCATGTCGAAATGCTCCGAGAAAAGGTCCACCATTTTGCCTTTTCCCTCGTCGCCCCACTGCGCGCCCATTACGATAGCGTTGTTCATTGGCTCCAAACCCTATCCATTGTAGCTTGTCAGGTATCAGCCATCAGCTTTCAGCTTTCAGCCGCGCGGAGCCGCTCCCTTCGGTCGCGGGTTGATTGCTGCCGTTTTGGCTGACGGCTGAGGGCTGAGAGCTGACAGCTGCACAGCGGAGGCAGCCTGAAGGCTGCCTCCGCTGTGCTAACATCGGGTGTTTCGGGAGGCCAATGCAGCGCACAGCTAACGTTGGGGAATTGCAGGAGATCGCGAAGGGAATCCGGCGGCACATCATTACGATGATCGGCGCGGCCGGCTCCGGCCATCCGGGCGGCTCGCTCTCCGCCACCGAGATTGTCGTCACCCTGTTCTGGGACGCGATGCGGCACGATCCTTCGAATCCGGAGTGGCCGGACCGGGATCGCATCATCCTTTCCAAAGGCCATGCCTGTCCGGTGCTTTACGCGGCCATGGCCGAGTGCGGCTACACGCCGGTGGAGACGCTGAACACGCTGCGCAAGCTGGGCTCGATCTACCAGGGCCACCCCGATCGGCGTTTTATTCCGGCGCTCGAAGCCTCGACCGGGTCGCTCGGCGGAGGCCTTTCGATCGCCTGCGGCATGGGCCTCGCGGCACGCTGGGACAAGAAGCCTAGCCGCACCTACTGCATTCTCGGCGACGGCGAAATACAGGAAGGGCAGATCTGGGAAGCGGCCATGTTCGGCGCGTTCCACAAACTCGACAACGTCGTGGCCATCCTCGACGACAACCGCATACAGCTGGACGGGTTCGTCAAGGACATCATGGCGATCGAGCCGGCGGTGGCTAAGTGGCAGGCGTTTGGCTGGCACACGGTGGAAGTGGACGGGCACAGCATCCCGGCGCTGCAGGCGGCGTTTGCCGAAGCCGCCTCGGTCAAGGGCAAGCCCACCGCTCTGATCGCCCACACCGTCAAAGGCAAGGGGGTCTCCTTCATGGAGAACAACCCCAAGTGGCACGGTGTGGCCCCCAACAAGGAAGAGGTTGAACTCGCCCTGAAGGAGCTTGCCTGATGCCGGTCGAAACGAAATTCGAACTCAAGACGGGAATGGCGACCAGGGAAGCGTTCGGCAAGACGCTGGTCGAGCTCGGTCGCGAGAATCCCAACGTCTGGGCGGTGGATGCCGACCTTTCGAAATCCACCTACACCTCGTTTTTCGCCCAGGAGTTCCCGGACCGCTTCGTATCCTGCGGCATCGCAGAAGCGAACATGGTGGGCGTGGCGGCCGGTCTGGCCTCCTTCGGCAAGATTCCATTCGCGGCCAGCTTCTCTTGTTTCATCATCAATAAGGGATTCGAGCAACTCCGCGTGGCGGTGGCGTATCCGAACAGGAACGTCAAGGTGGTGGGCACGCATAGCGGCATCTCGATCGGTGAGGACGGCCCCTCCCAGATGAGCATCGAAGAGACCAGCCTGGCGTGTTCCCTGCCCGGTTTTGTGGTGCTGGCGCCGGCCGACGAAGTGGCTGCCCGTGCTCTGATCCGCGCGGCGGCGGCACACGTGGGTCCGGTGTTCGTCCGCACCGGCCGCCTCAAGGTCCCCGTGATTTACGCCGCGGACCAGAAGTTTGAAATCGGGAAAGCCATCGAGCTCATCGCGGGCAACGACCTCACGCTGATCGCGAACGGCCTGCTGGTGGCCGAGGCGATACGCGCCCAGGCGCTCCTGGCGGCGGAAGGAATCTCGGCCCGCGTGGTGGACATGCACACGGCGAAGCCGCTGGACCGGGACGCGATCGAGCGGGCCGCCGTCCAGACGGGCGCCATCGTGGTGGCCGAAGAGCACCTGGTGGACGGCGGGCTGGGAGTGCGCGTGGCGCAGGTGGTCACCGAAACTCACCCCTGCCCCATGGAGTTCGTCGGCGTCACGAACTACGCCGAATCCGGGTCTCCAGAAAGCCTGTTGGACAAGTACGGGATGCGCGCCGTGAATGTGGCGGCCGCCGCGCGCAAGGTGCTGGGCAGAAAGAAGACGTAGCGGCGTGATGCCGCTCGCATTCGAAATGGCGACAGAGGAAGAACGGTCTCTGGCCCACCTGCTGGTGAGCGTGATGAACGCCCGCGAGCAGGAAGGTGCCCGAGTCTCTCGCATCCTCCACGACGAAGTGGGGCAGATACTCAGCGCCATCGGCCTGCAACTGGACCTGCTCCGCATGGACCTTCACGACAAGGTCGCGGACAACACCAAGCGCATCCTGGAAATCCAGAAGGTTCTCGAGCAGTCCGTCGGCCAGGTGCGAGACCTGAGCTACGAGCTGAATCCGGCTATCGTCGAGCGCACCGGATTGCAGTTCGCCCTGGATCGGGTGGTGGGCCGGTTCCGCAAGGGATTCGGCGGCAAGATCCGCCTGCTGTTCGACTCCTCGGTGCGTCTGCCGCTGGAGACGGCGTCCGCGCTCTACAAAATCGCAGAGCAGGCGATTGATAATGCGGTGCGCCACTCGGGCGCAACACGGGTGGAAATCCTGGTAAGACCTGTTAAGCAGGGCGTGAGCCTGGAGGTCCGCGACAATGGCGCCGGCTTCCCGGTAGAGCAGAAAATAACTGGAAACACAGGACTTGGCTATCATCTGATGCGCTACCACTCCACTCAGGCCGGCCTGCGATTTTCGGTTGCGAGCTCTCCGGAAAAGGGTACAATTGTGAAAGCCATTTACAGGGTGTCTAAGCCGGCGGACGGCTCGAGGTCGGATTGAGGTAGTGGGTTAGGGGGCTTTCAAGCAGGCTCCCATGGTGCGGCGATGGCATATCAAATATTGCTCGTAGACGATCACAAGATTTTCCGGGACGGCATCAAATCGATCCTGGAGCGGCGGGAAGAGTTCAAAGTCGTCGGCGAAGCGGAAAACGGCGCCGAGGCGGTCCACTTCTGCAAAAAGTCGCGGCCCGACCTTGTGCTGATGGACATCGGGCTACCCGGCTTGAACGGCATCGAGGCGACCATCGAGATCATGCGCCACTGCCCGGAGAGCAAGGTCGTGATCCTCTCGATGTACGACGACGAGAGTTCCGTAGTGGGCGCCATCCGGTCCGGGGCGCGCGCCTTCGTTCTCAAGAACGCCTCTTCCGATGACCTGCTGGACGCCCTGCGGACCGTGGCTAAGGGCGGGTTCTACCTGTGCGCCGAAGTCGCCGATCGGGTGCAGACCCGGATTCAGCGCGGCGATCTGGAATCGAAAGCGCTGCCGCCGGTGCTCGAGACTCTTTCCCCGCGCGAACTGCAGGTGCTGCGGCTGGTGGCGGAGGGCAAGACGAGCAAGGAAATCGCCGTCATGCTCGACCTCGGCCTGCAGACCGTGCGCAGCTATCGCAAGACCATGATGAAGAAGATCGGCGTGAACAACATCGCCGGTCTGACCCAGCTCGCCCTCTCGGCGGGCCTGACGCGGTTCACGTCGGATTCCAAGGAACACCCGGTTCCGAGCACGTAACCCGAGATCAATCCGGCGCCACACCGGCAAGGATCGCCATGCGCGTTTCAGTGCTCGTTCCAGCGCTGTGCTTTCTGGTAATCTCCATTCCTTCGCTGGTGTCCGCACAGACGGACGTCGGCACAGTTTCGAAAGAAGCCATCCAGGTGCACCGGGAAGCGTCCACCAGTAGTGACGTAGTTGGCGCACTCGCGGCTGGCGAGCAGGTTCGGATTGACTGGTCCGTCGCGGCGGAGCAAGGCGAGTGGTGCAGCGTATCTCGCCTCGACGATCCCCGGCCGCTCGGGTTTGTACCTTGCCAGCGTCTGGACAGGAAGACAATCGGCGCCGGGAAGCCGCCCGCCGAGCCTGCGCGACCCTTCACCTTGACGCGGGCTCAGATGTCCTGGGGGCTTGCAGCCTCCGCGCTGTTGACCGAGCACAATCGCGGTCGTCACGACACTCTCGCCGGTATCGCTGCGACTGCCCAATCCGTCAGCGACCAGCGCTTGACACTGGCTCGCTGGTGGGACGTAGCGGATCGCGATGGTCTGCTGCGGGCTCTCGCGTGGCTCGATGCAGGCGGCCACCGGCAGCAGTTTGATCAGATTGGCGAGAAGGCCGTCCATTTGAGTCCTGAGGAGTTCGAGGCGCAGCTCTCCAATCCGGAAGTCCGCAGCGACGATGCGGAGACCATTTCGGTCGCCCGAAAGTACTTCGCGAAACTGGGTGCGCGGAGCCTGGTGGGATGGGATTACGCGCGATATGTGAGTCTCTGCCGTTGGGGCTACACAGCCGGCTATCTGGATGAGGGCGAGGCATGGCAAGGAATCATGCACGCGGCCGGCATCCTGAGGCGGACGTTTGGCTCCTGGCGCGAGCTCGGCGAGAATTACCTGATTGGACGGCAGTTCTGGTCCCCCGAGGAAACGCGCCGCGGCGGAGCCGATTACCGAGCCACGTTTGAGCAGCTGCTAAGCGACCCCGCAAGCCCGTGGAACCGAATTCCCTGGAGTCTCGAGATTCCCGAAGCGGCCGCACCTGCCGCCACCCGGCAGCGACCCGATCGGGACTAACGGGCACATTGCATTCCGTCCCGGCGCCCCTCCCGCCCCACAACCAGAAAGAACCCGGTGAAGTGATACGCCCGACGCAGGTCCGCCCTGTCGATCACGAGCTTCCCTTTCATCGGATCCGCGATGACGACGCGGTCCGGCGTCTGAGACAGGACGGCGATGAAGTGGCCGGCGCCGCCGCGAAGAACAACGCCGGCTATGGCGGGGCTCGGCAACGAGCGCGGGTTCTCCGGCTCGATCCGGATGCGAGCCTCGAAGGCCCGCCTGCGGATGGCGCGGGCGAGGTACCAGCTCTCGGTTCCTCCCTGGTAGGTGTGGCACTCCATAGCCAGCTCTCTCTCCGACGTCTTCGCCCCCATGGAATTCAGAATCGTCGCGGCACTGGCCGGTCCGCAGGTGGACAGCGTGCTTTGCATACACACCTCTCCGTCGCAGCGGTTGTTCAGTCGGGCCAGGTCGAGCGGCCCGAGCCAGGGTTTTGAATAGGGAACCAGCAGCAGGGCCAGGAGAATGGCGGGCGCCGCAAGCCGCTCGCCAAGGCTGCTGGGCTGAAGGGACGAGTGGATGAAGCCCGCGACAAATCCGAGTCCGCACGCAGCCAGCTCGCTGCCCCGCATGGCTCGAAACTCGTAAAACCACGCAGCGCCATCGAAAAGGTGAGTGTAGTAGAGGACGAACAGCAGCCCGGGAACCGCCACCAGGAATCCGATGGACAGAGCGCAGATCCGTCCTGCCCGGGACACCAGCTTCCTCTCGGCCAGCACGCCGAGCCCGAACAGAGCGCTTGCCAGAACCAGGGTCAGCCACACCATGCCGCTCACTCTCCCCCAGCCGGCGTCTCGCTCGCTTCCGCCACAGCCCGCCCTACGTCCACGCGCGCCAGCACCGCCAGGCCACCCAGGAAGAACAGGGCCAGCGACAGCGCCGAGATCCGGTAGCTGCCCGTTAGCTGGATCGCTAGGCCGAACATGAGCGGGCACAGCCAGCTCGTTCCCTTGTCGCTGATCTCGTAGAGGCCGAAGTACTCGGCCTCCTGCCCCTTCGGTATCATCTGCGAGAACAGAGACCGGCTCAGCGCCTGGCTGCCGCCCAGCACCAGCGCCACCAGCGCGGCCATCGCGAAGTACTGGCCCACCGTCTTCACCCAGAAGTACATCGCGAACAGCACGATGGTCCAGATCACCAGCGACAGCATCACGGCCCGCTTCGCGTTGATGGCCGCGGCGATCCACTTGAACGCCATCGAGCCGAAGAATGCTACGAACTGCACCATCAGGATGGCCAGCGCGAGCGGCCCCATCGCAATCTTCAACTCGTCGTGCCCGAACTGCGTGGCCAGCGCAATCACGGTCTGGATCGCGTCGCTGTACAACAGGTAGGCGACCAGGAACGTGAGCGTCTGCGGTCGGCGGCGCAGCTCGCTCAGCGTGTGAAAGAGCTGGCGCAGAGTAACACCCAACGCGGATTGACCGTGGGCTACGCTGCGCGCGGCCTGCCGGCTGCGCAGTCTCAGCAGCGGGATCACGGTGAAGACACCCCACCACACTCCGGCCGAGCACAGGCCGATCCGGATCGCGAGATTCTCGTCGAGACCCAGCGCGGCGGGACGAATATACATCAGCAGGTTCAGCGCCAGCAGTAGGCCGCCGCCAAGATAGCCGATGGCCCATCCCTTCGACGAAACGGCGTCGCGATCCTCCGGCGCCGCGATCTCCGGCAGAAACGAGTTGTACACCACCACGGAAACGCCGAACGCCGTGTTCGCCACCAGGAAGAGAACGCCGGCGAGCAGGTAGGCCGGGCCTTTCAGGAAGAACATGGCCGCGGTCGCTCCGGCGCCCAGGTAGGCGAACAGCCCGAGCAATTGCTTCTTGCGATGGCTGTAATCCGCCAGCGCGCCCATGACCGGCAGCAAAACGATCTGCAGTACAACGGCGGCCGCGACCAGGTACGACCAGTAGGCGCGCACCGCCACCGGGACGCCGAACGGGTGGACGAAACCGGCTGCGTCGGCGGCCTGACGCGCCAGCACGCTGGTCAGGTAGGGGCCCAGGAAGACGGTCACCACCGTGGTGTGAAAGGGCGCGTTGGCCCAGTCGTACCAATACCAGCCCGTCTGCTCCCGGCGGCTGTAGGCGAGTGTCATTCAGGGGCCCGGCTGCGTCCTCTACAATGGAACCAAGTTTCCTCGAAAGGTTAGCACGATCTGCTCTCACGACAACGGAGTCTGTGTCTCTCGATTCTGGCCCTGGGCGTGGGCGTCTGCCCGGCCCAGCAGCCCACACGCCGCGAGGTGGTGGTCGTAACCGGAACCGCCGAGCCTATCCCTCTGGAAGAAATCGACCGTTCGGTAGACGTTCTGCCGGTCGCCAAAGACGCGACGCTGGCGACCGCGCTGGTCGATTTCCTGCGCCTCGATCCCTCCGTCGACGTGATGGCGCGCGCGCCCGGCGGTGTGCAGACCGACGTCTCCATCCGCGGCGGCTCGTTCGGCCAGACGCTGGTGCTGCTCAACGGCCAGCGGCTCAACGATGCGCAGACCGGCCACCACGACATGGATATCCCGGTGCCGCTCGAATCGGTGGACCGCATCGAGGTGCTGCGCGGCTCCGGCTCGACGCTCTACGGTTCCGACGCCGTTGGCGGCGTGCTCAACATCATCACCCGCCAGCCGGAGGCCACCGAGGCGCGGGTGAGCGTGGCGGCCGGCAATTTCGGCGTCAACGAAGAGCGCGTCACGCTCGGCACGGTCTTCAAGAAGCTCTCCGAAGAGCTCTCCCTCTCGCGCGATTTCTCCACTGGCTTCATGCCCGATCGCGACTACCGCAACCTGTCCATGTCTTCGGACACCGGCTGGCGGTCCGCCCTCGGCAGCTCCAACCTCATCATGGCGTACAGCGACAAGCCGTTCGGCGCCGACCAGTTCTACGGCCCCTACGATTCCTGGGAGGACACCAAGACCTGGTTCGCCTCCCTGGTGCAGGACCTCGGCGACCGGACCCAGGCGGCGTTCTCCTTTCGCCGGCACAGCGACTGGTTCGTGCTCCTGCGCGGCCAGCCCGACGTCTACGAGAACCACCACTCCGACGAGACCTTTCAGCTCGCCCTGCGGCGGAGCGATCCGCTGTCGACCAACGCCGGGCTGCACTACGGCATCGAGGGATACGGCGACACCATCACGAGCACCAACCTGGGCGAGCACAACCGCAGCCGCGGAGCGGCCTACGTCTCGCTCGACGCGCGGGCGCTCGGGCGCTTCTCGTTTTCGGTCGGCCTGCGCGAGGAAATGTACCGTTGGAGCCAGGGCGAGTTGAGCCCCACGCTGGCCGCCGGCGCGTGGCTCTCCCCGCATTGGAAGCTGCACGCCAGCGCCAGCCGCGCGTTTCGCATCCCCACCTATACCGACCTCTACTACATGGACCCGGCCAACTTCGGCAACCCCAACCTCAAGCCCGAAACGGCCTGGAGCTACGATGCGGGCGCGGACTGGAGGCGTGGCGACAGCTTCCGCTTTTCCGCCACGGTGTTCCAGCGTCGCGAGACCAACGACATCGACTACGTGCGCGCCACGACCGCCGATCCCTGGCAGGCGACCAACATCGCCCGGCTGCGATTCACCGGAGTCGAGGCATCCGCCACCGTCGTGCCGGCCCGCGGCCAGGAGATCGCCCTCAGCTACGAGGCGATGACCGGCGCCCAGCAGGCGCTGAACGGCCTTGTTTCAAAGTACGTCTTCAACTACCCGGTCCAGAGCGGAGTCCTGAGTTGGCATGGCGGCTATCGGGGCCTCGTTGCCGAGACCCGGCTGGGCGTCCTGAAGCGGCTGGGACGGCCTCCCTACGCGCTCTTCGACGTGTCGGCGGGATACGGCAAAGGGCGGCTGCATCCCTTCCTGCGGCTGACGAACCTGGGCGACGCGCGCTACCAGGAGATCGAAGGCGTGGCGATGCCGGGCCGCGCGGCGATGGGCGGGATCGAGTGGGCGATAAAGTAGGCGGAAGCCCACCACCCAAATCCCTCACGCTATCCTGGCAAGATGAGCGAGCCGTTGGTAGTCGTGGCCGGGGTGATCGAACTCGCCGGACGGATCCTGATTTGTCAGCGGCCGCCCGGCAAGTGGCACGCCATGAAATGGGAGTTCCCGGGGGGCAAGGCGGAGCCCGGCGAAGATCCGCCGCAGGCGCTGGCCAGGGAGTTGGATGAGGAACTCGGCATCCGCGCCACGATCGGCCGCGAAATCGCCCGCTACGACTACCAATACCCCGGCCGCCCGCCAATCCTGCTGATCTTTCTCGGTATCGAGTCATTCGAGGGGGAAGTGGCCAGCCGCGACTTCGCGCGCATCGTCTGGGAAACGCCGGAGCGTCTGCCTGAATACGACTTCCTGGAAGGTGATGTGGAGTTCGTGCGCGGCCTGGCCCGCCAGGCCAAAAACGGGCGATGAGCCTCAGTCCCCCGGCAAGTGGAGCTGGAACTTGCTGCCGCGGTTCAGGCGCGCCGTCGTTTCCCGATCGATCAGCGGCAGCGAAACCTGGTTGTGCCGGCCCTGCGGCGTGATGTAGTTCAACGTCCCGCCTTCCACCCAATAGGCCACCGCCGTGTACACCGAGTTGTCCGTGAGCCCGATGAAGAACAGCGGCTGGTCTTCGGACGGCTCCGGCCGAGGCGCGCTGGGCGCCGTGTAGGATTGGATCGTGGGCCGCTCCTCGCCGGGCTGCGGGCCGAAGTTCTGGTTCAGCGGTGGGTTCGCCGGCTGGTCCGGCGGCCCAACCGGCTGGTCATAAGCGGGCTGATCGTACGCCGTGCCCAGCGGTCCAGAGGTCGGGTAAAACACGGGATAGCCGCCGAATCCGAGGTAGCCCTGCCTGCGGTGCCGGCCGGAACCCGAAGGAGCGCCGGTGTAGGCAGGAAAGCCGCTGATCGTTGCGCCCAGACGCTGCCCGAACGGCACGGAACCCGAAAAGGGATTGACCACCGTGACCGGGCCGCGGACGATTGAGAGCGCACCTCCCACGCCGGGATAGCTTTGGCCCAGCAAAGGGGGAGCGCCGCCGCCGCGCTGCTGCTGCCGCTGCTGCTGCGCGAACGCGCACGTCGAGAACACCGCCACCAAGCCAACCGTCAGTAGGGATTTCATAGATCTGCTCCCTTCTGCGAGACTTCGCCCACTTATTATGACGCGTATCGCCTCCGGCGTGTTACCGGCCATGATTTCAAAAACCTGCTGGTGCGCATTCGGGCAACACCAGCCGACTGAAGACTCCGCTGAAAAACGGTGAGCTCCGCTGTCCCAAGCGACCTGTCCGCCTGGTCAACGGGATAGGTCTCGAGCGCGCGTGGACAACGGTGCCTGCTGTCCCGCTTTTCAGCCCTTTCACCTCTCGCCGCGGATGCGACGAACTGAATTTCGCAAGTCCCCCTGGAGAGCTGCCCCGCCACGCTAAGCTGAAGCTGGCATGTTCAGCGAGCGACTGATCGACCATTTCAAGAACCCGCGCAACATTGGCGAACTCGCCCCTCCGGCGGTCTCGGTCAGCGTGTCCAACCCGGCTTGCGGCGACCTGATGCGCCTTTCGGCGCGCTTCGAGAACGGCGCTGTGGTCGAGGCGCGGTACCAGGTGAAAGGCTGCACCGCGTCCATCGCCGCGGGCTCCGCGCTCACCGAATGGATGGCCGGCAAGACCGCGCTCGAACTCGCCGCTGCCGGTCCCGCCGTGATCGAGGAGGCTCTCGACGGCCTCGCCCCCGAATCGCGCCACGCCGCCGTCCTGTCGATCGACGCGGTACGCGCCCTGCTGCGCTCGCTATCCTCAAAGTGACCATGCGACTCTTCCTCGCCGTTCTTCAGCTCGCCATGCTCGCCGCCAGCCCGGACCTTGACTCCTTGCTAGCCCGTTGGAAGAAAGTCCCCATGCCTTTCGACGACGCCGGCCTCAGCCAGCGAGAGCGGCAACTGGTCGGCAAACTCGTCGACGCCTCTCGTTATCTCGAAGACATCTTCTGGCGGCAGAGCGATCCGCAGGGCCTGAGTGTCCTCACCGCCGGCCCACCCGATCCGCGCCTGCGCCGCCTCTTGACGATCAATGGCAGCCGCTTCGACCTCATCGACGGCAACCGCCCGTTCACGGGCACGGACGCGTATTCCGTGGGCGCCGGTTTGTACCCGCGAGGCATCGGCGAAGCGGACATCGCGCGCTATGTGGCCGCCCACCCGCGGCTTCGCGACGCGATCTACAGCCCCTACACCGTGGTTCACAAGCGCGGCGAAGAGCTGGAAGCTGTTCCGTATCACGTCGTGTACCGTGAGTGGCTCGAGCCTGCCGCCCAGGCCTTGCGCGAAGCTTCCGCCCTTTCCGACGATCCGAAATTCGCCCGCTTCCTCCGCCTGCGCGCCGATGCCCTGCTCTCCGACGACTACTACGCGAGCGACCTGGCGTGGCTCGACCTGGAAAACCCGAAGTTCGACGTCATCTTCGCGCCTTACGAGACCTACCTCGACGGCGTGCTGGGTGTGAAGACTTGCTACGGCGCCGCCGTGCTGATCCGCAACGACGCGGAGAGCCGGCGCGTGGCGGCGTTCGCGAAGTACGTTCCCGCCCTCCAGGATGCGCTGCCCCTTGCGCCGGCGGACCGGCCCTCGAAGTCCGGCCACGCTTCGCCAATGGAGGTGGTTGACGCGCCGTTCAGGGCCGGCGACCTGCGGCACGGCTACCAGGCGGTGGCCGACAACCTTCCCAACGATCCCCGCATCCACGCCGAAAAGGGCTCCAAGAAGATCTTCTTCCGGAACTTCCTCGACGCGCGCGTGGACAACATCATTCTGCCGCTGGCCGCCCGCGTCATGCTCCCGCGCGACGCCGCGTCGGTCACGCGCGCCGGCTACCTCACCGACACGGTGCTGCACGAGATCGCGCACGGCCTCGGACCGGCGTATGCGCGCCGGAACGGCAAGCAGGTGGACATCAACGAGGCCATCGGTCCCGCGTACAGTGGCCTCGAGGAAGCCAAGGCGGATGTGGTGGGGCTGTTCGGAATGGAGTGGCTCGGCCGCCGCGGCGTGCTCTCGCCGGACGAGGTCCGCAGCGGCTACGCAGCCCACGTCGCGGACCTGTTCCGGATGCTGCGCTTCGGCACCGCGGAGGCCCACGCGGTCTCCGAGATCATGCAGTTCAACTACTTCGTCCGCGAGCGGGCGATCGTATGGGACGCGGCCGCCCGCCGCTACCACATCGACCTCGAGCGCATGCAAGCGTCCGTCGCCCGCCTGGCGCAAGAGCTGCTCGAGATCGAAGCCACCGGCGACGCCGCCCGCGCCCAGCGCTGGTTTGCCGAATACCAAGCCCTTCCGCCCGAGCTGGATGGAGCCTTGAAGGCAGCCGCCGATCTGCCGGTCGATATCGATCCGGTGTTTTCGTTTCAGGATGAACCGCGCTAAGCAGCTCGTCGACCGTGGCTCGTGGCCCGTTGATCGGCCCGCGGAGTTCGCGCGCTTCGCGATCGGGGTTCGTCACGGTGCGAAGCCCACGAAGGCCGCAGAGGATCAACGGGCCACGGGCAACGAGCCACGGGCTGATCGCAGTACAATACCCCTTCAGCCATGAAAATCACCTTCTGGGGCGCAGTCGGAACCGTTACCGGGTCGATGCACGAGGTCCGCATCGGCGGCACCACCTTCCTGTTGGATTGCGGGCTCTATCAGGGCCACCGCAAGGAAGCGCATGAGCGCAACTCCACGTTCCCGTTCCGGCCGGACGGGATCGACTCCGTGGTCCTTTCGCACGCGCATATCGATCACAGCGGGAACCTCCCGACACTCGTGAAGGACGGCTTCCACGGCCCCATCTACGCCACCCCGGCCACCGCCGACTTGTGCGTGCCCATGCTCCGCGACTCCGCCCACATACAGGAGAAGGACGCCGAGTTCGTCACCAAGCGCTTTCACCGGCGCCGCTCGCTGGACGCCGCGGCCAAGGACGGTGGGCTCCCGCCGCTGTATACCGCCGCCGACGCCGAGGCCGCCATTGCTCTGTTCCGCCAGGTGCCCATGGGCACCGAGCAGGAGTTGGGCCCGGGAGCGGCGTACCATGGCATCGATGCCGGCCACATGCTGGGCTCTTCCGTGGTGATCGTCACCGAGCGGGTGAACGGCAAAGAGCTTCGCCTGGGCTTCTCGGGCGATCTGGGGCGGCCGGGCCTGCCCATCATTCGCGATCCCGCCCCCCTGCCGGAGGTCGATTGGCTGATCCTAGAGAGCACCTACGGCGGCCGGCTGCACAAGGAAGACGAAGTCGTCATCAACAAGCTGGCCAACCTCGTCAACCGCACCTGCGCGCGGGGTGGAAAGATCATCGTGCCCGCCTTCGCGGTCGGCCGCACCCAACAGCTGGTTCTGGTGCTCCACGAGCTGTTCGACTCCGGCCGGATCCCCAACATCCCCATCTTCGTTGACAGCCCGCTGGCGATCGAGACCACGGAGGTCTTTCGCAAGCACGCCGAGCTGTACGACGAGGAAGCCAACCAGTTCCGCGCCAAAGGCGAGGACCCGTTCGGGTTCAAGCGGCTGCGCTACATCCGCGACGTCAACGAGTCCAAGGCGCTGAACGATTTGCGCGGGCCGTTCATCGTCATCTCCGCCTCGGGAATGTGCGAAGCCGGGCGCATTCTGCACCATCTACGCAACAACATCGAAAACCCACGCAACACCATTCTGATCACCGGATACCAGGCCGAAAACACCCTCGGGCGCAAGCTCGTCGACAAGCTGCCCGAAGTGTCCATTTTCGGCGAGCCGATGAGGGTGCGCGCGGAAGTGGAGACCATCAACGAGCTGAGCGGCCACGCCGACCAGCGCGAGATCCTGGAGTGGATCAAGCCTGTCGTCTCCAAGCTGAAGCGGATCTTCCTGGTACATGGCGAGCCGGCACAGAGCGCCGCCCTGGCGCAGGCGATTCAGGACCGCTACGGCGCCACCCCGGTGCTTCCCACGCGCGGGCAAAGTTTCGATCTCAATTGAGGGTGTGTTTAGTACGAAATAGCGAGTACTACTACTGAAGGTCTATTTACGGGCCTCTTTTAGGAGTTTACTCTTAGTGTCGTAGGCGCTGCGGGTTGTGGGTTGCAGTGAAAAACCCTATGGAATGGCGCCTTAGCTCTCGTACATCTTCTTGTAACCCACAGCCCGGATTCACTCCGCTCGCGCAGTTCTCCTACTTGCAGCTTCTTGACGTGCTCACCACGCTTGCATTTCTGACCACCGGCGGCCACGAAGCCAACCCGGTCGTGCGGTTTGCCATGGCGACCGCGCGTTCCCCGCTGGTAGGACTGCTGGCTCTGAAGGTGTGCGCCGTCGCCGCTGCCGTCTACTGCACCATGACGGCGCGGGAGCGCACGCTGAAACGGATCAATGTCGTCTTTGCAGCATTGGTGGTGTGGAACCTCATCGCCTTGCTCGCCACCTGAGGGGAGACGATCATGCCAGATACGTTCCACGATCACCTGGAGATGGACGTAGTCGAACGCTACGTTTTCGATGAACTGGCCGAGGCCGAACTCGCGCCTGCCGAAGAGCACCTGCTGGTCTGCGAGATGTGCCGCCAGGCGGTATCGGAGATGGATGTCTTCGCTCCGCTGCTGCGGCCCGCGGGCGGCGCCGGCTCGGCTGCCTATTGTCACGTCACCGCGGACGGCCCCGTGATACTGGAGATCCATTCCATGCCCGAATCCACGTGGTCGGCATGGATCCATGGAAGCGGCCTGGACGGCCGGACCAGGACGGGGTCGGCCCGCGAGGCTTGCGCCTACCTCCGCCGCTCGTTCGCGGAAATGTTCCCCGAGCACCTGTGCGATGAGGGATGCGGCCCGGTCGACTGACGCGTCTTTGTGGGGCAGGATGGCATCCTGCGCGCCGGTTGGGAACCGGCGCCCGGCCGACCTGTTAAGCAAAGGTCTACAGGCGGGTTACCAACCCGCCGCAGGTTGGACAACCTGCCCCACCAAACCCCTAGTTCAGCGACTCGTCCAGGTACGCCAGGAAGGCCGAGATCAACCTGTAGCTCTCGTAGTAGTCTTTCGGTTGAACCGCGGTCGAGTTGTCGTTAGAAGTGCCCGGGACCCGCACCGCATTGCCGGACAGCGAGTGGACGCTGAGCACGGGGATTTTGGCGGCGGAGAAGCTCTTCCCGTCGCTATCTCCGACGATGCTGGTGTCGGCGCCGGCGACAGGAATGCCTAGCGACTTCGCGATCGAGGCCATCTTTCCCGAGAGCCCCTTGTCGCTGTTCTCCATCTGCACCTTGGTCTGCCCCATTCCCAGCCCTTCCACGTCGATCATGGCCTTGACCTGGGCCTTCTCCGCTCCGAGGTTCTTTACGTAGAAGATGGAGCCGCGCCGCCCTTTCTCCCTGTCGGTGAATCCGACGAAGACGAACTTGTGCTTTCGCGGCGTCTGTTTCAGCGCTTCGAACAGGCTGGGGAGCATGGATGCGCCCGTCCAGTTCTCCACCATGCCCCGGCCAGTATCCGAAAAGTCGATGTGCGCGCCAACGACGATCGTGGAGCCGTTGCCGCCCGTCGTGCAGATGACGTTGGGCTGCCGCGCGCCTTCCACTGCCTGATCGGCCAGCATATCGCCGGTGCATCCGGCTTCTTCGAACATTTTATGCAGCGTCGCGGCGCGTTCGCCGTTCGTGGCAGGGTTGCGATCCAGGCGGGTCTTCACAACGGATTCTTCGACCGGCTCGAATTGAATCTTGACGCCTTGCGCCAGCAGCGGGCAGGCGATGACAACAGGGAGAAGGATGCGTAAGAGCATCATTCTACTTTACATGGGCGCTTACCCAGGAGCAAACTTGCGCGATAATGGGCCATGCCAGAATCCCCTCAACAGGTCATTTCAGACTTCCTGGCCCAAAAGCGCATCGCTGTTGTCGGCGCCAGCCGCAATCCAAGGGACTTCAACGCGTCCATGTTCCGCACGCTGCGCGAGCACGGATACGATGCCGTGCCGGTCAACCCCAACGCCACGGAGATCGAGGGCGTGCCCTGCTATGCGCGGGTCCAGGAGATTCAGCCGCCCGTCCAGGCCGCGCTCGTGATGGCCAAGCCCGAAGTCGCCGGGAAGGTGGTCGAAGACTGCCGCGAAGCGGGCATCGCGCGCGTCTGGTTGTACGGCACCTCGGGAAAGTCGAATAGCCCGCAAGCCGAGGAGTTCTGCCGCGCCAACGGAATCGCGGTGGTCCCCGGCTACTGCCCCCACATGTTCCTGGACGGCACTCCCTGGTTCCACCGTTTCCACGGGGCGATCTTGAAGCTCGTGGGCAAGTATCCCGCTTGACGGCCCAGCACCGAACCTCGACCGTCAGGGAGCGGACTCACGCTCTGCGCATCCCGCCCAACATGCGGGCCGGCAGCGTCACAACCGCCCATACCAGGTGCAGCACTCCATCCACCGCGACCCCCAGAATGCGGAACGGGATCAGCAGCAGCCAGACGATGGGATAGAGCACCAGCGCCACCAGCGCCAGCGGCCAGCAGAAGAACAGCACGATCAGCCACATCAAGAATGTCAGCATGGGAGGCTCCCTTCAGAGCTACGCAGTCCGCGGCCGGATGGTTCCCCTACTTCTGCGACACCCGTTCCAGCAACTCGCCCAGGAAGGCCGCCAGACCCTGCCCCACCTGCTCGCGCTGGGAGATGACGGGTTCGATGCCGCGGCGGCGCAGCACCCGCTCCTGCACCGGGTTGGCCGCCCCCAGAAAGATGTACGAGCGCGGGCGCAGCAGGTCGAGCTTGGAATTCTCCCACAGCCGCTGCAGCTTGTAGAACAGGTAGCGGATGTTGATGTCGGAGAGGCTGTAGCCCACGAACAGCACCGGCCGCCCCAGCACGTCCGACTGCAGTTTGATGTCCAGCGCGGTCCCGAAATCCAGCCGCTCGAAGAAGCTCGACTCGGTCAGGACGATCGATTCGTCATCGTCGAAATCGCCGTGGAACTTCACGATCTGCGTCACGCCCTCGCGCGTCTTGAGCACGTCGCCGACGTTGGTGATCTTGGTGTACTCCTTGCCATACGCCTCGAACGCCTTCTCCAGCCAGCGGTCGTAGTTGGTGGTGTAGATGATCGGGAAAGAGAGCTCGACGATGAGGCGGTGGATCTCGGAGCTGCGAACGTCCACGTCGTGCGGGTGCCAGCTCACGTCCATCCAACTCCGCAGCGGGCCGAGGGTGCCCTTGTTGAGCTCATAAAACTCGGCCAGCGTGCGGTGGTCCGCCAGTGAACGGAACACCGCCGGATCGTAATCCAATTGCCGGGCGATCTCGTTGACGATCTCGGCGGTGGTGGGCACTCCGACATTCTTCGACACGCCGGCGCCGACAAAGAGGATGGCGCCCCTGCTCCGGATCGCTTCTACCAGGTCTTCGTACATGGTGCGGGCTCCTAAGGCTCGATCCGGCTTCCCAACACGCCCAGGAATTTCGCCAGCCAGGCCGGGTGCGCGGGCCAGGCGGGAGCGGTGACCAGGTTGCCGTCCACGTGCGCGCCATCCACGACGAGCATCAGAATCCGCTTGGCTGGCATGAAGCCTCCACAGCTATTCTATTCCGCGGGCGGGGCCGGTAAACTGCCGGTTAGGTCGAACCTATCTGCAATCCTGACAGATCTCGGCCGGGCGGGCGGCAATCCCTCCCTGGTCGGAGATCGAGATCGCGCGGATTGTCACTTCGTCACATTCCCGGACTTTCGGGGTAACCAGCCAGCCCTTCTCATAGGACCAGCCAAGTTCCACGTCGTACGGACACTCGTCGCTCTCATCGGTTTCGGGGATGTAACCGCCCCCCTCATAATTCAGTGAGCGGCGTGGCTCTACGTCGAGCGTAGCCAAGACTCTTCGCCCCGTCCAATTCACGTGTGCCGCGGACGCTAACATGTGCGCCCTGCGGCAGGCATCGTACTCGCTGGCGTCGGTGGCAAGCAGAAGGGCCTGTGCCCGATACGGCTTGGCGCTCTCGTCCACACCCACCCAGAACTGGTTGTCCTGCGTCAGCGCCACCTGGAAGAAGACCCCACGATCAGACCGGAGGGGTTTCACGGCAAAGGTCATCGGCGACCCAACCAAAACTCCTGGCGACACGCCCTCGAGCGGCGAACCATAGTCAAAGCGTTGAACGTGCTCCCATTGCGCCAGTTCGTCCAGTTCCAAGGTCCTCACGTCGACTTCCCTGCTGTATCCTTGCGCGTCGTAGTCGATGGCAGCCAGTTTGAACTTCGGCCAGAGATGGCCGCTGTCACCGCGCGAGGCCAACAGGACGAGGCCCAGATTGGCGTCGCTCCACAGCACGAACGTGTCACCCATCCGCGGGAGCACCGTGTGCGCGCCGATCTCGCGCCGCCCGCGCAACGCCGCCAGCCACTCCTGCGGCGACGACGGCACGACGACTTCCGGGGGCCATACCATATCCCCAGAGAGCAGGTAGAACCTCTCCTTCCAGCCCGTTCGACCCCAGTTCCAAATGGTCGTTCTGGTCTCAGTGCAGAGGAAATCGGTGCGTTCACGAACCCAGTCGCAGGTCAGCTTTCCCCGGAGACCAAACATCGAATCGAACGCATTGCACGCCCCGCCCGCCTGATACTCTGTGCAGTCCAGAGCTGCAACTGGCCGCGGTGCGCCCTGACGAAGATCGATCAAATACCGCGTTGTGGTGTCGCTCCCGCTATTGGCTCCCATGAAGTGGGCAAAGATCTCCAGGATGACGAGCGGCAGGGATTTGTCCGGAGTCGCCGGAAACACCTTCAGGTTGGAGATGTCGTCCTTGTCATCAGGGCTGATCTCAAATACCGAACGATCATCCTCGGCGTCCAGGCGGAGAGTATAGAACTTGCTGGTTCCGGCTCCACTCTCCACTTCGAGGTAAAGCTGTGCTTCAGCCGGCTCAAACGAGACGTTCTCCGACGGCGTCACCTGGGCGAGGAGAGTGATACGCCGAACGCCGTACTGCGCCGCGAACCCCGTGACGGATTTCGAAGGCAGCTTCCGAATCGCTGCCGTGATGCCGGCATCTTCGACTGCCTCGAAGCGTAAACCGGTCTTCCTGCTGAACGAGGCGTCTCCCTCAGCACAACCGAATGTCGTGTTCTCGTAGGCAGCCTCCACAATTTGAGGGGCCAACGACAGCACAGCCAAGGCCAGTATGAGAGGCGACCGCATTGCCAGTCACGTCCCATCATAGTGCCAAGCCGCTGGCCGGTCCAGGCGCGCCGGGCCCCCGATTGAACTTTCCGCTCCGCTTTGCGTAAGGATAGGGACATGCCGGACGGGACCTTCTTCAGCCTGCGCCAGGTCACGAAGCGCTTCGGAACTTTGACCGCCGTCGATGGATTAAGCCTGGAAGTCCAGCGCGGCGAAATCTTCGGTCTGCTCGGACCGAACGGCGCCGGCAAGACGACCCTGATTCACTGCGCCATCGGGCTGCTCGAGCCGGATGGCGGCGAAGTGGTGCTGTCCGGAGGCAATCCGCGCGAGCCACAGGTGCGCGCGCGCATGGGCATCGCGCCGCAAGTGCTGTCGCTCTACGAACTGCTCAGCGCCGAAGAGAACCTCTCCTTCCTCGGCAAACTCTACGGGATGGAGGGACGCCGGCTGGCCGAGCGCGTGGCCTGGGCCCTCGCGTTCGTCGGACTGGAAAGCCGCAGGCGGGACGCGGTCAAGAACTACTCGGGTGGAATGCAGCGCCGGCTCAACCTGGCTGCGGCGCTGCTGCACGATCCCGAGATCCTCCTGCTCGATGAGCCCACGGTGGGCGTGGATCCGCAGTCGCGGAATTCGATCTTCGAAAACATCCTGGCCCTGAAGCGTGAGGGCCGCACCATCGTCTACACGACCCATTACATGGAGGAGGCCGAGCGCCTCTGCGACCGCGTCGGCATCGTGGACCATGGCCGCCTGCTGTCGCTCGACACGGTGCAGAGCCTGCTTGCGTCTCAGGGAGGACTGCCGCGGCTGGTGGTCGAGACCGGCGGCCGGGAAATCGAGCTGTTCTCGGCGGACCCGCTGGGCGAGTTGAATCGCCTGGCCGCCACGGCGCCCATCGATCGCTTCCGCCTGGAGCAGCCCACGCTCGAGCAGGTGTTTCTGAATCTCACGGGAAGGACGTTGAGGGACTAGCCTGATGTCCGCCATACTCGCTCTAGCCGCCAAAGATCTACGCCTTCTGATCCGGGTGAAGTCCGGACTGTTCTTCGCCTTCGTCTGGCCGCTGGTCATCGCCATACTGTTCGGCGCCGTCTTCTCCTCCGGGGATAGCGGGTCTCGCCGCATGGCCGTGGCGCTGGCGGACGAGGACCAGAGCGCGGGGAGCAGGGACTTTGCCGCTCTGCTCGCCAAAAGCGCCGACTTCAATGTACGGCCCGCCAGCCGCGCCGAGGCCATCGGACTGGTGCGCAAACGGCAGGAGGCGGCGGCGCTGATTCTCCCCAAGGGCTTCGGGGAGGCCAGCCAGCAGATGTTCCACGGCACCCCGCCCAAGGTGGAAGTGTGGATCGATCCCAGCCGTCAGGCCGAGGGCGCGATGATCCAGGGCCTGCTTTTTCAGATCGTCATGAAGGGGTTCCAGAAGAAGATGGCCGATACGGGCGCCATGCGCGCCAGCCTGCGGCAGTCGATCGAGGACGTCGAGCGCTCCAAAGCGCCGGCGGACCAGCGCGCCTCGACGGGCCGCTTTCTCGAAAGCATGGACCGCGCGCTGAGCGAAATGCCCGCCGCCTCTGGGCCGGGCGGCGGCGGCCAGGGCGCTCAATGGGAGCCGCTCAGCATCGAACAGCACGACGTGGCGATCCAGCAAGAGGGCCCCCGCAATCCTTTCGAGATCACCTTTCCGCAAGGATTGCTGTGGGGCGTGCTGGGCTGTGCCATGGCCTTCGCCATAGGGTTCGTCAGCGAACGGACGCACGGGACGCTGTTCCGGTTGCAGATGGCGCCCATCGGGCGCGTTCAACTGCTGGCGGGAAAGGCGCTGGCGTGCGCGGTGGCCTGCCTGGCCATCGAGGCAACGCTGCTGGCGATCGGCCGCCTCGGTTTCCACGTGGTGCCGCATAGCTGGGCTCTGCTGGTTCTGGCGGGCGTGTCCACAGTGGCCGCGTTTGTCGGCGTGATGATGCTGATTGCCGGACTGGGCAAGACTGAACAAGCGGCCGCCGGCGTGGGATGGGCCGTGATGATGCCGCTCGCGATGTTCGGAGGCGGGATGGTCCCGCTGGCCTTCATGCCGCGCTGGATGGCGCAGGCCGGCGTGATCAGCCCGGTGCGCTGGGGCATTCTGGCTTTCGAAGGCGCGTTGTGGCGCGGCTTCTCGTTCCAGGAGATGTTGCTCCCGTGCGCCATCCTGCTGGCGACCGGAGTGGTCTGCTTCGCCATAGGCACCCGCACCCTCCGTCTGACCTAGCCCTGGTGGGGCAGGCGTCCACGCCTGCAGCGGGTCTCCAGACCCGCAACAAATCAGGCGCTATGCTTGAGGTTGACCACCATGGAACCTCTAGCCGCGGGTCAAATCCGCATCGCCGTCGAAGAAGAACTCATGGCCACTCCGGTCATCGACGTCCATACCCACTTGTTCATGCCCTCGCTCGGCGCGGTAGGGTTGTGGGGCATCGACAACCTGGTGACCTATCACTACCTGGAGGCGGAGTTCTTCCGCTCTTCGCCGATGAAGCCGGCTGCCTACTGGGCCCTCGCGAAGAGCGAGCGGGCGGACGCGATCTGGCGCGCCCTGTTCGTCGAGAACACGCCGGTTTCGGAAGCGACGCGCGGAGTGGTGGCGGTGCTGGAGGCGTTCGGCCTCCCGACCGCCAGCGCCGACCTGACCGAAGCGCGGGCGTTCTTCGCCGCCCAGGACTACGCCACGCACATTCGCCGCGTGCTCGAAATCGCCGGCGTCAGCGAGGTCGTCATGACCAACGACCCGCTCGATCCCGACGAGGCCCCGCTGTGGGAGGCCGGCGCGGAACGCCATCCTCAGATGCACCCCGTGCTGCGTCTCGACCGCATCCTGAACCGCTGGGCCGAGCATGAGACGGTGCTGCTGGCCAAGGGCTATCGGGTGGATGGCGAAGCGCCGCAGGCGATGGCCGAGGTCCGCCGCTTCCTCGCCGATTGGTGCAAGATCATGCATCCCGTCTACATGGCGTGCTCGCTGCCCGACACGTTCCAATACCCGGAAGACAGCGTCCGCGCCCGCCTGCTGGCGGAAGCCGTCCTGCCGCTGTGCCGCGAGCTCGATCTTCCCATGTCGCTGATGATCGGCGTGCGCTACCAGGTGAACCCGGCGCTGCGACTGGCGGGCGACGGGGCCGGCAAAGCGGACCTGCGCGCGATCGAACATCTGTGCACGGCGTTCCCCGACAACCGTTTCCTGGTCAGCGTGCTCAGCCGCGAGAACCAGCACGAGTTCTGCGTCTATGCGCGCAAATTCGCCAACATGATGCCGTTCGGTTGCTGGTGGTTCCTCAACAACCCGTCCGTGGTCGAAGAGATCACGCGCGAGCGCCTGGAAATGCTGGGGACGACGTTCATCCCACAGCACTCTGACGCGCGCATCCTGGAACAGGTCATTTACAAGTGGCGGAACACGCGCCGCACCATGGCGCCGATCCTGGCGAACACGTTCCGGTTGCTGGCCGAAGATGGCCGCCCCGTCACGCGCGTCGACATCCGCCGCGACATCCGCCGCCTCTTCCGCTCAAACTTCCAGAACTGGGTGCGCCTGCCGCTCGACAGCGAGTGAGCGGACTTCAGTGGTTCCATCGGGCTAGCACCAGAGCGAACTGAAACCGGGGCACCTGACAACGGCTCTTACTGGGAGCGAACACCATCACTCCACCACTTCCAGCGCAGCCGCAACGTCGGCAGCCTCTCTCTATGGTGCGTGCGCGTTCGCTACCCGAAAAAAGGATCTTCGGGCTTTGCCGCCGCGCCCGCCTGCCCGCGAGGGCTGCGCGGCCCGAGCCTTCTGACCAGGGCAGTCAGGGCGTCGTCATCGAGGTCCCCTTTGTCGCCGAACTCGCCGCGTGCGATTAGCGCAACGATCTCGCGGATCATCACGTCGCGTTGGGCGGAAGACAGACGCGCATCAAGGTCGAAGGCCTCTTCGATCGCCATGATACGCTCGACGAGATCGAGGCTGTCCTCAGCAGGACCGGGATTTGTAGGCTCGGCCATCTCTAGTCATTGTGCCGCAAGAATGCCACCGGTTTGGGACTAAGGGGACGGATCGCCTTCCCCGTCTTGACATTGTCGGGCAGTGCGGCTAAGCTCGGAACTGGAGGGAGCAGCCATGCCGGCACGTGCCACACGAACCGAAAAGCTCGACCTGCGGCTTACGCGAGATGCGAAGCGAGCGTTGCAGGCTGCCGCGAGCGCATCCCGCCGCTCCGTCAGCCAGTTCGTCCTGGAGAGCGCTCTCGCGCGCGCCGATGAGGCCCTCGCAGACCGGCGAACCTTCGGCCTTAATGCCACGCAATGGAAAGTATTCCTGGCCGCGCTCGATGCGCCACCCCGCCGCCTACCCCGCCTGGAGGCTCTCCTGAGTGAGCCCGGATTCTTCGAGGCTGGGCGAA
Source organism: uncultured Solibacteraceae bacterium (assembly GCA_964493965.1). Lineage (GTDB taxonomy): Bacteria > Acidobacteriota > Terriglobia > Bryobacterales > Bryobacteraceae > DASWZN01. Next base: position 49,364 of record CAZBQQ010000009.1, read on the forward strand.
AGGGGTGAGCAATGCCCGCCGGGTCGAAAAACTACGCCCCGATCACCCGATTGAAAGCTTCGATTGCGGCCGCGAAGAGTTGAACCGGTATCTTCTGCGCTACGCGTGGCTGAATCAGCAGGCCGGTGCCGCGCAGACGTACGTCGGTCTCGCCGACGATACCATAGTTGGATACTACACCCTCGCCGTCGGCCATGTGACCCGAGAGGAAGCACCCGAGCGTTTGACCAAGGGGCTGGCGCGCCACCCGGTGCCCATCATGCTGCTCGCGCGCTTAGGGGTCGATCACCGATGGCAGGGGCAGGGCGTCGGAAAGGCACTTCTGAAGGACGCGATGGAGCGCACCTTGCAGGCGTCCGACATCGCCGGCATCCGTGCATTTGCGGTCCACGCAAAAGATGCGCAGGCCAGGGCGTTCTACGAGAAGTTCGATTTCATTCCCTCCCCTGCCGACCCGATGCACCTTTTCGTGCTGCTGAAGGATGCACGGCGGATGATTGACGGGCGATAAGCGCCGGCAGTGGCGCTACCGCGGCCCCCTGTCCTCCAACATAAGCCGCAGCCGTTCGATCTCGCTCTTGAGCTTGCGCTCGCGGGCGGCCAGCAGGACGACGAAGGCGAGCAGGACCAGCCACGCCGTCAACAGGCCGTAGAAGAGGAACACGAAGTTGTTCTTGTACTGTTCGGGAGTGAACCCGGCGGTCTGAACCAGCATTGCGATCATAGTCACCGTTCCTTAGAAGGCGTGCACTTCGCGGCGTAGCGCGTCGATTTCACGGCCGGTCTGCTCCTGCCGCATGCGGAGCAGCAGCAGCACCACTCCCAGCAGGAGGATCGGAATCCAGTTGAGGAAAAGCATGTACCAATAGCCAGGGCTCAGGAAGCCGCCGCCGTAAACTACCGGCTGCGGATGCTGCGTGCGCCACCACTTGATGGACCAGAAGATGATGGGCACGTCGGCGAAGGCGAGGATCGAAACCACGGCGGACATGCGGGCGCGCTCGGTGGGCTCTTCGATCGCCCGGCGCAGCATGACATAGCCGGCGTAGATGATCCACCCCACCAGCATCGAGGTCAGCCGCGCGTCCCAGGTCCACCAGATGCCCCAGATGATGCGGCCCCAGATCATCCCGGTGAGCAGGTTCGCGGCGCCGAACGCCAGGCCCACTTCCGTGGCGGCGGCGGCGAAGGAATCGTACTTGAAATCCTTGCGCACCAGGAACAGGATGCTCGATATCATCGCTGCGAAGAAGAGCACGAAGGCCGTCCACGCCACCGGCACGTGGAAGAAGATGATGCGGAAGATGGGGCCTTGAGAGACCTCGTCCGGCAGCACCAGCAGAATGATGGCCAGGTTGCCCGCGAACATCACCGCCGCGAGCAAGGAAAGCACCATGATCGTTTTGTCCCGCATGTCTTCACCTCACCATAACGGTTTCGATCAGCGCCAGTGAGAGCGCGCTGAAAATCACATCGAACGCAACCAGCAGCCGCAGCATTTGCGAGAGCTCGGCCGTATACGGATCTCCCAGCACCAGCGGGCCGGTCAACTGCATGGCCGCGAGCAGGCACGGAATCAGAATCGGATAGACCAGCATCGGCAGCATCAGCTCGCGTAGCCGCAGGTTTACGGTCAAGGCGCTAAAGACCGTGCCCACCACCGTCAATCCCCAAGTGCCGAGCGCGATGACGCCGGCGAGCGGCCAGAACTGGTGCGTCCAGCTTACGTTGTAGAGCACGCCGAAGACCGGCAGGCAGACGAACTCCACCGCGGAGAGCAGCACGAAGTTGGCGAGCGTCTTGCCGAGGAACAGCGCGGCGCCGGACATGGGCGCGGCGATCAGCGCGTCGAGGCAGTCGTTGGCCAGCTCGCGCGCGAAGCTGCGGTTGAGGATGAGCGCTCCGGCGAACGCGAAGACCAGCCACAGCAGGCCGCCCGAGATCTGGCGCGTCTCGTCCTCCGTAGGCTCGAAGGCGATGCTGAACAGCAGCAGAATGACCAGCGCGAAAGCGAACGACGCGTTGAGCGCTTCCTTGGTGCGGAGCTCGGAACGCAGGTCCTTCCAGGCCACCGTTGAGGCCTGACGGAAAAAGCTCAGGTGTGGCGCTTTCATGGGCGGCCCGGCCGGCGGGTTCATGCCGTCACGGATTGGGGCTCGCCGTACTGCCGGTACAGCCATCCCGTATCCTCCAGCATTTCTCCGGTGCGCTCGCCGGTGTATGCCAGCCGCCCGCGCACCAGCAACGCCACGTGCGTCGCCAGCTCGAGCGCCTCGCGCAGTTGATGTGTGGAAAGCACGACGGTGCGGCCTTCGGCGATCGCGTCGCGCAACAGCGATTGAAGCAGCGCGATGGCGCGGTCGTCCAGGGCCGTGAAAGGCTCGTCCAGCAGCAGCACCGAGGGCGAGTGCAGGAACGCGCGGGCGACGGCCAGCCGCTGGCGCATGCCACGCGAGAACTCGCGCACCAGGCCGTCCCGAACCTTCTCGAGGCCAGTGCGCTCCAGCCATTCCGAAGCCGCGGCATCCGCGTCTTCGACGCCGTAGATGCGCGCGAACAGACGCAGGTTCTCGATGGCGGAGAGCTCCTCGTAAAGCGAAATGCCGTGGCCCAGGATGCCGATCGACCGGCGCGTCATGCGGTCGCGCGCGTCGGTGCCGCAAATCCGTATGGTGCCGCGACCCGGGCGCGAAAGGCCGGCCAGCATGCGCAGGAGCGTGGTCTTTCCCGCGCCGTTGCGGCCGAGCAGCGCCATCGAAGCGCCGGGCTCGACGTCGAAGGTGATGTCGCGCAGGGCAGGGAAGTCGCCGTAGAACTTCCAGACGCCCGCGATCTCCACTGGCTTCATGCGCCGCTCTTGTCCTTGACGGACGCGGGCGCCTGGCCCTTGCGGTACAGCAGCACGAAGCCCAGCGCGAGCGCGGTGAGCGCGATGGCGAGAATCGTCACGCGGCGGTCTTCGAAGCCGGGCGGCAGAATGGTGCGGAGGGTCGCGCCGGAATCGTCCGTGTTGTCCGAGGACGCGGCCGCGCCATCGCCTCCGCCGGCGTTCTGGGCGCCTTGGAGAGAGCCGGTCCCTTGCACCGTGACTTCGAACGCAGGCGCCGGGATCTCGTAAAGGTTGGCCTGCGTCTGCGGCTCCGCGCCTAGCGGGTTCAGGCCTTCGCCCTGGAGCGTGACGCCCGAAGGGACGACCAGACGCGTGGGCGGCCCCTGGTAGTAGACCTGGCTCGCGAACTTCGCGGGGTCGGTGGCCGGCATCGTGTAGGCGACGTCGATCCGCGTCTCGCCCGGCTTGATCGGGAAGGAGATCGAGTAGGTGCCCTTCTGCTTGCTCTCGGTGGGCGCCTGCTCGAGCGCCATGCCGCGCGGCTCGGTCGCGTTCACCTTGATGCTGTCCTTGGCGGCCGCGGGCGGCACGAAGAAGCGCAATGTGCCGTTGGGATCGTCGTAGGTCTTCTTGCCGGTGTTGTTGAAGAAGTAAGTCTCGGTGACGCCGAGTTGCCGCCCGCTGGGCTCGAGGAAGACGATGTGCTGCGAGACGGGGGCCGCGGCAGGGTCCTTCGTGGAATCGTAGACGTCCAGTCGCAGATCGGTGGAGGGCCGGCCGGGCGGCACCATGGTGTTGTAAGTGATTCCGCCGTGCTGCACCTCGATCAGGTGCGGTCCCATTTCGAGCGTCTTGTTGATAGAGAAGTGGCCGTTGGCGTCGGACTTCGCGCTGTCGAGCAGTTCGGGACCGCTCTGAGAGAGGTTGAAGACGCTGACATCGGCGCCGGGCTCGGGGCGGCCCGTGGTCTGGTTGACGACGGTGCCGTCGACGGCGGCGAGCATCGTGGTGGCGGCGGCGAAGAGGATGACCAGGGACTTCATTTCGTGGCCTCCACGGGGATCGGTTTGCCGCATTCGCCGCAGAACTTCATGGGATTCGGGAAATGGGCGCCGCAGTGGGGGCAGAGGACCGCTCCCTCGCGGTCGCCGTTTCGTTGGGTGGATGTCGAGGGCGGCCCGGCAGCGGCAACGGCGGCCTCGGCGGCGGGCGCAGTAGGCGCGCCCTCCGCTCCCTCGCGGTCGCGGCTCGGTACGGACGGTGGGCGGGTCTGGAGACCCGCTGCAGGCGTGGACGCCTGCCCCACTACGGCGGCCTGCGCCACCACCCCCTGCACTTTGTCGATCTCGGCCAGAACCGCGGCGAGTTGGCGCTGCAGATCCGTCTTCGTCCGGGCGTAGTCGTGTTCGGACAGTTTGCCGACGCGGTACTCGAACTGCAAATCGCGCAGGTTTTCGTAGATGGTCGCCTTGCGCTCCTCCAGGTGTTTGACCGGCGAGACGGGCTCGGGCTCTGGCAGGTCCTTGGGGCGCACGGACAGCGTGAACACAAGTACGCCGATGACTAGGAGGGCGGCAACGAAAAGCATCATCGATCCAGTTTTTCCAGGTCCTGCTCGATTTGCGCCTTGTAGCTGGCGTACGCGGCGTCATCGATCTCCGGGCCCCCGGCAACGGCCAGCGGCTTCCGGAAACGCTTGATGACAAACCAGACGAACGCCAGCCCGAGCGCGATGCCGATGAACGGCACCACATAGCCCAGCAGGTTGAATCCCTGCGCGGGCGGCTTGGCCAGAATCTCGACCCCGTTCTCTTGGACGAACGTGGCCAGGATAGCGGAATCCGACTCGCCCGCGTTCACCATCGCCAGCAATCTCTCTCGCGCCGGCTTGGAATGCGAGCAGCCGAGCATGTTGCAGGAGGTGACGGTGGCGCCGCAGCCGCACAGGCACATGAGCTGATCGCCCAGGCGGCGGACGTGCGGGTTGGCTAGCGGGTTCGGGGCCTGGGCCAGACAAACGGTAGCCAGAACCAGAACCAGCAGACTACTTTTCAGCGGGCGCATAAACCTTCTTCTTGAGGCCGAGGACCTTGGTCCTCGCGTACTGCAATCGTACTTTACTCGGCACCAGGCAGGCCAGCGTCCCCAGCAGCAGCACGTAGTAGCCGATCCAGATCCAGGAGACCAGCGGGTTCACGTAGGCCTGGATCACGGCGCGCTGGTTGTCGTCCGACATGCCGGCGAAGTTGAGATAGAGATCCTCGTTGAGGCGGCGGCGTATGGCGACCTCGGAGGTAGCCTGGCGCTCGCCGGACTTGTAGAACCGGCGCTCGGGATAGAACAAGCCCAGCGGCGTCCCGTCCTTGTTGACGTCGATGGCGGCGCGGTTCCAGGCGTAGTTGTCGTTGTCGCCGCTGGTCAGGTCCGTCACGCGAAGCTGGTAGTGGCCCAGGCTGAAGGCGTCGCCCTTGTTGACCTCGACGGTCGAGTCCAGGTTGAACGCCGAGCCCGCGAAGCCGACGAACATGACCACAATGCCCATGTGCACGATGTAGCCGCCATAGCGGCGCTGGTTGCGGCGCGTGAGCTCGTAGGCGCCGGCCAGCAGGCCAGTGCCGGTCTTGGCGCTGATAAGGCTCGCACCTTTGTAGAACTCGGCGACGATGGTCCAGGCAACGAAGAGGCACAGGCCGAAAGCCGTCAACGCGAACGGCGCGCGCATTCCGGCGGCCAGGAGTCCGGCCACGAGCACCAGGCCTGCGATGAGCGGCCACTGGAAGTTCCGCCTGAGGCTATCGAGCGAAGTGCGGCGCCAGGCAAACAGCGGGCCGACCCCGGTGAGGAACAGCAGGAACAGGAAAATGGGGATGTTGATGCGGTTGAAGAACGGCTTGCCGACGCTGATCTTCTCGCCCGTGGCCCATTCCGAGATCACCGGAAACAGCGTGCCCCACAGGATGGAGAAGCAGGCCGCCACCAGGATCAGGTTGTTGAACATGAAACTGGACTCGCGCGAAACCACGCTCTCGAGGCGCGACTCGGTCTTGAGGTAATCCAGGCGGTCGAGAATCAGGTACAGCGTGCCCGCCACCATGATGGCCAGGAATCCTACGAACCACGGCCCGATGGAGGACTGCGCGAAGGCGTGCACCGAACTGACCACGCCGCTGCGGGTGAGAAACGTTCCAAAGATGCACAGGAAGAAGGTGCCCGAGACCAGCACCATGTTCCAGACCTTCATCATGCCTTTCTTCTCCTGCATCATGACCGAGTGCAGGAAGGCCGTGGCGCTCAACCAGGGCAGGAACGATGCGTTCTCCACCGGGTCCCAGGCCCAGTACCCGCCCCAGCCGAGGACGGCGTAGGCCCAGCCCGCGCCAAGCAGGATGCCGGTGCTCTGGAACAGCCACGTGACCAGCGCCCAGCGGCGGGTCGTGTAGATCCACTCGTCACCAGGCTGGCGCGTGATCAGCGATCCGATGGCGAAGGCAAAGGGCACCACGAAGCCGACATAGCCGAGGTAGAGCATGGGCGGGTGGATCGCCATGGCGGGATACTGCAACAGCGGATTCAACCCGTTCCCATCCGCCACGGACTGTATGGTGCGCCCCACCGCCAGCATCTTGAACGGCGAGGCGACGAAGGTGTTCATGATGAGGAAGAAGCACTGCGTCATCATGAGCACCCCGATGACGTAGGGCATCATGGAGCGGTGTCGGCGGCGATTGGTGAAGACGACGACCATGGAATAGCAGGAGAGGAGCCAGCTCCAGAACAGCAGCGAGCCCTCCTGCCCGCCCCACCAGGAGGCGAACTTGTAAAGCAGCGGCATGGCGCGGTTGGAGTGTTGCGCCACGTAGGCAAAGCGGTAGTCGCCCGTGGTCAGGCTGTAGACCAGCACGGCGGAGGCCACCGTTATCAGGAACCAGACCGAGTAAACCGCGCGGCCGGCGGCATGGGCGAGGAATGCGTTCTTCTTCCATCCACCCACGAATCCGGCGACGATGGCGAAGACGGCGAGGCAGAAAGCGAGCAGTACGGCGATAGCTCCCAGATTCTCCATAAGCAGTGCCTAGACTCCGGCCTTTCTGATGGGGATGTTCTCCGGATGCGCCTGGCCCGGCTGCGTCTCGTATTTCGAGGCGCACTTGGCTTGCACCTGGCTGGCCCGGAAGACGCTGTCCGCGCCGAGACGGCCGTCGGCCAGCGCCTGGGCGCCGTCCTTGAGCGTGTCGGGGAGCGGCGCGGTGCCGTCGTAGACGATCTGGATGGTCTGCTTGTCCTGGCGCAGGACGAAGGAAACCTGGCGGCCTTTGCGGATGATGGAGCCGGGTTCGACGTCCCCGCCCACCCGCAGCCGTTTGCCCAGGGCATGCGGGCCCATCTGCTGAATCTCGGCGACGGTCTTATAGTAAGTCTTGTCTTCGTTGATGCCGCCGACGGCCAGCCACACCAGCGCTCCGACGACGACCGCCACGAGCGCAGCGAATTTCCAGTAGGTTTTCATGCCAGCCCTCACTTACCTTTGAGTATACAAGCCCTGCCTGTTGGATGCGGGAGGGCGCTGTCCCGCCTCCCCATATTGGCTCGCCGAAGCGAGCCTACTGGTTGCCAAGGTACAGGACGTGGACGTAGGTGCCCAGCCTGGTGTTGTAGGCCAGGTAGTAGCCTGGGTGGTCCGGGTCGTCATAGAGGACGATGTCGTCCGAGTCCCAGCCCCAGCCGTCACAGAAGGCTATGTCGGCCGGCGCCACGGAGAAGAAGAAGCCGCCGAACCCGAAGCGCGACGGTCCACCCCCGCCCAGGTGGAAGACGTGGCGAGGACCGAAGCCGCCGGTAAAGTGGCCGTGCTCCCAGGGACGGTCGACGTGATAGCGGGCGTCGTCGCGGCCGGTGTCGTGTCCCACCCACACCTTGCCTTTGTCGACGTGAGGGGCGTTGGGATGGCCAGGTTGGTCGTTGAAGTGGCGCTCCTCGGGCGTGCCGCCGTCCCCATGCCCTTCCTGCGGGTGCGCGGCAGCGGGCGGAGCGTTACGTACAGGTTTTGGACCGTGAGACGGAGCGCGGCCCGGAGTGAAACCACCGTGAGACTCCCCATGGCCCTTTTCCTGGGCAAATGCGGCGCCACAGGTGGTCAAGGCGACAACAGCAACAAAGCACACTGCAGTTTTCATAGCATCCCCCTTTGCGCTTAGGTGCCGAGCAACTCAGGTGCCAGTTCACGGGCGGCGGGGTTCTGCTCGCGGGCGCCGCGTGTACGGCAAGGCGTCACAAGCACTTGCGGCCAAATGGAGCGGGCATCGGGCGGCCCGATCTCGTGTAACTCGAAGCAAACACGTGGGCGCGATTTACCGGCTCCGGGAGTTTTCCTCCTAGCGTAGCGAGGTGGTGGGATGGTTGATGGTCCGAGGTGGTCGATGGTCGATGATGGCGCTTCGGCGCCGTCCCTATCCTCATAAGAGCGCGGGGGTTGTGCGGGGCTGGGTTCATGGTGAAATTTTTGATTTTGGAGCGGGGCGTCGGGGAGTTTCAGGATGCGGCGGAGGTCGGCGCTGAGGCGGGTTTCGTGGCGGTTATTGATGGTCGATGGGATCGGCGGGGCCTCGGCGCCGTCCGTATCATCCTCAGAGTGCGGGGGTTGTGCGTCACTGGGTTCATGGTGAAATTTTTGATTTTGGGGCGGGGCGTCGAGGAATTTCAGGGTGCGGCGGAGGTCGGGGGCGCGGGTGCGTCCCTCTGAGGTGACGGGTCCGCGGGACTTGTTGGCGCGGGAGGAACCGATTCGTTCTTTGGTAGACATGGGGACTCCTTCAGGCGGCGTGCCTGAGGCGAGGGTAGCGCGGGCTTGGGCGCGGGGCGGAGGGCTGATCCTGCTAAGAGATTGAAAAGCTGGGAGATTCAGTTGGGACGGCGGGTGTGAATGGGCGGATTCACCGACTTGGGGAGTTTCCTACCGTGAGACCTCGGCGTCGCGGTCGCGGAGGGAACCTGGGGGCCGTGGCCGGTGTCTGATCCAATGTGCCCGACTTGGCCGGGGTGTCCCGGTATATGAACGCGGTTGCCGCGCTGTGCGTTCTGGCGGCTGTCCCGTGTTTCATCGGGATGCGTTGGAAGCGGCTCGTAGACAGGAACAATCTGGTCGGGGCGTTCCTCCTGGGCCTCGCTTTGTTCCTGCACGGGGGATTCGAGACGCTGCTGAGGTCGAGCCCGGTGGCGTCGTTTGAGGGGGCGATCACAGAGCCGTCGTGGGCCGGGGACGATCAAGCGGAGGTCTGGCTCTCCCATCCCCACGGCTCCACATCTCCGCACTTGCATGTACGCTGGTCGGCCGATAACGAGTGGCCTCCCTGGCTATGGGACACGCCTCTCAAGTGCAGGTATCGTGTCTGGGACCTTGAAATCACTCACGTTGCGCCCGTGGAAATGCGCGTCGCCCGGGCGTGGGATTCCGGTTCGGGTGGCCGGCTTTGGTGTGCCCTTGAAGGCATTTGCGGGTTGGCGCTGGGGCTGCTCTCAGCAGCGACATTCCGGAGGGCTGGCTGCCGGGCACCCATGGCTAGATGGGTCAAGGCTGTATGTCTGGCGTTCCTCCTGTTGGTAGGTGGGTGGGCCGCGTATGTGGCTCTCTCCGACTGGCTGTTCGAGCGGAAGGCCGAGGCCCTGCTAAGACAGATACAAGGGCTTGAATTGAGGAAGAGCACATGGAAGGACGCTGACTCGATCCGAAGAGCGTTCGCCGGGGACATTCAGGTGGAATCACCTTGCTCTGCCTCCCACTGCGATTTCTCGGTGGTCCTGAATCAGAGTTCGTTGGGTAACTTGGCTGACGGAACTCTCTCGGAGATGCTGCGCCTGGCTGGCAGACGGCGGGGCCGCGTTGTGGCGCGCGTCCGGGTCCGCAACGGCATCGTCTGGGGGAAGAGTTTCGTAGTCATGGCTGAGATGCCCGACCGTGCTTTCCACGGGTGTGCATTCGTTGTGGATGCCGACACGGTGCGAGGTTTCTACTGGCGCCGCCCCCCCGATCACCTCAATATTGAGTTTGGGGCGCCGGGTGGTTGTGAGTGCTGCATCGCGAGATGGGTTCACGTCACCCCGTATGCAAGCCCTGAGGAGATGCGGGAAGCATTCGCGTTTGACCTTTCGTGCCTCGGCCCGAGGTTCAGGGCCTGCGTGGATGTACGACGCCTTCACCCGACGGCGGGCCGCCGCCTCGAGGAAGAAACTGCCGCTTATGACCCGTACAAGCCACTCAAGTGGAGCCCGGACGTGTACCAGCGGTTTGGCCGAGATTCCGAGAACGCGGCAGTTGTGGTTGTGCGTGGGGCTGCAGGTGAGTACCAGGTGACCGAGATGCTGCAGGGGACTATGACAGCACCGCCAAGGTTGGGCGGTGGATCGCTCCCCGTTTCGGGCGAGAAGGCGATCCTGTTCTGGGACCACCACTCGGGGCGCGTGGTTGCCCCGTTCAGCGAGCAGGGCGTTCAGGCCGTTCGCGCGGGGATCGCAGAAGCGGCGGCCGACCCGCTCTGAACGCCAGTTCCGATTTACCGGCTCGGGGAGTTTCCTCGCAGCGTCAGGTCAACCACCCGCACCTCGACGTCGCGGTCGCGGAGGCGGTGGAGGATCCTTCCGGTCCCGTCGACTACGACGCTGGCGCCTCCATAGGTCCAGCCTTTCCAGGGACCATGGCTCATGACGCCGACCACGTCTGTCCCGACAAACGGGCACTTGAGCAGCGCCGCGCGGCGGGTGACCAGGTCCTCCAGGCTTTGGGCGTGGCCCGGCCACTTGTCCGGCTCGGCAGCCCAGCCGTAGGGGACCAGCAAGAGATCGGGCTTGAGCCGCTTGATGCGGTCGAGGTATGCGTCGGTGAAGGTGTCGGCGCAGATCAGGACGCCGATGCGGCCATACTCGGTCTCTGCGATGGAGATGTCCTCGGCGTTGCCGGTGGAGTAAGGCGGGTCCATCAGCTCGGGGAGGACGTTCAGCTTGCGGTGCTTCGACAGCAGCCGGCCGGTTTTGTCGATCAGGATGGCGGAGTCGTAGAGGCGGTCGCCGTCCTTCTCGTCGAGGCCGATGGCGATCATGATGCCGTACTTGCGGGCGAGGGCGGCGAGGCGGTCGCTATCGGCGCCGGGGATGGGCGTGGCGAGGCGGTGCGCGTCGGGATTCTCCCAGCCGAGGATGGAGGATTCGGGGAACGCGGCGATCTGGGCGCCGCCGGCCCGGGCTTGATCGAGGGCGTATTCGATGCGGCGGAAGTTGCCTTCGCGGTCGCCGTCGATGACCAGGATCTGGCAGACGGCGATGCGGAGGGCGAGGGCCAGGAGGGGGAGCAGCATGAACCTACTTTACTGGCTGGGGAACCTGGCGCGGGGGCGGGGGGGCGGGTGGGACACAGTCTGCGGTTGGGGATTTCGGTCCGGCGTCCACCTGCTGAGCGGCTCAAGATTAAATTGGTGAATGAGTATACTGTCCCGAATTTAATGTTGGGTGCGGGGATAGTCCGGCGTACGCACGGTACGCCTTCCCAACTGAAACTGGTGGATGGCTATCCTGTCGCCGCTCCCCGAGCGCTACAATAGCGTCGATATGAACCTGAGAACCAAAATACTCGCTACACTGCCGCTCTTATTGCTACTAGGGGCATGCACAGAGGAACAGAAGCCAGTCGTCAAGAAGGAAGTCAAGCCGGCGGAACCGGTCACCGCGCAAGCCGCGGTCTACAAGGCCTACAAACAGGCACGGGGCTGGGCGCCGGACTGCGTGCTGCTCAGTGTTGCCAACCTCGACGTGAAGGACGTCAAGGGCCAGGAGGGCGGCAAGATGGCCGCATGGGAGGTGATCTTCGTCTCCCTGAAAGAGCGCCAGTCGCGCCGCTACACCTACTCTGTCGTCGAGGTTCCCGCGAGCCACCTGAACGAAGGTGTTTCCGAGGGCTCGCCCGACATGTGGTCCCCCACCGGCCAGAGCCAGCCCTTCGCCATCCAGTACCTCAAGACGGATTCGCCCGCGGCTTACACCACCGCCATGACGAAGGCCAAGGAATACGCCGGCAAGCATCCCGAGATGCCGGTGAAGTTCGTGCTCGACTGGCAGAAGCGGCACCTCAACCCCACCTGGAGGGTCTACTGGGGCGAGTCGATCACCACCAGCGACTTTGGCGTCTACGTGGATGGGACGTACGACAAGTACGTCGCCATGGCGCACTGATCGGCTGAGGCGGGTCTCTGCAGAATTCAGTTCGTCGCATCCGCGGCGAGAGGTGAAAGGGCTGAAAAGCGGCGACAGGCACCGCTGTCCACGCGCGCTCGAGACCTATCCCGTTGACCAGGCGGGCATATCGCTTGGGACAGCGGAGCACAGTCACCGTTTTTCAGCGGAGTCTTCAGTCTGTGCCCCACGAGTTACAGCCTGACGATGTTCGGCGACGAGATGCCGCGCAGGGCGTTCCGCGTGTCCACGATCAGGCGCGCGCTCGCAACCAGCGCCGGATAGTCGAAGGTCGAATGATCGGTGACGATCACTACGCAATCCGCCTCGGCCGCGGCCTTCTCCACCGGCTCGGCCGAGAGGTCGGCGCCGTCCACCGTGAGACTCGCCACATGCGGGTCGCTGTAGGTCACCCGGGCGCCGTGGCGCTTGAGCAGGTGGATGACGTCGAGCGCCGGCGACTCGCGCAGATCGTCGATGTCGCGTTTGTAAGCCACCCCCAGGATGTGAATGTGTGAGCCCATCAGCGGCTTGCCGCGGGTGTTGAGCGCGTTCTGGATCTTATCCACCACGAAGTGCGGCATCTGGCTGTTGACGTAGCCGGCCAGTTCGATGAAACGCGCCTCGAACCCCGCCTGCCTGGTCTTCCAGGAGAGATAGAAGGGGTCTATGGGAATGCAGTGGCCTCCGAGGCCGGGGCCCGGATAGAAGGGCATGAACCCGAACGGCTTGGTGGCCGCCGCGTCGATGATTTCCCACACGTTGATGTCCATGCGGTCGCACATCTGCGCCAGCTCGTTCACCAGGCCGATATTGATCATGCGAAAAGTGTTCTCGAGCAGCTTCACCATTTCGGCGACTTTGGTGGAGCTCACCGGCACCACGGTCTGGAGCGCCTGGGAATAGAACAGCGAGCCGAGTTTGGTGCACGCCGCCGTGATACCGCCCACCACTTTGGGGATGTTGACGGTCTGGTACTTGGGGTTGCCGGGATCGACGCGTTCCGGCGAGAAGCACAGAAAGAAATCCTCTCCGACCTTGAGGCCCGACTTCTGGAGCAGCGGAAGCACGAACTCGTCCGTGGTGCCCGGATAGGTGGTGGATTCCAGGATGATCAGCATTCCCGGGTGAATATACTGGGCGATCTCGCGGCAGGCCGCGTCGATGTAACTCATGTCCGGGTCTTTGGACTTGCGGAGCGGCGTCGGGACGCAGATGTCGATGGTGTCCAGCCGGGCGATCACGGAAAAGTCGGTGGTTGCCTCCAGCTTCCCGGACGAGACCAGCGGCGCCAGCGTCGCGCTGGGCACGTCGAGAACATAGGAATCCCCGGCGTTCACCCGGTCCACCTTGGACGCGGTGATATCGATTCCGGTGACGCGGAACCCGGCTTGGGCGAACTCCACTCCCAAGGGCAGGCCTACGTAGCCCAGTCCCACGACGCCGACGCGGGCCGTGTGGGTGCGGATCCTGTCGTCCAACTGCTGGTGCCAGTTACTCGGTTCGGTCAAGGGGCTTCTCCTGATATTCGGTCGGCATAAAATTCCCCCGCGGCGACGATCTCAGCCGGCCCCGTAAGAAAGATGTCGCCATCCCATCGCAGATCGATCGGTCCGGCGGGCGTAACGATCCGCACCGGGCTTTCGGCAACGCCGCGCAGGACGGCCGCGGCCATCGCACCGGTCGAACCGGTGCCGGAGCTGACGGTCTCTCCGACGCCGCGCTCGAAAAAACGGACCTCGAGCGTGTGCGAGTCGATCCGCCGCACGAACGAAACATTGGTGCGATTCGGAAAATGCGGGTAGCGCTCGATTTCCATGCCCATGCGGCGCCAGTCGAGGTCGAAGTTCTCGACGAACACGACGCATTGGGGATTGCCCACCGACAGCGCCACCACTTCCTGCATGCCGCTGTCCAGCGGCAGTTCCAGGTGTAGGTCCGCCGCGGTGTACGCCGGCCGGCCCATATTCATCTCGAAGGTGAAGCGCCGGCCATCGCGGTCGATCAAGCGCAGGTCTTTAACGCCGGCGCCGGTGGCGATGCGCAGCTCCTTGCCATTGACCACGCCCACATCGAGGAGGAACGCGGCGGCGCAACGCGTGCCATTGCCGGAGAGTTCGGGCTCGCTGCCATCGGCGTTGAAGAGGCGGATCTCGGCGTCGGCTCTCGCACCCGGAGTGGCCCGCACCAGCAGCCAGCCATCAGCGCCCACACCGGTATGGCGGTCGCAGACGGCCCGCGCGGTTTCGGGCAGGCCTTCGGGCGGCGCATCGTCAGCCCACGTTAGGGCAAAATCGTTGCCCGCGCCGTGCGCTTTGGTGAACGGTATCCTCATTGCTGCCGCCGGTAGATGTCGATGACCGGGCCGCCTTTCACGGTGATGGTCTTCAACCGATCATATCGTGGCCCGGTCCTTTGAAGGCGTTCGATGGCGTGGCCGACGATATCGCCCGAAATGGACACAGCCCATTTCTGGTGGAGGGGCGGCTGCGGCGCGTTCATGACCGTCTTCCAGGCGCGGCCATTGCATTCGCTGTAGGTCTCGCGTAGCGGGATTCCGGCCTGCTGATAGATGGCGGTCTGGTCGCCGAAGGAAGTGACGATGCCTTCCCCGCGGCGGTAATTCGCGCGCAGGTAGTCGGCGCCCTCGCGCGTCCAGGCCCGCCGCGTTTCGGAATTGACCTGCGATTCCTTCCAGCAGATCCAGTTCTCCATGCGGGGATAGGCCAGCCACGGGGAGATGGCGGCGAGAACCACCACCACCGCCGCGAACTTGCGGAAGCGTGGAGGCACCAGTGTTACCAGCGCCGCCGCCGCGAATGCCAGCAGCGGGAGGGCCGCAATGCCGTAACGCGTGTTGTAGTAGCTATGCGGCCAGAGCTGCGGCATAAAGATGGGCGTGCCGCCGGAGTGCATGCTCCAGACATAGAACAGCGGCGCCAATGCCAGCAGAGCCAGGGGCCACCAGGCGCGGCGAACCAGCGCCACGAGGCCGCCGGCCAGGCTCAGGAAGAATAGCGGTAGCCCGGCGCATAGCTGGATGGCCTCTCGCACGTAGAACCACGCCATGCGCCAGTCGTGATCGCCCGGATAGCGCCCCATGTTGGCGTCGAGGGCGCGCTGGTAGATCCCCTTGGCGCTCGAGGGGCCGGAGTAGAATGCGAGCGCGTCGTCGAAAAAGAAGTAGTTGTGCGCAAACCAGTAGAGCGGGCCGGTCGAGGCAATGAGGCCGAAAACCAGCGCGTGCTTCAGGCGGCGTTCTTTCGCGGCCATCAGAAAATACAGCGTGACGAAGGGGATCAGAAACCAGCCCTCGTAGCGCGTCATGCTGGCGGCCAACGCAGCCAGTCCCGCGGCAGTCAACGCGCCCCAGGATTGCGTCTCGCGGAAGCGCACGGTGGCGTAGAGCAGCGCCGCCACCGAGGCCATAAATACGGCCTCGGTCATCGGGATGGCCTGCAGGTAAAGCAGGTTCGGATTGAGCGCCAGGAGCAGGCAGGCAGTTGCCGCGGCGGTCCCGTCCGCGAAGACGCGCCGCGCGGAGAGGAAGATCAGCACGCCGGCCAGCACGAAACAGAATCCGGAGGGGATGGAGCCGGCCAGGCCGGTCATCCACAGGTTGTCGAAGCCGACGAAGGGAACCATCAACAGGTGCGGGAGCGGGAGCCAGACCGTCCCCACCTGCTCCCATCCGGGCGTGCGCGAATCGAGGATGCGGCGCGCGACGTTGATGTGGGCGGTGGCGTCGCCGTAATAGAGCAGGCAGCCCTTGGAGTAGAAGAAGGCGATGGCGGCGGCGCTGAGAGCGGCCAGCACAACGGCCGCCAGGATCGGCCCCGCGACGGACCGTGCGGCTGGCGCGCTCTTCCGCTTAGAAGCAGGTGAATTCTTTGAACTCGTTGAAGCGGGCATCGATCTCCGCGCGGGTCAGGGTCCGAAAACGGTCCACGCCGAACTGTTCGCAGCAGAAGCTGCCCATCACCGATCCGTAGATGACGCCGCGGCGGATCTCCTGAAGCGCGTTCTTGTCCTTGAGGTCCAGGCCTTGACTGGCCACGTATCCGAAGAACCCGCCGGCAAAGGAATCGCCCGCGCCGGTGGGATCGAAGACGTCGTCCAGCAGGTAGCCGGGCACGATGAAGTGGCCCTCGGGGCGGAACAGCACCGCTCCGTACTCGCCGCGCTTGATGACCACGGTGTGCGGCCCCATCTCGAAAATGGCCTGGGCGGCGCGGCGGAGGTTGTGCAGTCCGGAAAGCTGGCGGGCCTCGGCGTCGTTGACCAGCAGGAAATCCCAGTCCTTCAGGGCCGCAACCAGTTCGTCACGGGTTTCGCTGATCCAGTAATTCATGGTGTCGCCGCCGACCAGGCGGGGAGCGGTCATCTGGGCGCGGACACTGCGCTGGAGGCTGGGCTGTATGTTTCCGAGGAGCAGATAGGGCTCGGTGCGATAGCGCTCGGGCAGCTTGGGGTCGAAACCGGCGAAGACGTTGAGGTCGGTGCGCAGCGTGGTGCGGTCGTTCATGTCGGGCGAATAGACGCCCGACCAGAAGAAGGTTTTCCCGGGCACGCGCTCGAGCCCTGCCAGATCGATGCCGCGGCTCGCCAGCAGATCGGTGTCTTCCTGCGCGAAATCGTCGCCGACGACGGCCACCACGGCGGCCTCGGTAAAGAAGCTGGCGGCCAGCGCGACATACGTGCAAGCGCCGCCGAGCATGCGCTCGACCTTACCGTGAGGCGTCTCGACGCCATCATACGCAACGGAACCGACCACAACCAGCGACATCCTTCGATTCTAGCTTGCTGGCGCCACGACGCGCGCAACGGCTTCAGGACCGGCGGCAGGACCGAGACGCGACCGCAAGGGAGTCCCCATGGCCCTGCGGGCCGCCGATAGCGATGAAGACGCGGCCGGCGCAGCCGGGCGACGTTCGCCTGTTGTTCCCCGCGTCTTCAACGGAGCGGACCCCCTATGGCGCGAAATACCCGTTGATATCCAGAATCACCTGCGTGCGGCCGGTCACATAGATACTGATCGCTCCGTCGGTCCCCGCCGGAACGATCGCCGCATTCGCCACCACGCTCCCGTCGAACGAGTTCAGCGTCGAAACCAACGGCTGCGCCGCACCCGTCGGCCACGCCGTCAGGAACGACAAAGGCCCGTCCGGCACCACCGTCACGTTCAGCTCATACGCCGCCGCGTTCGAAGGCACCGGGCATCCCCCCGCCGGGATCGCAAATGACCGTATCGACTTCGCCTCCATCTCCGGACCTCCGAACTGGCCTTGGCTCCCCCGCGTGTCCACCACCCGGCACGGCGCCACCGGATAATATGTCATCGCGCCCGCGCCCCCCGAAGGCGCGAAGTACCCGTTGACGTCCAGGATGACGTCGCTCGGGTTCGTCACGTAGACCGACGTGGCGCCGCCAGCCCCCGCCGGAACGATGGCCGCATTCGCGACTACCGTGCCGTTCCAGGAATTCAGCGTGGAAACCACGGGCTGCGGTTGTCCCGCGGCCCACGTCGTCAGGAAGCTCAGGAACCCGGCCGATGGAACCGCCGTGACGTTCATCGAGTATGCCGTAGCCGTCGCCGGTAATCCGCAGGAACTCGAGAGAACCGCGAAATCCCGCGTCTCGCCGCCAGACAGGGGGTCAGCCGGATGGCGCGTGTCGGCCACGCGGCAGGGCGTAACCGGATAGAAGGAATCGCCGGCGGTGGTATCGAAGTAGCCGTCGATATCCAGGACCACATCCGTAGGGCTGTTGGCGAAGGCGCTGACCGTGCCGTTCTGCCCCGCGGAGACCAGGGCCGCGTTGGCCACCACGTTGCCTTCCCACGAATTCAACGTGGAGACGCCGGGCCGGGCCATCCCAGCGGGCCACACCGTCAGGTACCCCAGCGGACCAGGCGGCACTGCGGTGACGTTCAGAGAATACGCCTGCGCCGTGGCGGGAATTCCGCACGCGCCTTGAATATTGAACGAGCGCGTGGAAACGCCGTCCAGCGCCGGGCCGCCCAAGGGTCCCGCCGACGTACGCGTATCCACCACCCGGCACGGCGTCACCGGAACGAACCGCCACGGCAGGGGCGTCAGCAGATACACGGACGCAAAGTCCGCGGCGACAATCTGGCCGGAATCATTGATGCCGGTAGCCCAGTAGAGCGTGGCCGGCGCGTTAGCAACCAGCGTATTGAGATCGTACATCTGCCCCGCGCTGTACAGAAAGCCCCCACCCACCCAAGGCGCCGAGCCGACGATCTGGCTTCTGTTATTGATGGCCGTGGCCGCACTATTCGTATAGCCGGGGGGTGCGCCGAGCCCGGTCATCACCCCGCCGCTATACAAAAAGGCCTCTTCCTTTTGTCCTGAAGCATCCACGGCATAGCCCACGATCTGGCCGTTGTCATTGATGGCCGTGGCCACACTCCCCACATAGCCGGGGAGGGTGCCCAGGCTGGTCATGACACCGCCGCTGTACAGAAAGGCCTGTGTATGCCCCGAGGAATCGGTCACGGCGCCCACGATCTGGCCGCTGTTGTTGATCCCGTTGGCCACGCTCGCCACGTAGCCGGGGAGGAGTCCGGTCATGACGCCGCCGCTGTACAGAAAGGCCTCGTTGTTTCCCGAGGCAGTCGCCGACCAGCCAACCACCTGCCCGCTGTCGTTAATGCCAGTGGCCTGACTGTCCGCCCCGCCCGGAAGGAAGGGGAGCGGCGTCGAAGCGCCGCCGCTGTACAGAAAGGCCTGCGTATCCATATATACGTTCAGACGCTCGTTGTAGTACGAGAAGCCGGCGACTTGACCACTGTTGTTGATGGCCGTGCCGACCGATCCCCCCACAAAGCGGAACGCCCCGCCGCTATACAGGAAGGCGGATGAACATGGACTGACGTTCCCACAATCCTCGGGCAAGCTATCGTGCTGGGTCCCGACGATCTGGCCGCTGTTGTTGATGCCGCTGGAGGTGTAGGAGTACTCCAGGCCGCCGCCTGCGGCCGTAATGCTGTACGTGTTTGGTTGAGCCCACACCGCCGTGGCCGCCGCGATGGCCAGGAAGAGCGTGAGTGCGTATCGTGACATGATTCCTCCCATTCCGCCGAGGCAGGGCGCCACCGTATAATACGTCAGCGCGCCCGACGGCGTCGCTCGGGTTCGTCGCCAGAACGACTCTATTACAAGCGGAGTGGGGCCGTCAACACGGAATTCGCGCTGCTTTGTGGCGCCTACGGCGCGAAATACCCGTTGATATCCAGAATCACGTGCGTGCGGTCGGTCAC
>CAZBQQ010000010.1:0-66793 GCA_964493965.1 uncultured Solibacteraceae bacterium
CCGAAGGCATGCAGAGCGTCTCCTTCCGCCTGACCGTGGCGGCGCCGGACCACACTCTGTCGCTCGAAGAAGCCGGCGCCATCCGCGCGCGCATCATCGAAGGCATGCGCGAGCAGGGTTACGAGCTCCGAGTGTAAAGTGATCATCACCCTCACCGGCGCGACCGGATTCATCGGAAGTGCGCTCGCCGCGCGCCTAGCCGCGGCCGGCCACACGGTGCAGCCCTTCAGCCTGCGCGCGCCGCAGCCGCTCCAAGTCAGCGACGCCGTGATTCACCTCGCGGGCGAGCCGATCGCTCAGCGCTGGACTCCGGGAGCGAAGCGACGCATTCTCGAGAGCCGCGTCGAAGGCACCCGCCGCCTGATTGCCAGGATCGCCGCGCTCGCCGCGCCACCCCGTGTCTTCATTTGCTCCTCCGCCGTAGGCTTCTACGGCTCGCGAGGCGACGAGGTCCTCACCGAAACGTCGCCGCCGGGCTCAGGTTTCCTCGCCGAGGTCTGCACGGCTTGGGAAGGCGCGGCGGATCAGGCCAGCGCGCGCGGGATGCGCGTCGTCAAGCTCCGCACAGGAATGGTGCTGGCTGGCCGGGGCGGAGCACTCGATCGCATGCTACCCGCCTTCCGCATGGGTATCGCCGGCAGGCTCGGTTCGGGCCGCCAGTGGATGCCTTGGATACACCTCGAGGATCATCTGGACTTGGTGGAGTTCGCCCTGGCCCAGGCGGGCGTCGCCGGCCCGCTCAACGCCGTGTCTCCGAATCCCGTGACGAACCGGGACTTCACTTCCGCACTCGCCCGCGCTCTGCACAGGCCGGCCTTCCTGCCCGCGCCCGCCTTCGCCCTAAGGGCGATGTTCGGTGAGATGGCCTCCGTACTACTCGACAGCCAGCGGGTAATCCCGCGCGCGGCGCTCGACGCCGGTTTCGAGTTCCGCCATCCAGATCTCGGCGCGGCCCTTCAGGACATCTTGCGCTCGAACAGATAGGCGCACTCCTCCAGCCGCCCGCCCGACCCATCGTTCACCGCGAATTTCCTCTTGACCAGCATGCCCCGCTGCACCACCGCGTTCCACAACGACGCCCCCGCAAAGTCGCCGTCTTTTCGCAGCGCGTAAAAATTCAAATCGAATTGCGCCAGCCGCACGCCGTCGCCGTCGAAGTTGCGCGCCACGCGCCGCAGCGCGTCGAGACACGCCTCGCGCGCCGTCATGCCGTGCCGCATGTTCTCGACAATGGTGTGCCCCCCGGCCACGCGTATGTTCTCTTCGCCGCGCCCCGTCGAACCGGCCGCGCCCACGTCCTGATCCACCCACAGGCCCGCCCCCAGAATGGGCGAATCCCCAACCCGCCCGGCGATCTTCCATGCCAGGCCGCTGGTCGTGGTGACCCCCGACATCTCGCCGTTTTCCTTCAGCGCCAGGCAATTGATCGTCCCCGTAGGCGGCGCGACCGCGACGCTCCAGGCCCACTCCAGCGTCCGCTCATCCACGTCCGGGTAAAGCCGCTTCAACCGCGCAGCCGGCTTCGCGGGCGCGGGCGGCGCGTCCAGCCCCGGGCCCCAGTTGTTGTGCCCCTCGGCGTCACGCAGCGATTCCTTCCACACCAGCCACGCCAGGCGCGATTTCGCGGTCAGCAGGTCCTCTTCGGTGAAGCCGTGCTCCTTGGCGAAGCGCAGCGCCCCCGCGCCCACCAGCATGATGTGGTCGCTCCGCTCCATTACGAGGCGCGCCACCTTCGAGGGAGTCTTGATGCCGCAGATCGCCCCCACCGAGCCGCATCGGCGCGTCGGGCCGTGCATCACGCACGCGTCCAGCTCCACCACGCCGTCCTCGTTCGGCAGCCCGCCGTAGCCGACGCTGTTGTCCTCGGGATCCTCCTCCACAATGTTGACCCCGTCGACCACGGCATCGAGCGTATCGCCGCCCGCCCGCAGCGTCTCCATCGCCCGGTTGACGGCGCGCATCCCGTTCGCGCTCGATACGACGATGTTTTTGGCCCCGCCCGCGGCCATCCCCGCTCGCGCCGCCGGCAGCAGCGCCGCCCCGGCCATCCACTCCCGCCTGCTGATCATCTCCGGGCGTCTCCTCTTCCGCCGACTCCGATTCTCGCCCATCTTCGCACTCCCCGGAGGGCGGGCTTTCAGCCCGCGCGGGGCTTCAGCCCCGCAAACTGGCCGTCCGCAGGGAGAAGCCGCCGGTCGGCTACACTGAGTAATCGAATGGCAATCACGCGCCGCCTCGTCCTCCTCCTGGCCCCCCTATCCCTCCTCGCCGCCGGAAAGCGCAAAAAGGACCGCGATTCCGAAGGCGGCACCATCAAGATCGTCGAGCTGGCGGTTCACCGCCCGAGTTCCGATCCGCTGCTCACCATCGATGGCCGCCTGATCAACTCAGGCCCGGACGCCATACGGGGGCTGGTGCTGATCTTCGAAGTGTTGGGGGTGGACAGCCAGGTCGTCAGCAGCCAGCGCGGCAAGGTCGAAGAGGACCCTCTCGCTCCAGGCCAGGAGTCCGAACTCCACTGGCAGATGAGAGACCACGCGAGCGCCGTCGAGGTTCGCCTCCGCGCCGTCGCTCATGACGAGCAGCCGGTCAAAGTCGAGGAGCCCGGTCCCTACCCGATCGAGTAAAGCGCGCCGTCAGTGCCGTCGCTTCCATTCGAAGAGCACGATGCCGGCCGCCACCGAAACATTCAGCGACGAGATCCGTCCCGCCAGCGGAATGCGGACCAGAAGGTCGCAGTGCTTCTTGACCAGGTCGTGCAGGCCTTTGCCCTCGCCTCCCAGAACGAACGCGGTGGGCTGGGCATATTCGACGCGACCGTATTCCTGGCCGCCCCGCTCGTCCAGGCCGTAGATCCAGAATCCGCGGGCCTTGAGCATTTCGAGCGTCCGGCTGATGTTGGTCACGCGCGCCACGGGCAGGTGCTCGAGCGCCCCGGCGGCCGCCTTGGCCACCGTCTCCGTGAGACCGGCCGCGCGCCGCTCCGGGATCACCACCGCGGCGGCCCCGGCTGCGTGCGCCGTGCGGACGATCGCGCCGAGATTATGCGGGTCCTCGATCCCGTCCAGAACAACCAGAAGTTTCGCCCCCGGGAGCAGATCCTCGAGCTCGGCGTGCGCACCGGCCGCGCCAAGCGCCACCACGCCCTGATGCACGCTGGATCCCGCCAGTCTGTCCAGCATGTCCCGCGGCTCAAACCGCACCGGGACCGCCAGTTCGCGGCACAACTCGACGATCTCCTGCACGCGGGGCCCCGCGGCGCCCTTTGCAATCAGGACGCGATTCATGGGATGCCGCGCGCGCAACGCCTCGAGCACGGGATGAACGCCGATTCGGATGGACACGCGATGGAAGAACTTCATTGTAACGCCGGGGCCGCGGGACGATGTCCTCCACAGACAAGCCCGCAGCCTCGGCTCCCCGGCGTGCCCAGGCCGGGATTGCCTTCACAATAAACCGCCCGCCTGGTCGGAGGTTGGGGATGCCGCCCGCAAGTCGTTAAAAGCGAAAGGAAAAAGATTTAGCCATCCGTGTCACCGTGGGGCAGGACTCCAGTCCTGCAGCGGGTCTGCAGACCCGCCCAGTTCTCCGGGGAGTGCCCTACCCGCCCTTAGTCGCGCCAAACGAGTAGCGCGCCGGGCTGAGCGAGAAGTACTCGACGAAGCGGTTAGACGGCTTAGCGCCCGGGGTCTTTGCCAGAATGCGGCGCGCCAGCTCCGCGAACCGCTTCCCTATTTCGGAGCCGGCATCCACCGGCCGCGCGTCCTGCAGCGCCTTGTGTACTCCGCGATAGTCGTTCGGAATCTCGATCGCCACCGGGAGTCCGATCAGCTTCTCGATATCCGAACTGGTTACCAGCGCGTGCTTCTGCGAGCGGTTCACCAACAGCGACACGCGCGACTCCAGGTCCAGACTGCGCAAGTAATCCAGCTTCTGGCGCGCCAGGTGCAACGCTGGAAGCTCCGGCGTGCAAACCAGGTAGATGCGCTTGGCTTCCTGCATCAGCTCCACCGAATAGCGCTCCATCAGGCCCGAGAGGTCCGCCGAGACCACGTCGTAGTTGCGGCGCGCGAACTCCAGCAGGTACCGCAAGGCAGGCAACTCGATACGGAATCCCGGCCGGATCGGTCCGGAGGGCAGCACGTCCAGGCCGTGTGCCTTTGAGACCAGTTTCGGCCACAAATCTTCATCCAGCTGCGGAGCGTGCTCGGCGGCGTCCACCAGCGAGCGGTCGAAATCCAGATGCAGCAGGAACGCGATGATGCCGCAGTTCAGGTCGAAATCCGCCAGCAGCACGCGGGTCCCCGACTGGGCGGCCAGCGCGACGCTGGTGTTGAGCGCCACCGTCGAGCACCCCACGCCGGGTTTGGCGGGCAGGAATGCGATTACTTCTTCGGTCGCCGGGATGTGCGCCGGCGTCCGCTCGAGCGCCGCCTCCACGCGGCCGAGACAGTTCCCCAACTCCCCCAGTGAATCCGGCACGGCCACGAATTCGCGGATGCCGGCCCGCATCAGGTCGAGCAGCGTGTTCGGGGCGCAGGCGCGGTCGAAGGCCACGATCTGGGTCCCCGGGGCCGCTTCACCAATGGCCACGGCGATCCGCAGCGCGTCCGCCAGGCTGCCCACGTCCACGAACAGGACCTGTGGCGCATGGGCGCGGATGATGCGCGGCAGTTCGTGATCCGCCGGGTAGCGGTCGAAAGCCCGCGCGATGCCCACCTGGTTGTTTTGACCGACAGCGGCGGCCAGTTGTTCCGCCAGGCCGCGGTCCGGCGAGATGAGGATTGCTCTAAGCATTGAACCCCCTGTCCACACAGAACGGCGGTCGCGCCGCCGGCCCCCATCGGGCATTCGCCTGAGTCCCGGGCGCAAAAGGCAGCAGAACGCCGCCGCCCCCGGACGCAGCCGCCGGATGACCATCGCCGTCGGGTGCCGCCACCCCCCGGAGGGCCCGGTTGACGCCAGCCACCGTTTAACCATAGGATGGCGTAGGTCCGTCTTTTGCCGGCAATGAACCAGCCTGAAATCAGCAGCGAGCTCGAGGCTGCGATTCCGCAGAAGCTGTACTTCCGCATCGGGGAGGTCAGCCGTCTGGTGGGAGTCAAGCCCTACGTTCTGCGCTACTGGGAGACCGAGTTCCCGGCCCTCGCCCCAAACAAGTCCGGCTCCGGCCACCGCTTCTACCGGCGCAAAGACGTCGAGATGCTGCTTCAGATCAAACAACTGCTCTACGAGAAGCGGTTTACCATCGAGGGAGCCCGGCGCCACCTGGAAACGACGGCCAAGTCCGGCCGCCGCGATCGCGCCCTGGCTGCCGAAGGCCGCTCCCACCCCGCACCGCCCGCGCAACCCGCACTGTTCGAGCCGCGGACCGCCGACTGGCAAACGGTCCGCGACGAGCTCGCTGCGATCCTCGCTCTCCTGAAATAGAAACCGAGGCTCACAAGCCCGCCAGATGGGTCAACAGACACGTGTGCGCCTCGAGACCCGCCTCGGCGCCATGCTCGTCCACCGTCCGCCGCAGTTCCCCGATCACCGCCTCCAGTACCTCGCTGCGCTCCGCCGCGCCGGGATCCCGGAAGGGCGTCCGGCAGGTCTGGGCCGCACGGTCCAGTTCGGAGGCGATCTTCCGCGCCTCTCTGGTCCTGAGCGCCGCCAGGATTCTGGCCGCTGCCGCGGCGGTTCCGTCTCCGAGCCATGCCGGCATGATCTTCCGTCCTCAATGAGCTTATCGGTCCAGTTTCGCGGTTCAAGCCGGACTTCTTCCGGTGCGCGGTGCATTTTCCCGAGGATTCAAGACACGCTCAAGCCTTCCCCCCCACCGCCGATATGCCGCATCAGGGAGGTCTGTGGCTATGATCCGGCTGACGCGGCTCAACGGAGATCCATTCTTGCTGAATCCGGACCTCATCGAGCACGTGGAAGTGACCCCCGATACGGTTATCAACTTGACCACAGGACACCAGTTCATGGTTCGTGAGTCCGCCGACGACGTAGCCAGCCGCGTCCTGGAGTTCCGGCGCGCGATCTCGCAGCCCGACGAATGGATGCCGGCACCCCAACCCGGCCCTCCGGCCGGGAGCGCCGATCCGCGGAGCTAAAGCATGGCGGAGCAAGCCGAGAAACCGAAGAAGGCGGAAAAGGCGGCACAGGGCAAGCCGGCCGCCCCCAAGACCGTGGGGACCAAGCTCGACCTGGCCACCGTGGGTGGTCTGATTCTGGCCGTCGGAGGAATCATCACCGGAATGACCCTCGAAGGCGGGAGCATCCGCGAGATCCTCCAGCCCACCGCCGCCCTGATCGTCTTTGGCGGCACCCTCGGGGCCGTCATGATCACCACCCCGCTGGGCGTGCTGCTCAGCGCCATGAAGGCCGTGGTTTCGGTCTTCCTCGAGAAGCAGCAAGCGCCGAACCTGGTGATCGAGGAGATCATCGGCTATGCCTCTAAGGCCCGCAAGAACGGCATCGTCTCGCTCGAACAGGACGCCGCCACCGCGCCGGATAAGTTTCTGCGCAAGGCCCTGAACCTGGCCGTCGACGGCACCGATCTCCAGGAAATCCACAAGATGATGGAACTGGAGATGGCCGTCGAGGAGCGCCGCGCCGACATGGAGGCCAAGGTCTTCGAAGCGGCCGGAGGTTACTCGCCCACCATCGGCATCATCGGCGCGGTGCTGGGGCTGATCCAGGTCATGAAGAACCTGGCCAACATCGACGAAGTCGGACGCGGCATCGCCGTGGCGTTCGTGGCTACCATCTACGGCGTGGCCTCGGCCAACATCGTCTTTCTGCCCGTGGGCACCAAGATCAAAGCCCGCACCCAGGCCGCCATGCAGATCAAAGAGCTCATGCTCGAAGGAGTGGCCGGGATCGTCGAGGGCCTCAACCCCAAGCTGATCCGCACCAAGCTCGAAGCCTACCTGGAGCCCGCCGCGCCCAAGGCCGCGAAGCCCGGCAAGCAGAAGGCGGGCGCCGCCGCGGCCGCGCCGCCAGCCGCGCCTGCCGCGCCGAGTGCCGCTCCGGCAGGGTCGCAATGAGCCGCAAAGCCAAGCCTGCGGAACACGCCAACCACGAGCGGTGGCTGGTCTCCTACTCCGACTTCATCACCCTGATGTTCGCGTTCTTCGTGGTCATGTTCGCCTCCTCCCAGTCGGACCGGTCCCGCGCCAAGGAGGTTTCCGACAGCGTGGCCAAGGCGCTCACGGAAAGCCGCGTCAGCGCCGCCGTCTCGGCGGTTCTGGGAGGGACGGTGGACGACAAGGGGGTCGGCAATGCGATGAAGAAGGGCCCCGGAGGCTCCAAGACCGAACTCCCGAAGGTCTCCAAGGACGATCTCATGGTGGTCGACCTGCTCCCCTCGATGCAGTACCTGGACCAGCAGCTCAAGCAGGAGATCGCCTCCGGCAAGCTGCAGATCCGCCTCGAGGCGCGCGGCCTCATCGTCAGCCTGACCGAGGCCGCTTTCTTTGGAATCGGAGACGACGCCGTCAACCCCGCAGCCTACTCCAGCATCGGCAAGATCGCGGACGCCATCAAGCGCCTGCCCAACTCCGTGCGCCTGGAGGGCAACACGGACTCCATCCCCATCCACAACGCGCGCTTCCGCAACAACTGGGAGCTCTCCTCGGCCCGCGCCATCGCCATGCTCCAGCTCCTCACCACCCAATTCGAAGTATCCGAGTATCAGTTGGCCGTGGTGGGCTACGCCGACACCCATCCCATCGAAGACAACGACACCGAGGTGCATCGCCTGCACAACCGCCGCGTGGACGTCGTCATCCTGAGCCGGACCGGAACCCAGGCCGAGCCTGCGGCAACCAAGCCATCTCCCTCGAAGGCCGCCCCACCCGCGCAGACTCATCCGGTCGCCCAGGCCCCCGCGGCCCCCGCCAAGCGGACCAGCTGAGCACTCCCCAGTGGGGCAGGCGTCAGAAGGGTACTGAGATAAGGCCGCGAACATCCAAGACATTACTAGCCGCCGATGAACGCCGATAAACGCCGATAAATCATTGCTGCTCTTATCTGCGTTCATCGGCGTTCATCGGCGGCCTGAATGCCTTTGCGCTTCAACCCGCTGTTACAATGAAGTCAGTCCGTCCATGCTGGCAACCGCCACACTAGCCGAAGAGATCCAGGACCTCAAGCGCGCCCGCCGCGCTGTCCTGCTGGCGCACCACTACCAGGAACCCGAGATCCAGGATTTGGCCGATTGCATCGGCGACAGCCTCGAGCTCGCCCGCAAGGCCCGCGAGTTCGAGGGCGACGTGATCGCCTTTTGTGGCGTCTGGTTCATGGCCGAGACCGCCAAGGTCCTGAATCCCAAACGCGTCGTCGTCGTCCCCGACCGCGCCGCCAGCTGCAGCCTGGTCGAAGGCTGCGCCGTCGAGCCTGTGCGCGCCTACCGCCGCCAGCATCCCGACCACGTCATCGTCAGCTACATCAACACCTCGGTCGAAGTGAAGGCCGAGAGCGACATCCTCTGCACCTCGCGCAACGCCGTCCAGGTGGTGAATTCCATTCCGCCCGAAAAGACGGTGCTCTTTCTCCCGGACCGCAACCTGGGCAATTACGTCCAGAAGCAAACCGGCCGCGCGAACATGAAGATCTGGCAGGGCACCTGCATCGTCCACGCCACCTTCAACGCCCGCCGCGTGGCCGAAGCTCGCGCCGCGCACCCGGACGCGCTGATCGCGGCCCATCCCGAGTGCCCGCCCGATGTGCTCGCGCAGGCCGATTTCATCGGCTCCACCACCGCCATCATCCGCTACTGCGTCGACGCTCCGGCCGAAGAGTTCATCGTCATGACCGAGAGCGGCGTCGCGCACTCGCTCGAAAAGCTCGCCCCCCAGAAGCGCTTCTACTTCGTGCCCAACGACAACTGCAATTGCAGCGAGTGCCACTACATGAGGCTCAACACGCTCGAGAAGCTGCGCGACTGCCTGCGCACGCTTTCGCCGCGCGTCGAAGTTCCCGCCGACATCGCCGCCCGGGCGCTGGTTCCGCTCGAGAGGATGCTGGCCCTCGGTTGAGAACCCGATGACGACGGTGCTGCGCGACACCTTCGGCCGCTCGCACAACAGCCTCCGCGTCAGCGTCACCGACCGCTGCAACATCCGCTGCTTCTACTGCATGCCCGAGCGCGACCCCGCCTACGTCGCGCGCGCCGAGATCCTGAGTTACGAGGAAATCGAGCGCTTCGTCGCCATCGCCGTGCGTCTGGGCGTCACCAAGCTGCGCATCACCGGAGGCGAACCCCTGGTGCGCCGCGATCTGCCCGATCTCATCCAGCGCCTGGCCGCCCTCCCCGGCATCGAGGACCTTGCCCTCACCACCAACGGAGTGCTGCTGGAGGATCAGGCGCCGGCTCTTTACGCCGCGGGTCTGCGGCGCATCAACATCCACCTGGACACCCTCGACCGCGAGCGCTTCATCCGCATCACCCGCCGCGACGAGCTCGAGCGCGTCCTGGCCGGCCTCGCCGCCTGCCGCCGCCTCGGCTTCCACCCCATCAAGATCAACGCCGTCGCGGTCAAGGGATTGGTGGAGCCCGACATCGTTCCGCTGGCCTGCTACGGCCGCGAGAACGGCATGGAAGTCCGCTTCATCGAGTTCATGCCCCTCGACGCCCAAGGCATCTGGGACCGCGCCAGCGTGCTGACGGCCGGCGAGATCGTCGAAACGCTCACGCGCGAGATCTCGCCGCTCATCGAGATTCCGGACGCCGACCCCCGCGCCCCCGCCACCGAATATCGCTATGCCGACGGATGCGGCCGCGTCGGTTTCATCGCCTCGGTCAGCCGGCCGTTTTGTCTGAACTGCAATCGCATCCGGCTCACCGCCGACGGCCACCTGAGGTATTGTCTCTTCGCCATCGAAGAAACCGACGTGCGATCTCTCCTCCGCGGCGGAGTCCCCGACGCCGAAATCGCCGCAGCGATCCAAGCCACAGTCCAAGCCAAGTGGGAAGGCCACGAAATCAACACCACCCGCTTCGTCCCCCCGCCCCGCCCCATGTATTCCATAGGGGGCTAGTGGGGCAGGACTCCAGTCCTGCAGCGGGTCTCCAGACCCGCCTCCGTGCAACTTCGCATCCTGCCTGTGCCCCCGCCGAACGACAGCGCGACTCGCGGAACGACGACTCTGGTCACTGTGGCCATGAGTCCTCCAAGTTCAATGAACGCTCGCGATCAACTCCATCGAGGTGACTTGGCCGGACGCCGATGCGCGGATGCGCAGTTCCGTTCCGTCCTTCCATTGCTGGATGTGACTGTCGCAGTCGTCGCACTGGTAGAGCGGGGGACCGTAGATCCGCTCGATGTCGTCTACCGGCTGGCCAAGAGCCAGACCGCGGCCGGTTTTGAGTCTTGCGCTGGGCTTGCCGCTTACGACCACCGTGCGAGCGGTTTGGCCGGTGAACGACACATAGATGTGCGAGCCCTCCTGGTCCCATGCCATCGAGGAGACGGCGTCGGGGAGCGGGTAGCTCTTAAAGCGCACGGGAGCGGCGATGCGCTCCTTCAGTTCCGAAAGAGTGGTGCGGTTGACGGTGACACCGGCGAGCTTCGTCTCGGCTTGTCCCTGGGAGTAGCCTACAAAGCAGGTGAATATCTGGAGGCCCGGCAACGTCTCATCAGGCGGGCAGACGGAGGCTTCGGGGTTTGCGGACGAACCAGGAGCGGGATCGGACGAGAGATCCTTTACGCGCTGCGTGGCGAGGTCGAGCGAGTAGAGGGACGAGCGCTCGTCGGTGACGTAGAGGAAGTTGCCAGCGAGTCGCAGCCCCTTGATGAAGACCCACTGTACGTCCGTCTCCATCAGCGGCGAGATTTCGTTGCGGAAGATTCTCGTCTTCCAGAGCAGGTTGCAGGTGGCTGCGTCCGTGGCGACAACGTACTGGTCCACTCCGGTGCCTTCGGCGGAATACCGAATTCCGCCGGAAACGACTGGCTTGACGGGTTCGGGCTCACCCCGCTCTGCCATGGCCGCTGCGGTGAGTAGAAACAGCGCGACGCTCGGAATGACAAGTCTCGGCAATGTCGGCACAACGCCTCCGGGCACGGAATTGGCTCGTTAAGCTTACCAGGGGCGCGCGAGCGATGCTGCACGTGAAACTGCCCAGGGCATCTGGGACCCCGCCAGCGTGCTCACGGCCGGCGAGATCGTCGGAACCCTAGCGCGCGAGATCGCCCCCCTCATCGAGATTCCGGACGCCGACCCCCGCGCCCCCGCCACCGAATACCGCTACGCCGATGGATGCGGCCGCGTCGGTTTCATCGCCTCGGTCAGCCGGCCCTTCTGCCTCAACTGCAATCGCATCCGCCATGTAATCCCAGTTTGAATCAGTACTTCCCAGATTGCGGAGTCCTCAGAAGCCGGCTGACATCGTACCCTTGTTCTCTCGCCCGCGCGATGAGCCGGTCGAGCGTGCCCTCCGGCAACTGCGGCGTCCGGCTCAATACCCATAAATACTGCCGTTTCGGTTCTCCCACCATTGCCCAGCGGTATTCGGGATCCAGATCGATGATCCAGTAATCGCCGCTGAAAGGCCAGAAGAACGTAACCTTCAGCTTCGAGTTGGGCTCCTTCGTTCCAGCCGGGCGCGCCGTGCCGGTCGCCGACTTGACTTTGCCTTGCGCTGTAACGCACTGATTGACGACCGTGATCTTTCCGTCCGGACGCAGCGAGTAGGTTGCCGTGGTGTCGGACGCGCAGTCCTTCTGGAACCGATTCGGCAGCCGCGCGATCTCGTACCACTTACCGGCATAGCGGCTGAGGTCTACGGATGCGACAACGCTCAACTGCGCAGCCACGGCCGCCAGGAGCGGCAGCGCCGCGAACGTCATGAGAGCGAAGTGAAAGCTCATAGGTTGCTCCTCCGAACCGGCCGCTCAGCTTGCTTCGAACCGCAGCTGCACGCAGATGGAACCATCCTAGTCCAATACCGGCCGAGCCTTCCGGCTCTACTTTCTCGGCTGAGTCGCACGAAACCGATATTGTCCCGACCTCCGACTCCCCCCACGCGCCGGGCCAGGAGCAACGGCTCGTGGGGGCTGGGTGCGGCTGGAAGGGCTGTTCGCAACAGTTGCCTGGTTATGCGTGCCGCGTCGAGACTCGTCTCGACGCCAAGGTGTCGGCAGGAGTGCCGACACGGCAGGCTGAAGCCCGCGCCACGGGCCTGCGCATAACTGTCAATCTGCATGGCGTTCTCTGACCGCCAAAGAAGCTTGTGGCGGACGCACTCACCTCGGCAGGGTGTTCCACACAGGACGTTACTTGCGCCGCACTCCACTACTCTGTCTTCCCATCCGTGATCGGGACGGCAGGAAGGTCGTTAGGCTCCACCCCGTCGGCTTCCCGAATTTGGTCGGCAATTCGGATGGCCACCGTGCCTGCCTCTTCCGGTGAAGCGCCGGCGCTTTGTTTCGCATACGCCTTTTCCGCTTGGGCGTCACGCTGCTTCAGAGCGCTGTCGTCGGTGTCGTCTCCGGGCAAACCAAACCGTAGTTCTTCCGTGAGCATCCGCAGGGCGGCCGCCAAAGGCAGCGCCAACAGCGCTCCGACGATGCCGCCCAATTTCCCTCCCACCAGAAGGGCGAGGATGATGACAGCGGACGGCAGTCGCAGAGCGCGTCCGTAAACCTTCGGAACGACCACCCGGCTTTCGAATTCTTGATACCCAACCATCGCAAGGAGAACGATCGTCGCGATCACCGTTCCGCGCGAGAGCGCGGCAACCACGCACGGCGCCGTGGCTAAAAACCCTCCGATAAACGGAATCACGTCCGTGAGTCCAGCGAAGGCGGCGAACACCAGAGCATTCGGAACCCCGCAGAGAGTCAGGAGGCCGAAGGTAAAAACACCGATAGCCAGCGACGTGATCGCCTGCCCTCGCATATAGCCGCCCACAATCGGTCCCAGGTTGAGCAGAATTCGCGCCAGACGAAGATGATAGCGGCGCGGCGTCAACGCATAGAGAAACCCCCGCGTGCGCTCAAAATCGTAAATGAAGTAGATGGCCAGCACCACCGCCGCCGCCGCGTAGCCCACTCCCTCTATGACGCTCAGGGAAATGGCAATCGCCGATTTCGCATTCGCGCTTGTCAGAGCCTTGCTGGCCGTGAAGTTGCGCACGATCCCCGCGATCGGCGCCGTGAAGTGGCGAGCTTCCAGCATGCCGGCCAATTTCCCTTGAATTGCGGGGAGGTTGCCAACGAGACTGGACAATTGGTCCCACAGGGGTGGAAAGACCAGGAGGCCGATGAAGCCAATCAGCAGAGCGCACACCCCGAAGACTAGGGTCACCGCCCACACGCGCTTCAGGCGATGTGCTTCGAGCCAGCCCACAAAGGGATTCAGGGTGCCCACCAGGATAAGGGAGAACAGAATGACAACGAGGATGGCCACCAGTTGGCCGAGCATCCAAAGTGCGACCCCTGTGAGAATCAGGGCGACGATACTCTTCGGCGCTATTTCAAATCGCACAAGGCGGGGCAACCGTTTGGGTTCCTGTGGGTCGTTCATAGGGTCCTGTATTCCGTGGTGTCAGGCACCGTGCCCAACGGGGCGGACAAAACGTACAGTACGAAATCGCTACCCTCCGTCGCGGATGCCAACACCGCTAGGATTGCCTGGACGTTGAAACGTCGCATGCTGGGATTGTACAACCTCGGCGAGCCCGATGAAGCCTAAGGACGAATGCGGGTATGCCGAACCCTCCGATCGCCAGCCCGGCGAAGCGATTCATCGATCGTAGGATGCGGGCGCTGAACCGATCGCGGAAGTGCTTCACGATGCTGCTCAGCACACTCCACCACGCCATCGAACCCCAGAAGATCCCGCCGATGAGAAACACGGTCATCCACCACCGCCTTCGATCGCTGATGCCGAGCGCCGCCAGGAGGGCGAGAAACGACAGCACCGTCGTCGGATTCGTGAGGGTCAAGAGAAATGTCCACCTCAAGTCCGAGTACGCGCCCGCGCGGTCTTGCTTTGCCCGTTCAGCGGCTCGGGCCGCCTGAAGAAGTACGAGACGCCGGTAACGACCAGCAGAATGCCGCAGAGAAGGCGAATCCAGAATCTTTCGGACAGTGCCCGTCAACGGCCTTGCCTGCGCCCGCCGAGCCTCCCCACCAGCCGCTCGTTACAATAAAAGTTCAGATGCGGATCGCACTGGCGCAGATCAACACGACCGTTGGCGACCTCGAGGGCAACACCGCCCTCATCCTCCGCACTGCGCGCGAGGCAGCCGAACGCGGCGCCGAACTCGCCGTCTTTCCGGAGCTCGCCATCTGCGGCTACCCGCCCCGCGACCTGGTCGAGAAGGAGAGCTTCCTCGACCGCACCGAAGCGCAGTTGAACCGGCTCGCTAAGGAAACCGCCACCCTCGGCCTCGCCGTCATCTGTGGATACGCCGGTCGCTCGCACTCCCCCACCGGCAAGCGCGCGGCCAACTGCGCGGCGGTCATCGACGGCGGCGAAATCGTCTTTCGCCAGACGAAAATGCTGCTGCCCACCTACGACGTCTTCGACGAGGCGCGCTATTTCGTCCCCGGCGAGCGCGAGTCGCTGTTCGCATTTCGAGGCCGCCAGGTGGCCCTCACCATCTGCGAGGACGCCTGGAACGACAAGCAGTTCTGGGAGCGCCGCCTCTATCGCCAGGACCCGGTCGAGGACATGGCGCGCGCCGGTGCGCAAATTCTCATCAGCATCAACGCCTCGCCGTATCACATGCACAAGCGCGCGCAGCGCCGCGAAATCTTCGCCAACACCGCCCGGCGCTTCGGACTGCCGCTCGTGTACGTGAACCAGGTGGGCGGCAATGACTCGCTGGTATTCGACGGCTCCAGTTTCGCCCTGGACGCCCAAGCCAACCTGATCGCCTCCTGCGCCTCTTTCCGAGAAGACTTAGTCCTCGTCGACACCGAGTCCCCAGCACCGAACCGCGACCGTGAGGGAGCGGACCCGCTCGACCAAGAGCCCGCCGCCGTCTACGAAGCCCTGGTCCTAGGCACCCGCGACTACCTCCACAAATGCGGCTTCCGCCAAGCCCTGATCGGCCTCTCCGGAGGCATCGATTCTTCGCTAACCGCCGCAATAGCCGTCGACGCCGTGGGCCCCGAGAACGTCTTCGGAGTCGGAATGCCCGGCCCCTATTCCTCCCAAGGCAGCCTGACCGACGCCTGCGCCCTGGCCCAAAACTTCGGCATGCGTTTTGAAGTGGCCAACATCACCGGAGTCTACGACAAGTACCTCGACACCCTCGCGCCCCTATTCGCCGGCACGAAGCCCGGAGTGGCCGAAGAGAACCTGCAAGCGCGAATCCGAGGCGCCCTGCTCATGGCGCTGTCGAACAAATACGGCTGCCTCGTGCTGACCACCGGCAACAAGAGCGAGCTGGCAGTCGGCTACTGCACCCTCTACGGCGACATGTGCGGAGGCCTGGCGGTCATCAGCGACGTCCCCAAAACCCTGGTCTACCAGCTCTCGCGCGTGGCCAACCAGCGCCACCCCGGCGCCATCCCGGAGAGCGTTTTCGAAAAGCCTCCGTCCGCCGAGCTCCGGCCCGACCAGAAGGATACCGACTCGCTGCCGCCCTACGAAACGCTCGACGAAGTTCTCCGCTGTTATGTCGAGGAGTACGAAACGCCCGGCCAGATCGCAGCCCGACTCGGCCTCGCGATCGACTTCGTAAAAGGGATTGTGAACACAGTGGATCGCAATGAGTACAAGCGCCAACAGGCGGCGCCGGGCCTGAAGGTCACCACCAAGGCCTTCGGCATCGGCCGCCGCTTCCCGATCGCTCAAAGGTTCTCGGAATGAATCCTGGTCGTCTTCTCACCATCCTCCTGGCGTCGCTTCCGCTGATGGCCCAGGACGGCGGCACTCTTCTCAACAGCGGCTGGCGCCTGCGCCCCGCCGGCATCGAAACGCCGCTCTCCACCTTGCCGATGTCGGCCGCCGTCTCGCCCGACGGCAAGTACGTGCTGGTTTTGAACGGAGGCCTCGAGCCGCCGTCGATCAGCGTGCTCGAAGCGGCCACGGGAAAGGAGCTCGGCCGCACTCCGGTCGCCGATGCCTGGCTGGGCCTCGCGTTTTCGCCCCAGGGCGACCACGTCTACGTGGGCGGAGGCTCGGAAGCCGCCGTCTTTGAGTTCAACTTCTCCGCGGGCGCGCTGGTGCCCGCCCGCACGTTTGCCGTGGTGCCGAAGGACAAGCGCACCGTCCGCGACTTCATCGGCGACGTGACCTTCGATCCCGCCGGCCACCTGCTCTACGCCGCGGATTTATTCCGCGACTCCATCGTCGTCATCAACCCGCAATCGGGCACGGTCACCGAGCGCTTCGCCACCGGAAGGCGGCCCTACCGGATCCTGTTCCATCCCGACGGCAAGTCGCTGTTCGTTTCCAGTTGGGCGGATGGAGCGGTCTACCACCACGAAACCGCAAACGGCGCCCTCATCGATAAGATCCGCCTGGGCGCGCATCCAACGGACATGGTGTGGCGGGCCGGCCAGCCGGCTTACGAGGTCCCGGCGGACAAGCCGTCCTGGGTCGCGCGTCTTTTCGTTGCCGCCGCGAACACGAACAACGTGTATGTCGTCGGCGTCACCGAGGCGCAGGATCTCGCGGTCATCGAGACTATCAACGTGTCGATGACGGCCTGGCAGCCCGCCGGTATGACCCCCAGCGCTCTGGCTCTTACGCCCGATGGCCGGCGCCTTTACATAGCCTGCTCGGACGCCAACGCGATCGCGGTGGCCGACGTCTCCCAGGCGTTCTCGCGCCCCATGGGCTTCATTCCCAGCGGCCGTTATCCCACGGCCGTCCGCGTTCTCGCCGGGAACCGCCTGGTTGTGCTGAACGGCCTGGGCAACTCCGCATCGTTCCTCGGCGCGCCGGACGAAGAGCAACTCGCAGGCTATTCCGAAACCGTGCTGGAGAATTCCCCCTACCGCGACACCATGCTCGAGGACGCGGGCACCGGCGCCGGCAGCCCGATCCCCGCGCGCCCCGGCGATCCTTCGCCCATCGCCCACGTCGTCTACATCGTTACCGAAGGCGGCGCGGACCGCACCGAACAAGCCGCGCCCAACCGTGCGAAGCTGGCCCGCGAGTTCGCCGGCCTCGACAACTTCCATGCGCTCGGTGACGGCTTCGCCGCCGGCCAGAGCTGGTCCACCGCCGCTATCGCTGCCGATTTCGTTCAGAAGATGGCGCCGAACCGAACTCGCCTGCATATGGACGATGGCGAATTCGAAGGCACGGAGCCGGCGGCTGTTCCGCCCTCGGGCTATCTCTGGACCAACGCGGGCATGGCGGGCCTGACCTTGCGCAATTACGGCTACTTCGTTTCCAATCGCCCGGCGAACGAGGTCGCCGGTGGCATCCAGATCCAGGCCGTTCGGGATCCCGTGCTCAACAAAGGAACGGATCCCCAGTATCGCGGCTTCGATCCCGCCTATCCGGACATGGACCGCGCCCGCGCCTTTCTCGCCGACCTCGCCGACTTCGAGAAGGCCGCCAAGATGCCGCAGCTCATGATTCTGCGTCTTGCCAACGACCGGGGCTCCGCCGGCGTGGCCGACAACGACGCGGCGCTCGGCAGGATCGTCGAGGGCATCACCCACAGCAGCTTCT
Source organism: uncultured Solibacteraceae bacterium (assembly GCA_964493965.1). Lineage (GTDB taxonomy): Bacteria > Acidobacteriota > Terriglobia > Bryobacterales > Bryobacteraceae > DASWZN01. The sequence goes on from CAZBQQ010000010.1 coordinate 17,638, forward strand.
GGCCGTCCACCGCCATCTTTGTGGTCGATGCCGGCGGGAAGAACCGCCTGCCGGCCCTGGTCGTTTCGCCCTACGTCAAGCGCGGCGCCCCCGACCACACCGCGTACAGCACCCTCTCCGTGCTCCGAACCATCGAGCTGATTCTGGGCCTGCGCCCGATCACGACCTTCGATGCCGGCGCGCCCCCGCTCGCCCCCATTTTCCAGAAGGACCCCGACCCGCGCCCCTACCAGGCGGCCCCCCCAGCACCGGGGCTGCCCGCACCGCGAGCGTCCGCACCGAGCCGCGACCGCCAGGGAGCGGACAGCCGCCCCCCCGCACCGAGCCGTGACCGTCAGTACCTGCAGGCTGGAGTCCGAAATTGTCCATCAACGCCGATCCCTCATTTGGATCCCATCGGCGTTCATCGGCGTTCATCGGCGGCTATCAATCTTCTGAACGCGTCATTGCTAGATGCCCGACCCGCCGCCGCCCGACGCCCGTCCGTACCGAGCCGCGACCGCCAGGGAGCGGCCCCCCGTGCCTAGGATCCACCTCTGCTTCCTCTGGCACATGCATCAGCCGTTCTACAAGGACCTCATCTCCGGCGAGTACCGCATGCCCTGGACCCGCCTCCACGCGCTCAAGGACTACTACGGCATGGCGCAGGCCCTCGAGCAGTTCCCCACCGTGCACCAGACCTTCAACCTCGTTCCTTCGATGATGCTTCAGGTGGAGGAATACGCCTCCGGCAAGGCCGTGGACCCGTTTCTGCGCGTGGCGTTGAAACCCGCCGACGTGCTCGAGCCGGCCGAGACGGAGTTCATGCTGCGGAACTTCCTGATGGCGAATCCGCCGCCCACCATCGCCCGCTTTCCCCGCTATGCCGAATTCTGCCAGGCCTGGGCGGCCGCCGGCTGCAACCCGGAGCGCGCCCAGCGCCTGTTCACTACCGCCGCGCTGCGCGATCTCCAGGTACTCTCCCAACTGGCCTGGTTCGACGAGGATCTTCTGGAGAACGACCCGGACGTCCGCGACCTGGTGCGCCGCGGCCGCGCTTACACCTCGGACGATCAGGCGTTCATCGCTCGCAAGCAGGCGGAGTTCCTGGGCCGCGTGATCCCGGCCTACCAGAAATTCGCCGCGAGCGGCCAGATCGAAATCTCGACCACTCCGTTCTACCATCCCATCCTGCCGCTGCTGTGCGACTCCAACGTCGCCGCCGTTTCTCATCCCTACGTGCCGCTGCCGCCGCGATTTCAGTACCCGCAGGACGCCCGCACGCAACTGGACCGCTCGCGGGAGTTTTGCTCCCAGCGCTTTGGCGCCACGCCCGTGGGCCTCTGGCCATCGGAAGGCTCGGTGTCGGACGACGCGCTCGCCATCGCCGCCGAAGCGGGGTTCACCTGGGCCGGCACCGATAACGGCGTCCTCAGCCGCACGCTCGAGCGCACGGCCGGCGTCGAGGACACCTACCGGCCCTACCGCTGGCGGCGCGACGGTCGCGAGATTACCCTCGTGTTCCGCGATCACTACCTGAGCGACCTGATCGGATTCGTCTACCAGCGCGTGGGCGCGGCCGAAGCGGCGCGCGACTTCCTGGAACGCATCCGCGAGAACTGCAAGCCCATTCTCGCCGCAGACCGCGACGCTTTCGTTCCCATCATTCTCGATGGTGAAAACGCCTGGGAATACTACGACGCGAACGGGCGTCCTTTTCTCCGCGAGCTCTATGCACGCATCGCGGCCGACCCGCAGATCGAGGCCGTCACCATGAGCGAGGGGCTGGCCAAGGTCGAAGCGCAGCCGCTCGAGCACATCTTTCCAGGCTCCTGGATCGGCGCGAACTTCGACGTCTGGATCGGAGACGAGGAAGACAACCGCGCCTGGGAGTACCTGGCGCGCGCCCGCCAGACCTACGATCGCACCATCGCCGGCTCCGTCATTCCCGAGCAGGCGCGCCAACTGGCGTTCGAGGAACTGCTGATCGCCGAAGGCAGCGACTGGTGCTGGTGGTACGGGCCCGAGCACCACTCGGCATTCCGCGCCGAGTTCGACGAGTTGTACCGTCTCCACCTCGCCAACGTGTACCGCGCGCTCGGTCTGGCGCCGCCCGAAGAGCTCTCCCGCCCCATCCTCAAGCAGGTACTTCAGGCGCTGCACACGCCGCCCGCCGCTCCCATCCGGCCCGTCATCGACGGCGAGGTGACCTCTTACTTCGAGTGGCTCGGCGCCGGAGTCTATCGCCTCGACCGGCGTTCCGGTGCGATGCACGGCAAGCGCTTCCTCATTCAGGAGCTCTCTTACGGAAGCGACGGCCAGAATCTTTATGCGCGCGTCGACTTCGATGCCACGGCGTCGCTGAGCAACGTCGATGCGCACCTCACGATCCGGCCCGCGAGCGCGCCGTCGAAGGAAAGCTACGTCGCCTTAGCGCTCGCCGACACGGGCGTGGAAGCCCGCGAGGTCCGCATGGCGGAAGCGGATTCCGGAGCGGCCATCGAGGCCGCCTTCCGCAAGGTGCTGGAGATTCGGCTCTCCCTGCGAGCGCTGGCCGTCCCCCGCGGCCAGTCCCTTCAACTGCAAATCTCGCTTTGGAAGGACGGCCTGCCCGTGGACGCCGCCCCGCCCGAAGGCTGGCTCGACGTTTCGACCGCCGAGCCAACCGACTGGCCCATCTAGGATGTGGCTGTTCTCTGCCCTGTGGGGCAGGCTGGCAGCCTGCGGCGGGTTGGCAACCCGCGCCCAGCGCCGGTTGCCAACCGGCGCGCAGCTTGACAAGCTGCCCCACATACGACACTCTTCACTGTGCAGCAGCACTCTTCTGCGGCGAATACCGGTCGATGGTGCGCACAAGTTGCTCCGCGGCGGGCGGCACGGGCGTGTTGCCCTCGATGATGTCCTTGTTCGAGAGCTTGCGTCCATAGAGCGCCTCGTTGTCTTTGAGATCCTGTCGCACGGTCGCCCCCGCCAGGGAGATACCGGCAAAGGCACCCCGGCTACGCGACCACGAGAGGATCTCCGCCGTCATGTACAGATCCGTGCTCGCCTGCGTGCTGCGGCCCACCGGACCCGCCGCCACCGATGCATCCGCTCCCAGCTTGAACTGGCTCGACAGCAGTCGCCGCTCGCCATCTTCGTTCATCACCAGCATCACCACATCGGTCTCCTCACCGCCGATCTGGAAGCCGAAACTGCCTCCCTCCACCCTGACCGCTCCCGGCGCCGTCCAGCCGCGGCTGTGTTCGCGGCATGTGAAATAGCCCTTGCCGAATTCGGCGCCGACGATGAACGCGCCCTTCTTCATGCCCGGCACGATCACGACGCACTGCGCCTTCTCGAGCAAGTCCTGTGGGATGCCCCGATCGGGCGTCCCCATAATTTGTTCAAACACCGCCGCCGCCGTGTTGAGACGGTCGACATTCTCCTGCTGATCCGCCGCCAGTGTCGTCGCGGCGACCATCCCAGCGCCCAAACACACTGCCAGTCTGTAAATTTGTCTCATGGATTCCCCTCCAAGTCCTCTGTATCCCGCCCTGAGTGGGCGCGGTCACGATAGGAGGAGCAACTGCGTTGCCAAAGACCGCCTAATGCGCCCCGGCGCCGGCACCCGCGTGCATCGCCGGCTGCGCGGGCGGGGTCATGAGCCGGTCTTCGAACGAGTAGTCGATCTCCTTGCGGTCGTGGTGGCGGAGATACCAGCGGTAGGTCTCCTTCAGCCCCGAAAGCAGGTCGGTCGGCTTGAACGCGATCACACGCTGCGCCTTGGTGACGATCAGCGTGATCGGCGGCACATCGAAGTAGAACCCGAAATAGAAGCGCGGGCCCATCGGATGGCCGCCCAGGTGATACACGCGCTCACGCGGAACGCGCACCACCGGCGGCTTCTTCCCAGCGGCGTCGGCGAAGGCTTGCACCGCCTCGGCCTGCGTGATGGCGCGGGGATTGGCGATGTTGAATGCGTGGCCGACCGCGTTGGGCTCCTCCATCACGGCCAGGCAGGAAGCGACCAAGTCCTTGATGTAGATGAACTGCATCAGGCGGCGTCCGTCGCCGGGGAGAATCACGGGCCGGTTGTCCCGCATGCGGTCCCAGAAGAATGCTTCGCGGTAGAAGGGATTGCCCGGGCCGTAAATGAACGGCGGGCGGATGGTCACGATCGGCAGACCGATCCGCTGGTGAAGGCGGAACAGTGCCCGTTCGCTCATGGCCTTGTTGCGAACGTAGGCGTCCGGGTGGTCGTCCGGCGCCAGGGCGTCGCCTTCGTGGTGGTTCAGGCCGTCTCCGTAAGCTGCCACGCTGGACATGAAAATGTAGCGGTGCAGCGATCCGGAGCAGGCTCGGGCCGTGGCCTCGACTTGTGCGGCCGTGGTGCCGCGCTCCCAGTCGTAGACGTTGTCGAAGACGACGTCGAAGCGCATGCCCGCCAGAACGCGCCGCATCTGATCGGCGTCGTTGCGGTCGGCCACCAGGCTCCCCACGCGTTTGCCCAGGTCGTGCGCCGGCTTGCGGTGCAAGACCCAGACCTCGTGGCCGGCCTTGAGCAGTTCGGCCACCAATGCGCGTCCTATGAACAGCGTGCCGCCAATTACAAGTACTTTACGGGGGGCGGTTTCCCCGTGCGATCCGTTGTTCATGTCTTAGCCGCTAGTCGTAATACTCCAAGCCGAGATGGGTGATCAGGTCCTCGCCCCGCATCCAGCGAAGCGTATTCTTGAGCTTCATGAGTTGGATGAAAATGTCGTGTTCGGGATAAAGCCCGGGCGCTGTCATCGGCCCTTTGAAGTAAAACGAAAGCCACTCCTGGATGCCCTTCATGCCCGCGCGCTGCGCCAGGTCGAGGAACAGCACGATGTCGAGCGCCACCGGGGCGGCCAGGATGGAATCGCGGCACAGAAAATCGATCTTGATCTGCATCGGGTAGTTGAGCCACCCGAAAATGTCGATATTGTCCCAGCCCTCTTTGGCGTCTCCGCGCGGCGGATAGTAGTTAATCCGCACCGCGTGGTAGAGGTCCTTATAGAGGTCGGGGTAGAGCTCCGGCTGGAGGATCTGCTGGAGCACCGAAAGCTTGGTTTCTTCCTTGGACTTGAAGGAGCCCGGATCCTCCAGTACCTCGCCGTCGCGGTTGCCCAGGATGTTGGTCGAGAACCACCCGGCCACGCCCAGCATGCGCGCCTTGAACCCCGGCGCAAGCAGGGTCTTCATGAACGTCTGGCCGGTCTTGAAATCCTTGCCGGCGACCGGCACGCGCATATCGCGCGCCAGCTCCTGCAGGGCAGGGCAGTCCGTGGTCAGGTGCGGCGCGCCGTTAGCGTGCGGGATGCCTGACTTCAACGCCGCGTAGGCGTAGATCTGGCTGGCGGAAATGTCCGGGTCGTCCTTCATCAGGCCGCACTCGAAGGTCTTCAAGGAATCGTGGACCGCGGCCGGCCGGTGAAACACTTCGGTCGAGCCGCACCAGATCATGACCATGCGCGAGGCGCCGCTGGACTTGCGGAATTGTTCGATGTCCGCGATGACCGCCTGCGCCTTGTCCATCTTCGTGCCGCCCTCTTTGACGTTGGGGCCGTGCAGGCGCTTGACGAACTCGGGGAAAAAGACCGCCTTCATGGGCTTGATGGCCGAGAGCGGTTCCTTGAGCTGCTCGAGCAGCGAACGCTCCAGAACGCCGGCGTTGAGAGCCGATTCGTACCCGTTGTCCTCGAAGATGTCCCAACCGCCGAAGACGATGTCGTCCAGGCCGGCCAACGGGACGAAGTCGGAAATCTTCGGCGTCCGGCAGTCGGTGCGCTTTCCCAGGCGGATGGTTGCCATCTGGGTGAGTGAACCAATGGGCTTTCCCAGGCCGCGTCGGACGGCCTCGACTCCCGCGATGAGGGTCGTGGTCACGGCCCCTATTCCGGGAATCAGCACCCCCAACTTTCCTTCTGCGGGTGCGATCTGAACGTTATCCTTCGAAGGCAACGTGATGCTCCTTCCTTTGTCGAAACCCTATCCTATCACCGATTTGGAGGAGCCGCACCCCTGGGCCCGGGAGCGTAGCGGTGCGCCCGGCCGAGCCGCGACCGCAAGGGAGCGGTGTTTGAGGTATTTTGTTACCTTCGGCTGCTATGAGGATCGACCCGAGCCCGTGGCGCTTTCGATCCGCTCCCTTGCGGTCGCGGCTCGGTAACGAGGTTTCCACGGCAGGGGCTATGTGGAGCCGGGCGGAACGGCGGCGCGGCCGGCGTCAGCACGCCCCAGGCCGAGCAGGACGCGGTCGAGATCTTCGATGCGGATCGGCTTGGAGATATAGTCGTCCATCCCGGCTTCGAGGCACTTGTCGCTGTCTCCCTTCATGGCGTGAGCGGTCAGAGCGATGATCGGGACGTGGTGGCCCGAGGACCGCTCCTCGGCGCGAATCTGGCGAGTGGCCTCGATCCCATCCATCAGCGGCATCTGCACGTCCATCAGGATCAGGTCGTATGGGCCTGCGCGCCAAGCTTCGAGCGCCGCCGCGCCGTCGGCCGCGACGGTGGGCTGGTGGCCGCGCGCTTCGAGAAGATGGCGAATGAGGCGCTGGTTGACGGCGTTGTCCTCGGCCACCAGGATGCGGAGCGCACCCTGCGGCGCGTGTCCCGCCGGCGCAGCCACCTCGCGGGAAGGTGGCGGGACATCGCCAAGGGGAACGGAGATGTTGAAGAAGAAGGTACTGCCGGCACCCTCGCGGCTCTCCAGCCACAGGGCGCCGTTCATCAACTCGGCCAGCCGGCAGCTGATGCTCAGGCCCAGGCCGCTGCCGCCGAAGCGGCGCGTGATCGAGCCATCGGCCTGTTGAAACGGCTGGAAGATCAGAGGCTGCTGGGCTTCGGGGATGCCCATACCGGTGTCGGATACGGCGAACCGAATCGCGGTCCGGGCCGCATCTCCCGCCGGGTTGAGGCCCGCCTCTTCGAGAGATACGCGCACCGAAATGTGGCCTGTCTCGGTGAACTTGACCGCGTTCCCGGTCAGGTTCAGGAGAATCTGGCGCAGCCGGTGCGAATCGCCTCGCACCCAATCCGGAACGTCGCCCGCGACCTCGGTGAGCACTTGTAGGCCCTTGCCGGCCGCCAGCGGCTCAATCGACCGGACAGCGCCCTCGACGCATTGCCGAATGGAGAAACCGGCGGATTCCAGATTCAACCGGCCGGCCTCGATGCGCGAGAAATCGAGGATGTCGTTGATCACCACCAGGAGCGACTCGGCCGAGCAACGGACCGCCTCGTTGTACTCGCGCTGGGCGTCCGTCAACTTGCTGGTGGCCATCAGGCCGGTGAATCCGAGGATGCCATTGAGCGGCGTCCGGATCTCGTGGCTCATGTTGGCCAGGAACTCGCTCTTCACCCGGTTGGCCTGCTGGGCGGCTTCCTTCAGCGACGCCTCTTGGTCGAGCTTCTCGCGGATGACCGCCGTCTGCTGCTCCACCCGCCGCCGCAGGACCGCGACCCAGGCGAGAACAGCCAGGAGGAAAGCCAGCATCGAGCCGACCACCGCGAGCAGGTGGGAAGGAGTCCACCAGGATGCACCCTTCACCACGACCACGTCGGCCGGGTCGCGGAGGATGATGGTGAAAGACCGGGGCACGAGGTACGCCAGGTTGTCGCTGGCTTCTATCGAACAGACGCCCGTCAGACGGACGATGCTGCCGCGTTCCAGGGCTGGAATCTGGCCGCGATCCAAGGTCGCCCGGAAGAGTTTGCCTCCCGCTCGGAGGACCAGGGAGTTTTGGTCCGCGCCGGCCAGTTCGTCCACCAGGAACGCGTCGATCCGCACCAGTTCCGCGTCGTGCGTGCCTTCGAATACCTGATCGACGGTGACCACCGCGGGCGGCGGCGGACCTCCTCCCTGGATGCGCGTTAGGGTGGCGTCCCACAGCTCCGCGCTGAATTCGCCGGGGTGCGCGAACCCAACCACCTCCACCAGATCGCCAGGCCCGATATCGGCGGGGGCGTGGTCGCGGACTTTGAGGCCGCTCTCGGCGTCCCGGACATAAGTAGGGCCGTGAGGGTTTGCCAGGGTCACAACTCCACGGACGCGGACGCGCTGGTCGGGGGAATCCTGAACGGAGAAGCGGAGCAGATCGTTGATCGGACGCAGTGGCAGTTGGGCCGCATTCTGAGCCGGCGCCAACGTCCGGAGGAAGCGCGGCGACGGGACGTAGAGCTGGATCCCCAGAATCTGGCGCTTGGAGTTGAAGAGGGTGCCGCAAACGCCCCTTACCTCCACACGCGTGTCGGGAGGCGGCAGCGGCTCGTGGAGGGGATTCGCGATCAGTACCAGATAGCGGTGTTGCCCCCACTGCAGCCAGAGTTGATCCTCGGCGTGGCCGATGTCGACGTTCTGCACCACCCCTTCGGTCCGGACCCAGGCGCTGTCCTCTCTGCCGGAGAACAGATCGTCAAAGGAGGCGGCCGCCGGGGCGGGCATGGAACCAGTGGAAACTCGCGCCGCCGAGACGCCCATGATGACCGGAGCGAAGTTGCCGGGGCCGGTGACTCCGGTTACTTCCACACGATCCCCGGCCGCCACGCCGAAATCCTGGAGTCGAGGACTGTTGACAAAAGTGGGCCCGGTTTCGTCCTGTACGAAGAAGACGTGTGAAACCGGATTGATGTAGGTCACAGTGGCACGGACCCGAACCGGAAAAGCGCGCGCTGCTTCGTCCGCGCTCAGCGCATGAACCTGCGCGATCGAGGTGAGGACACGGACTTCGCGCGCGGCCGGATGTGGTTGGACGCGCGCGGGGCGCAGAACCGCATCCGCGAGCTCGATGGCGCCTGTGCTCATGTCGGCAAAGCCGAAGACGTCGACATCGTCTCCGGATTCGAGGACCGCCGCCGGTCTGCGCCTCAGCCGGATGGAACCGGTCCGGTCGATCAGCACCAGTCCCTCTCTCAGGCGGTCCGGGCGCACGGTGCCGTGCAGGTGCAGCATGCGGTCCGGCAGCGCGGAGCGGGTGAGCGACGAAATGCTCCCGACTGTTTCGATAGGGATCTCCGCTGGAACGGCCTGGACCGTGACCGCGTCGCTCGCACTGGCGGTCCACAGTCGGGCGCGGCCGCCGTTTCCGTACACGTCGTGGCTGGTGGTGGCAACACCGCGCAGACGCACCCGACTCCCAGGCACAAGGCCGGTGTCCAGCGCGGCAATCCCGCCTACATGGGCGTCCAACGTTGCGCCGCTCGACCCGATCCGTACGGCGGTGCGGCCCGCCCGGTCGAAATAGCGGCAGCGCAGTATGCCCGTGAGCTCGACATAACGGAAACTCGCGCGGCTGTGGAGCAGATCGGCAATCGTGATCGGCTGGGGGCTGAGTTCGTGCTTGCCCGCGAGCCGTTGAACATGCGCGGCGACAATGGTGGGCGTGGGGCCGCCGGAGCCGGCGACGCCGGTGACTTCGATGCGCTCTCCCGGTTCGATCGAGATCTGATTGAAAGGCAGATCGACGCGCGCGGCGCCGGTCCCGTCCTCGATGAACAGGATGTTCAGCGTAGGTTCCGGGACGGTGGCCCAGCCCGTGATGTGGACCGGCAGCCGCTGCTCGTAGGCCTGCACCGGCAGACTGGCAATCTGTTCGATACGGTCGAGAGGGCCGGAGGGCCTGCGGTTGGCGCAGCCCGGTCCCCACACGGCCACGATCACTCCCAAAGCCCATCGACAACACCGCGCTGATCTGAACACAAGCGTTCCTGTAAGCCATATCGGCCGTTCCTGGCCCGGCTACACGTGGAGTGCCCTACTAAATTAATTAAATTTTTATGGCTTGCAAACTTAACAAAGTTGAGTTATACATTGAGTAAATGAATCTATCGGAGCCAGGGCAATGACGGATTGGCAGGAACTGACGCAGCTGACCCAGGGCGAGCCGATCCTCGTCGAGCGCGTACGGCTGGCCGGGAAGGACATCGTCATCGAAGGGTCGTTCGAGCTGCCGCAACTTGCCCGGCTGAGCCTCCAGGACCAGGTCTTCATCACGGCATTTGTGCGCAGTCACGGATCCATCAAGGAGATGGAGCAGGTCTTCGGCGTCAGCTACCCGACCATCAAAAGCCGTCTCACGCGCCTTGCGAACGCTCTCGAGTTCGTCGAGAACGACCCCACCCCATCAAGGAGTGAGGTTCTGGACCGGCTCAAGCGCGGAGAAATCCAGCCGCAAGAAGCCATACGGGAGTTGGAGGCATTGAAATGATCCCCCTTGTCGCCTCGGTGAGCATACGCAACAAGAAGAGCCGGGGCTTCCGGCTCTGGATTCCGCTGGCCCTGGTGTGGCTGCTGCTGCTGCCGGTCGCGTTGCTGTTGCTGCCGGTCGTGTTTGTGGCGTGCTGGGTGGGCCAGATCGATCCCTTTCAGACACTGTCGGCCGTGTGGCAGATTCTGAGCGCGCTGAAGGGGAGCGACGTTGAGTTCGATGACCAGCGCGCGTCCGTGTTGATCCATGTTTTCTAGGGAGGCATTATGAGTGAGCACCGCCGGGACGTTCTACAGATGCTGTCGGAGGGCAAAATCACGGCCGACGAGGCCGAGCGATTGATCTCCGCGCTCGAGAAAGAGCAGCCCGCGTCCGCTAGCGGGAACTCCGAGACGGGCTCGAAGGCGAAACCCAAGTACCTGCGGGTGGTGGTGGACTCTGAGCACATCTACGGAGACCACGGGCCGACCTCGGTCAACATCCGCGTGCCGATGCAGTTGCTTCGCGCCGGGGTGAAGCTGGCGAGCCTGATTCCGGCCCAGGCGCGCGCCCAGGTGAACGACGCCATGCGCGAGAAGGGCGTGCCTTTCGATCTGAGCCAGATCAAGCCCGAGAATCTGGAAGAGCTGATCGACCAGCTCAACGACCTCACCATCGACGTGGACGAGAGCCGCGGCCAGACCAAGGTCAAGGTGTTCTGCGAATGACCGCGCTCGAATTGGGAAGTGTACAGAAGACGATGCTCCTGCCCCTGTGGGGCCGCGCCGTCGAGGCCGGGAAAGCGCGGCCGCTGCTGGTGGATCGGGCCGCGGTCGAGATCATCGCGGCGATCGACTATGACTTTTCGACCATGGCCCGCAACCTCAGCCCCATCACGCAGCTGGCCTGGATCGCTCGCAGCGTGCATACGGACCGCACGATACGGGAGTTTCTGGCGAGGGACGCCGGCGCGACGATCGTGAACCTGGGATGCGGCCTGGATACGACCTTCGAGCGTGTAGACAACGGCCGTCTTCGCTGGGTGGACCTGGACATGCCGGACGTGATCGAACTGCGGCGGAGGTTCATCCCGGAGAGGGCGCGACGGCGTTCGATTGCGTGCTCGATCCTCGACGAGGCGTGGTTGAGCCAGCTGCAGACCGCCGGTCCGGCGCTCTTCGTGGCGGCAGGTGTCCTCTACTACCTGCGCGAAGCCGAGGTCAGGACGCTGCTCATCAGGCTTGCGGACGCGTTTCCGGGCGCGGAGGTCTTCTTTGAAGCCTGTTCGCCGCGCGGCCTCAGGATCGCGAACAAGAAAGTGATTGAAGCCGGGGGCATGGACCAGGGCGCGAAGCTCACGTGGGCGCTGCGGCGCGCCAGCGATCTGGAATCCTGGGACAGCCGGATCGCCGTGCTTGAAGAGTACCCGATCTTCCGGAACTTCAAGGATGGGCTGAGCATCCGTGAGAAGGTGGGGACGACGATTAGCGATGCGCTGAGAATCATGTCGATGGTTCACTTGCGGCTGGGCCGCTAAGGAGACTGCGAATGCCACGTTTCAACTTGACGACAGCGGCGGTCGCGCTGTCGCTGCTTATCTCGGGGATGATGGCAGGCCAGGTGCCGCAGCCATCTGAGCAGTTCCCGGACTTCCCGAAGAACCTCAAGCCGTATTTCATCGCGCTGTACGTGAAGGGCGCCAAGGCCGACGCGCCGCAAAGCAAGGAAGAGCGCGACACGTTCGTGCGGCAGCACACGGCCTACCTTCGCTCGCAGGTGGAGGCGGGGAAATACCTGCTAGTCGGTCCGTTTACGGACGGCGGGCAGATTCGCGGTATGGCGGTGATCAACGCGGCGTCGGCGCAGGAAGCGCGCGCGCTCGCGGAGGCCGACCCCGGGGTCAAGAGTGGGCGGATGGCGATCGAAATTCATCCGGGAATTCTGCCTGACATCGGCTGCGTCCATGTCGAGTATCAGAGTAAGGCGGGAAAATGATACGCTTATCCGAATATGGCAGCGCTGTTTCGCCTAAGCGTAGCTCTGTTGCCGCTCTGGATTACGGCGCTTTCCAATGCCAGCGCTTACGGGGCAACCGGGTGGGCGGTGATCCGCGCGCATCCGAATCTGAGCGGCGACGTCGAGATTTCCATCCGCGCCGGCGGCCTTGAGGGGCAGGTCGATCTGGCGGCCCTGGCGCGCCACTGGATGGGCTGCGATTGCGGTACTGGGAGCGGTCCCGGCGCGCTGTCCGCGACCTTCACCTGCCGGGGCCTGCTCGCTCGCAAATCCGGGCTAGTGGATGGCCCGTTGTGGCTCACGCCTATGGCGCTCGAACTCGCCCGAGCGGGCGCTGGCCGGGTCTATCTTTCCGTAGACGTCGAGCGCTGGCCGGGGCAGCCGGCAGAAGCCAGCGGGTTGTGGAAGATCACAGATCTTAGCGGCGAACGTCACTACGGGTGTTTCTGGGAACCGGGCATCGCACTGCCGCCTCCGCTGCACATCCTGCTAGGAAATCGGACGGCTCCGCCGAGGCCGCTCGTGCCGCTCCTGGTCCTGTTGTCGGCGACAGGCGTGGTCGCGTCGGTCTTGCGGCTGCGGGCGCGAGGGAAAGGCTCATCGGCTGCGGTGGTGTGGCTGGCATGGGTGACATTCGGCGCATGGTTGTTCTGGATCGTGGCCCTGCCGCCTGGCCGGATCGCAGCGTTGGTGGCGGGCCTGCCCCGGCACGATCTCGGCCTTCACCCGCTGGCGGGGGCGCTGGTGTTCACGCTGCCGCCGATGATGGCCTATGCCATCGCGTTGGCGGTTCTGACGACGGCCGGGGGTCTGAAGGATCTGCGCAGCGCCCTTAAGAGGACTCTCGCACCCGGGGCAGCGCTGGCTTTGCTGTTCGCGTTCCTGCTTTTTGGAATGCTGTCCGAGGCTACCTGGCGAGGCATCGTTGTTGCAATGGTGGCTACGATTGTCGGGATCCGCGGGATCATGTGGCTCACGATGCGGAGCCGGTCCGGCATGGTGATGTTCCTTGAAAAAGGGGAATTGCGGGAGCGCGCGGTGGCGATTGCGGCCAAAGCCGGGGTGCGGCTGGCCCGGGTCACGGTGCTGCGGGGTTTGGGCCCGGCAGAAGCCAACGCGTTCGCGGACCGACGCGGCCACCAGGTCATGATCTCCGAGAGTCTGCTGACGGGTCTGACCAAACGTGAGGTCGACACGGTGATTGCTCACGAAATCGGCCACCTTCAGGGACGGCTCGCGCAGGTTGGGCCGTCATTCTTCCTGGCGTACATGGTGTGCTATGTCTCCGCGCGCCTCGCGCACGGCAACCAGGCGTTCTACGGGTTCGAACCGTACGTGCCCCTGCTGGCCGTGCCCCTGTTCTTCTTGATGGCGCTGATCAGCCGTGAGCGGGAAATGACGGCCGACCGGCGTTCGTCTGAAGTCACCGGAGATCCCGAAGGCATGATGGCGGCGCTGGCGCGCCTGGCTGGGATCCGCCACACACCGGTGGCGTGGGGTTGGGTGCAAGGCTTGATCATCTCGCACCCCTCGATGCGAAACCGGGTTCTGATGCTGGCGAACCGATTTGGGATTCCGGAGCCGCGGGCGCTCGCGATTCTGGAGGATCCGGATCTTCTCGACCGCGAAGCGCCGTCCGGCCACTACGCGCTCGAATCGGAGCCGCAGTTCTCGCAAGCAGCCATCGGCATCCACCTTGTCGGGGCAGCCTGGATGCACCAGGCCACGGTGCTGTTCTTCGTTTTCGGACTCTGCTATGCCGTGACGGGGCTTCTGGCGGGCCAGTCCGCTTTGGTCCAGGCCGGTGCATATCTGCTCGGGTTGCCACTGGCGCTGTGGCTTTCGCTACGCGCCAGCGCCTGGCGGAACGAACGTTTTCTGAGGGCGATGATGGCTGCCATTGAACCGCGGTTGCCAGCCGGGACCAGGGGCGAGTTCGTTGGCTTGTGTCCCGGCGAACGGTTGTTTTCGGCTCAGGGGTTCTTTGCCTGGGACCTGGGGAGGGTTTTCTTAGCCGCGGACGGGATCGCCTTTGCGGGTGAGCGGGCGCGTTTTTTCGTTCCTCGGGCCGCGATCCGATCGATTGATACGGTGAGCGATGGAATCGGCTGGGGGCGCCGGCAAGGCCTGCTGGTCCACTGGCAGGGTGGGAGCTTTGTCGTGAAGTACCCGTTCCATGTCTCATCGCGTCGTCGAGCGGCGGCGCGCGAGCGACAGTGGCTCGACTGGTGGACGGGCGAGCCGGATATGTCCCAGGCCGATCCCGTCTTGACTGGTCTCCCACTCCCGGACCTGCCAGCGGCACCCCTCGATCCCAACGCACGGGCCGGGATCGGCAGGGCATTCGCAACGGGTAGCGTTTTACTCCTGCTGGCAGGATTAGCCGTGTCCGTGTTGCTTCCAGAGAACCCTTTGAAGCTGCTGGCGACGTTAGCGGCGCCGTTGGTGTGGACGGCTGGTGCTGTGCTGACGGCCGGACGGCGGAAGAGTGGGTGAAGTGGCCGCCGCCATTTGGCGCTATACTGGACGACAGATGGCACACGAACTGCAGGGCGTGATCGCGGAGCTGGGAGGTAAAAAGGCTTTGGGCCGCACCCTGCGGACGGACACCGACCTGCGGAGCGCCATCCGCGAGGGTTTCCCGCAAAAGGTCGTGGGCAGCGTGATGAGCTCCGCCGGTTTGACTCTGGCGGAGTTGTCGGCGACCCTCGACCTTTCACCGCGCAGCCTGCAGCGGCGTCGGCATGAAGGCCGCCTGGCGCGGCACGAGTCGGACCGCCTCTACCGGCTGGCGCGGATCGTCGCGCTCGCCAAGCGACTCATCGGGGACCAGGAAACCGCGGCCCGATGGCTCAAGAAGCCGAACCGGGCGCTGGGCGGCAATATTCCGCTCAGTTTGATCGACACCGAACCGGGAGCGCGAGCGGTCGAGAACGTTCTGGGCAGAATCGCGTTCGGCGGCGTGAGTTGATCCGGGTCTACAGAATCGTCCGGAAGCCGTACTCGAAGACGCCGCTCGACGGCGAGGGCCCGTATCGATTCGGAGGACGCTGGTCGAGTCCGGGCACACGGATCGCCTACACCGCGGAACACCTTTCGCTCGCCATGATCGAATACTTTGTCCACATCGAGGTCAGCGACCCGCCGAAGGACCTGGTGATCGTGGCCGCCGATATCCCGGACGATGTCTCGCGCGTGGTCCTGACTCCGCGGAAGCTGCCCGCCTACTGGCGCCGGGTTCCCGCCCCGCCCGGTCTCGCCGCAATCGGAGACGGGTTCGTCGCGGAGCGCAAGAGCGCGGTTCTGGTGCTCCCCTCGGCCCTGGTCCCGTCGGAATCGAACTGGCTCATCAACCCTCTGCACCCGGAATTCCCCCGCATTCGCGTGCACCCGCCGGAGCCCTTCGACTACGATGCGCGGTTCTTCGGTTGACCACTTAGTTATCCCGCGATCGAACATCGGCACGCATTGTGGGGCAGGATGGCATCCTGCGCGCCGGTTGCGAACCGGCGCCCGGCCGACCTGTTAAGCAGAGACCTACAGGCGGGTTATCAACCCGCCGCAGGTTTGCCAACCTGCCCCACAATCTCCGCACGACTGCTACTTGAGCTCGCGCAGGGTGCGAAGGCACTCCAGCATGGCGCGGCCGTTGTGGTAGCCGGCCTTCCAGCCGTGCGCCTTGGCGCCTGAGGGCTTCAGATCCGCGGAGACCGATTCCCACCACTCGCCGGTCTTCCAATCGGTCTGATACCGGTCGATGAAATCGTAGGTCTTGGCGAACACGTCCCAGTAACGGCGGTCATGCGTGAGGCGGTACATGTAGAGCGCGCTCACCGAGGCCTCCGCTTGCACCCACCAGGTTTTCATCCTGGCATTGGCGGGCTGGTTGAAAGGGCCGGAGTCGTAGAAGCCGCCGTGTTCGGGGTCGTAGCCGTACTTCAGCGAATAGGCGAAGAGCTGCCGGAAGAGGTCGAGGAAGGGCTCGGCAGGGATGCCGGCGGCGCGGGCGGCGTCGGTGAGCAGCCAGATGTTCTCGAGGTCGTGCCCATAAGAGACGCGATCCCAGGCGGGGTTGCGCCCCAGCGCCGGCGTCCAGTCGCGATCGTACTTATCGGTGCACGCGGTGAGCTGCTTGCGTACGACGGCGTTCGACTGGATGGCGATGAGCTCGATCAGTCGGTCCCGCGCCACTGTCGAATGCGACGCGCGGTACCAGGCGGTCATCGATTCGAGCAGGTGCAGATGCGTGTTCATGAGCTTCATATCCGGCGGCACATCCATGTAGCCGGGTTCGCCCGCGGGCGGTGGCGACCAGTCCTGGTTGAAGGACTCCAGGTAGCCGCCGTACCGGGCATCGTGGGCGTGCTGCTCGAAGAGGCCGAAGAGGCGGCTGGCGAGGTCGAGGGCAGCCGGGTCCTTCGAAGCCTCGTAGTATTCCGACAGCGCGTAGAGCGCGAAGGACTGGCCGTACATGTGCTTCTTCGGCATCAGCGCCTTGGTTCCGGAGGCGTCCACTTCCCAGTAGAAGCCGCCGTAGCGCTGGTCCCACATTTTGTCGCGCAGGAAATCAAAGCCGTGGGCGGCGGCTTCGAGCATTTCCTTGGAACGGACCCCTTCGCGGGCGAGGCGCGAGAAGAGCCAGACCTGGCGCGCCTGTGTGACCAGCGTCTTCGAGGCGAGCGGGTTGAAGACGCCGTTGGCATCGGCGCCGATGATGTAGCCGCCGTTGACGCGGTCGATGCTCTTCGGGTACCAGAAGGCGACGATGTTGTCGCGCAGGTTGTGCTCTAGGCGCGGGATGTATGCGGCGGTGTCCTGCGCCAGGGCAGGAACGACGAGCGCCAGGAAAAGGCTCAGTAGTTTCACGGCTGCGCGGGCATGCCCATCAAAGCCCATTCCTCGCGCGCCGGACCGTAAACGCCGGGCACCTTCAGCCCCGCCTGGCGCATAAGCACCGTCATCTGTCCGCGGTGGTGCGCCTGGTGCGCGATCAGCGAGACCAGCACGGAGCCCTTAGCCCAACTCATGCCATACATGGGGATCTCGTCACGGAGCTGCGCGTCGCTCCAGGCGGCCGGCACGGCTTCGGCCACGGCCCGGGCACACTTCGCGTAGCCTTCGGAGATGGCCGCCGCGGTCGATGGCGCCGCCTTGTCTACTGTCACCGGGAAGGGAACACCGGCCTGGCCGAACATTTCGGGCATGGACGTCGTGATGTGCCAAGCCAGGAAGCCGAGCGTGCGTCCCTGGGGGTCGACGCGCTGGGCGAGCGACGCGTCGGTGAGGTTGTGGAACACCTTCAGGGTCGCTTCGGATTCGTATTTCCAGCTTTTGAGGAAATCATCGATGGTGGTGAACATGGGCTGCCTCCTCCTACATGCTACGATAATGATTCCAGGCTCCGGGCTCCGTGCAATGGGCGGCTGCAAACCCCGCCAGGTCCGGAAGGAAGCAACGGTAGCGGTGCGGTCCGTGTGCCGCGGATCACCTGGGGCCTGGATAGATCGCCCGTCGTTGACACCCGTCACATGTACCAGGTCATCGCCAGAAAATACCGCCCGCAGAATTTCTCCGAGCTGGTCAACCAGGAACACGTCAAAACCACGCTCGCGCACGCCCTCGAGCAGAACCGGATTGCGCACGGGTACATCTTCTCCGGGCAGCGCGGCACCGGCAAGACCACCGTGGCCCGCATTCTGGCGCGCTGTCTGAACTGCATTCAAGGCCCCACTACGGCGCCGTGCGGCGTGTGCGCCAGTTGCACCGAGATCGCGGCCGGCAACGCCGTCGACGTGATCGAGATCGACGCGGCCTCGAACCGCGGCATCAACGAAATGCGCGAGCTGCGCGAGAATGTCCGCTATCGGCCCGCCCGCGACCGGTACAAAGTCTTTATCGTCGACGAAGCGCACCAGATCACGAGCGAAGCCTTCAACGCGCTGCTGAAGACGCTGGAGGAGCCGCCCGAGTGGGTGGTCTTTGTGCTGTGCACCACGGAAGCGCACAAGATTCCCGCCACCATCGCCTCGCGCTGCCAGCACTTCAGTTTCCGCTCGGTGGATTTCGACGAGATCATCGCGCGCATGGAGTGGATCTGCAAACAGGAAGGCATCGAGACCGACGCGGAGGCGCTGGCGGTGCTGGCGCAGGCGGGCGAGGGCAGCGTGCGCGACTCGCTCTCGGCGCTCGACCAGGCCATCGCGTGCTGCGGCACCAAGCTGAAGGCGGCGGAGATCCGCGGGCTGCTGGGCGCCTTCGGGCTCGATACGCTGGACCAGGTGACGCAGGCGCTGCGCGACGCGAGCTCGGCGCGGATGATCGAGATCACCGACACGCTGGTGCGCAACGGACATCATCTGCAGCATTTCGTGCGCGAGCTGGCGCGGTACTTCCGGAACCTGCTCGTCACTAAGATCGCGGGCGGCAACCCGCGGCTGGTGCCGGCCTCGCGGGAGGAGCGCGCGCGGCTGGCCGAGATCGCGGCCGCGTTCTCCGAGCAGGACCTGACGCGCTACCTGCAACTCACCCTGGACCTGTTCAAGGACATGCAGTTCTCGCTTCAGCCGCGGCTGCACTTCGAGTTGGGGCTGATCCGGCTGGTGGAGGCGGGCAGGCTGATTTCGATCGAGGAAGCCCTGGCGAGCGCCGGCTCCGGAGGCGTGAGCGCTCCACCCGCGCCCGCGCCGGTGAAGGCGAGTTCGGCGCCACCCGCGACTCCTGTGGCCGCTCCGAAGGCGGCTCCACCGGCGGCGGGCGGATTGAAAGAGCGGCTGGCCGCTGCGATGCGCGAGCTGGGCATGGCGTTCACGGCGGATGCGGTGGAGCACTCGGTGCTTGCGGAATCGGCGGGGCTTCTGCAGTTCACGACGCCGGCGGAGTTCGAGCTGGCAATGCGTCCGGCCGATGTGCAGAAGGCCCTCGATCATATCGGGGCAGGGAAGCGGCGGATCAAGGTCAGCAAGGGAGACGCCGCGGCCCCGGCGGCGCCGGCGGAGGCTCCGCGAGCGAGCGGGGACGAGACCATGCAGCGCGCGCTGGCGCATCCCGACGTGCAGCGTTTCCGCGAGGCTTTCCCGGATGCCGAAGTGCGCGTGGCGCGGAATCTGAAAGAGTAGGACCGTGGGGCAGGCTGGCAGCCTGCGGCCGGTTGTCAACCTGGTTGTCAACCCGCGCGCAGCTTGACAAGCTGCCCCACAAGCGGCGGTAGGGTATACATAGCCGCCTTCGTTTCCGAGCCGCGACCGCCAGGGAGCGGTGGGGCGATGCGGTATACATAGGAGTCAGGAGCACTGTCATGAAAATGCCCGGCGGTGGAAACATGCAGGCCATGATGAAACAGGCCCAGCAGATGCAGGAGAAGATGCAGCAGGAGATCGCCCTGATCCGCGTCGAGGCGACCTCCGGCGGCGGAATGGTCACGGTCAAGATGGACGGCCAGAAGAACGTGCTGGGCGTGAAGATCGACCCCGAAGTGGCGGGCGACGTCGAGATGCTTCAGGACATGATGATGGCCGCGTTCAACGAAGCCGCCAAGAAGGTGGACGAGGAAGCCCGGCAAAAGATGAGTGGCATGCTTGGCGGACTGGGTCTGCCTCCGGGTCTTTTCTAACGGCTCCGACATGCCCGACTACGCCGAACCGCTCGCCCGCCTGATCCAGGAGTTCAAACGCCTGCCGGGCATCGGGCAGAAATCCGCGCAGCGCCTCGCGTTCCACGTGTTGCGTACGCCGCGGGAGGACGCCGCGCGCCTGGCCGAGGCCGTCCTCGACGTCAAGGACAAGCTGGGGCTGTGCGAAGTCTGCAACAACATCAGCGACACGGAGCTGTGCCCGTTCTGCCGCGATGCGGGGCGCGACCCGGCGGTGATCTGCGTGGTGAGCGAGCCGTTCGACATCCTGCCGATCGAGACCACGCGCCAGTACGAGGGGCTCTATCACGTGCTGCACGGATCGATTTCGCCGCTGCGCGGCATCGGTCCGGAGCAGCTGAAGATCCACGGCCTGCTGCGGCGCCTCGAGGCGGGACAGGCGCAGGAGATCATCCTGGCCACCAACCCGACGGTGGAGGGCGAGGCCACGGCTGCCTACCTCTCGAAGCTGCTGAAGCCCCTCGGCGTGAAGGTGACGCGGATCGCAATGGGCGTGCCGGTGGGCAGCGACCTGGAGTTCGCGGACGAGGTCACGCTGACCAAGTCGTTCGAGAACCGCCGGGAGATGTAGCGAGCTCGCAGAGCTCGCTCGCAGCTGTCAGCTATCAGCGGTCAGTTGTCAGCTACGGCACAAAACCCACGCGCAGCTCGTCTTCTCAGTGATGATGAGAAGAATTGCACTTGCACTTCTGATCGCTGCCGGTGCGTTCGCACAGGCACAGACGCAGGTCCAGAAGCAGTTCCTGCTGAGGATCGAGCCGGTTCGGAAGGATTTCACGCTGCTGAACATGAACGCGGACGAGCGAAAGATCGCCCAGGGCCACTTCCTTTACCTGAAGAGCCTGCACGCCGAGGGGAAGCTCGCGCTCGCAGCGCAGGTCTTCGATCCCAAGGGGTTTTGGGGCGTGATCATCGTGAATGCCGCGGATGCCGAGGCAGCCAGGGCGCTGCTGGACGCCGACCCGACAATCAAGGCGGGGATGTTTCGAGGTGAGGTGATTCCAACGCGGGTTGTGTTGGACATGCGAAACTGAGTCCGCATGGACACAAAACAGCCTTCACGCCGCGCCTTCGTGCTGGGCGGGGCGAGTCTTGCGGCTGCCGCTGCCGGCGGGCCGCTGACCGCGGCTCAGGTGATCGAGCGCATCAAGAAAAACGTTGGCGTGCCGTGGCGCGCTGAGACCGTCGACAATGTCATCGCCGGCAATCCGGACACGCCGGTCACGGGGATCGCGACCACTATGATGTCGACGCTCGATGTGATCGAGCGCGCGGCCGCGGCGGGGAAGAACCTGGTGATCACCCACGAGCCTACGTTCTACCTGCACCAGGACAAGACCGAGCCGCTGGTCGCGGACGCAACGTATCAGTTCAAGGCCGATTTCATCCGCAGGCACGGCATGGTCGTGTTCCGCTTTCACGATCACTGGCACGCGCACCATCCCGATGGCATCGCTTTAGGAATGGCGCGGGAGTTGGGGTGGGAGGCGAATGCCGATCCCGCGGACCTGCGCCTGTTCACGTTCCCGGGCACTCCGCTCGGGCGCTTCGCGAAGGAGATCGCGGCGCGGCTGAAAATCCGCACCATGCGCGTGGTGGGCGATCCGAGCCTGGAGGTGCGGCGGGCAATCGCGAGTTGGGGCTACGTGAGCCAGGAGCGGGGAATCGAACTGCTCGCGCGGCCCGATGTGGACGTCCTGATCGGGGGCGAGACGCGCGAGTGGGAGGTGGTGGAGTATGCGCAGGACATCATCGCGACGGGGAAGAAGAAGGCACTTATCGTGATGGGCCACGTTGCGTCGGAACAATCGGGGATGAAGTACTGCGCCGAGTGGCTGCGGTCGTTCGTTACCGAGGTGCCGGTCGAGTTCGTCGCCGCGCCCGAGCCGTTCTGGAGCCCGTCATGACGGACAAGGTCCGCCTGGACGAGAAGTTCGGTCTGTTCAGTGAGCGCTGGCGGCCGAAGGTGATCGCGCGCTTGAATGGCCAGGAGGTCAAGATCATCAAGGTGCAGGGCGAGTTCCCCTGGCATCGTCACGAAAGCGAGGACGAATTCTTCCTGGTCTGGCGCGGCCGGTTCCGCGTGGAGTTTCGCGACCGGGTGGTCGAGCTCGAGGCGGGCGAGTGCATCGTGGTGCCGCGTGGGGTGGAGCACCGCACGGCGGCGGACGAGGAAGCGCAGGTGATTTGCTTCGAGCCGGCGGGGGTCCTCAACACCGGGGATGTGACGGACGCGACGTTCACGGCTCCGGGCGGGGTTGCAATATGAGGGTCCGCTCCCTGACGCTCGCGGTTCTGTGCTGGGGGGCGACGGCGTGGGGGCAGGTCACGTTCTCGCAGTCGGCGCAGTCGGTCGAGGTCTACGACTTCGTGGAGGTGACCGCGCGGGTCGGCGCTCCCGATGCGGGCAACCCGTTTACGGAGGCTTCGGTAACAGGGTCGTTTGGTCCGGCCGGCTCCGCCGAACGGCTGCGGGTGGACGGATTCTGCGACTCGCCCGACGGCTCCGTGTTCCGCATACGCTTCATGCCGTCGGCCCCGGGTGACTACACTTACTCGGTCACTTACGCCCAGAGTAAGTACGAGGGCACATTCCAGGCCACCGCCGCGCGCCGCCGCGGGCCGATTCGGATCGATCCGCAATATCGCTGGCATTTCATCTGGGAAGGTACCGGCGAGCACTATTTCTTCAACGGCACGACGGCGTTCTGGCTGATGGGCTGGCGGGACGAGCGCGTCATCCGCTACAGCCTCGAGCGGCTGCACCGGCTCGAGGTCAATCGGGTGCGCGTCCTCCTGAGCGGGCGAAGCTGGACCATGTACGGCGAACCGGTCATGAACACCGGCGAGTTCAGCATTTTCCTCAGTCCATGGCCGGCGGTGAAGGCGGACGACTACGATCATCCGGGCTTCGACTACACGCGCTTCAACATCGACCACTGGCGGAGGTTCGAGCGGATGCTGGCGTTCGCGCGCGAGCGGGACATGATCATCTCGGTGATCTTTGATATCGCGGACGGCAAGATCCACCTGGCGGCGGGCAGCGACGACGAGCGCCGCTACATGCGGTACGCCGTGGCGCGACTGGCGGCGTTTTCGAACGTCACCTGGGACCTGGGCGACGATCTGGACACGTTCCGCGACGACAAGTGGGCGCACGAAACCGGCACCCTGCTCGAGAGCTGGGATCCATACAAGCATCTGGCCACCACTCATCCCGTCCACCCGGAGCACCAGGATCGGGCGGGGGAGTGGTTCGGGTTCACGTCCCTTCAGGAATGGTCGCGGGCCCAGCACGCGTTGATGCTGGAGAGCCGGCGGCTGCAGTTGAAGGCAGGCCGCATCATTCCCCAGGCGAACGAGGAATACGGGTACGAGGATCACTACCCGAAGTGGGCTCCGCCTCCGCCCGGCGACTCGGCCGAGACTCTGCGGCGGACGGCGTGGGAGATCGCCATGGCGGGTGCCTATAGCACGGCGGGCGAGACAGCGCGGCGCGGCACCGGCATCTGGCCCGATACGGGCGGCGGCTGGGTAAACGGACGCGGCGACGATACCATGACCATGCTCGCGGGCTACGCGCACATGGTGGACTTCTTCACCAGCTTCGAATGGTGGAAGACCGAGCCACACGACGAGTTAGTAACTGGCGGCGCGTATTGCCTGGCCGAGTTAGGCAGGACTTACGCCGTGTACCTTCCTGCGGGCGGCAAGGTCACGGTGAAGCTGGAGCCGGGCGAGTACCGCGCCGAGTGGTTCAGTGCGTTCACTGGGGAGAAGGTTCCGATCGGCACGGCGAGCGGGCCTTCGTGGAGTTCGCCAGCGGCCCCGGATGGTGGCGACTGGGCGCTGCTGTTGCGGCGGCTCTGAAGAACTCATTTGGGGAATGCCGTCACCAGCCCATCCGCTCACGAAGGCTGGTGATGTGTGCGGTGTGATGGCGCGCGTGCCAGGCCAGGAAGACGGCAAGCTGCTCGACGGTCATCAGGCCGCGCTGGGAGTGGCGTAACGTACGGCTCCATTGCTCGGGCGTGAGGCTGCGGAACAGGGCCACGAGGCGGCGCTGCAGGGCTTCAAACAGATCTAGAGGGATCTCGACGGGCAGCGCGGCGTCGTCGGACAATTCACCATGGTAGCCTCTGACCTCCGGTGTATCCTCGACCAGGGCGAAGTGACAACGCGTGTAGCCGTGCGCGTGGCTGCTGGCGAGATGGTTGACCACCTGGCGTAAAGTCCAGCCGTCGGGGCGGTACGCGGTATCGAGTTGCGCGTCGTCGAGTCCGCGGACGGCTTGGCGGAGGAGGGCGGGGGATTCCTCCAGATCGCGAATGGCGTCGGCGAGCGGCGTGCCGGTGGCTTCGGGGCCGATGGGATAGCGGAGGTCGACTACTTCCATCCCATCCGTTCCCTCAACCCCGTGATGTGGGCCGCGTGGTGGCGGCAGTGCCAGGCGTACATGGGGACCACATGGTCGAGGGGCACGAGACCCATTTCGGAGTGGAGGTAGGCGCGCTTCCATTGCTCGGGCGTCAGAGTGCGGAACAGCGCCACCAGGCGGCGGTGGACGCCTTCGAGCAATCCAAGCGAGACCTCGACTGGCAGCGCGCGGGCGTCCGCGAGTTCCGCCCAGGTCGCCTCGTTGTACGATTTCACGGCCGGCGAGTCCTCGGTCAGAGCGAAGCGGCAGCGGCAGTACATGTTTATGTGGCTGTCGGGCATGTGATGGATAACCTGGCGGACGGTCCAGCCGCCGGGGCGATAGGGCGTGTCGAGTTGCGCGTCGTCGAGCCCGCGCACCGCTTCGCGGAAACGGGCGGGCGCTTCTTCGAGGATGACGAGCGATTCCGAAATCGGAGTGTCGAATGTCATAGGGCCGACGGGGTAGCGGAGGTCTTCCATGAAAGGATTGTAGCGCGCCATGCCGCTACACTAGGAGAAGCATGTTGCAGCACGAGTACGATCCGGGCCGGCCCATCGGAGTTTTCGATTCGGGAGTCGGCGGCCTGACGGTGTTGAAGGCGCTTCGCCAGAGGCTTCCCCATCAGGATTTTCTGTACCTGGGCGATACGGCACGCGTGCCCTATGGGCGCAAGCCGCGCGAGATGGTGCAGGAGTTCGCTAGCGAGGTGGTCGAGTTTCTGATCAAGAAAGGCGTGCAGGCGGTGGTGATCGCGTGCAACACTGCGTCGGCCTGCGCGCTGCCGGAACTGGCGGAGCGGACTCCGATACCGGTGTGGGGCGTGATCGAGCCGGGCGTCGAAGCGGCGTGCCGCAGGACGCGCTCGGGTAGCGTGGGCGTGATCGGAACCAAGGGGACCATCGCCAGCGGCGCGTACCAGAAGCGCCTGGAAGCGCGCGGGCTGAAGGTCTGGGCGCAGGCGTGCCCCATGTTCGTGCACCTGGTGGAAGAAGGCCTGGCGGATTCGCCCGAGGCCGAGATGATGGCGCGCTACTACCTCGGCCATCGGCCCCAGATCGACACGCTGATCCTGGGCTGCACGCACTATCCGGTCCTGCACGAGGTGATCCAGCAGGTGACGGGCAATTCGGTGTCGCTGGTTTCGAGCGCGGAGGTCACGGCCGAGATGGTGAAAGACGCGCTGATGCCGAAAGGGAACGGCGCGCCGGGGCGCATCACGCACTACGTGACGGGCGACGTGATGGCGTACAAGCACACGGCCGAGGTGATCGGCGGCGTCGAGGGCGAGCTGATCCCGCTGGACGTGACCACACTGGCGCGTGAGCTGCCGGCGGTGGTGGAGGCGCAGGCGGAGGAGACGCCCTACCGGATCGTCTGACGAAGTGGGGCAGGACTCCAGTCCTGCAGCGGGTCTCCAGACCCGCCTCCGTCCAACTTCCTGAAACGAAGGAAGCCGGACGTGGACGTCCGGCGCTGGAGAGCCGCCCCACTAAGTGGCATTGGGCACGAGTGCCCGCGCCACGCTAGAAGTCGCGCACCACGATGCTGCGCTCCTCGCCTTGCCAGACAGCCGCGCCCGCGTAGCCGGGAAGGGGTTCGAGATCGGCGACCGAGAAGCCTGGCTCGATGGGCAGGTCAAGGCGGCGCAATCCCACCCCGATGCATTTGAGATAAGCCTCGCGGCGCGTCCAGATGCGGAAGAAGGACGCGGGATCGTCGTCCACGGCGGCGGCCTCCGCTTCGGGCAGGAAACGGCGAGCGATGGTGGCTCCCTCGATGTCGCGAATGCGCTCCACGTCCACGCCGATCTCGACGTCGAGCGTGACGGCGTAGAGCGCCACGTCGCGCGAGTCGGACATGTTGAAGTAGACGCGCGAGCCCGCCAGGTACGGCTTTCCGAATTCGCCGCGGGTGAAGCACATCTCCGCGGCGGGGATTCCTGTGTAGCGTTCGAGGAGCTGGCGCAAAACCGCGCGGCCTGCGATCCAGCGGCGCTGTATGTCGGGAAAGCGGAAGCGTCCGGCCCGGGCGCGCTCCGCGGCGTCGAGTTCGTCGCCGGAGCCGCTCCAGGCCCCCAGGTCAACGCGCCAGATGTGCACTTCGCCAGCGGGCAGAATCACGCTTTTCATGGTGGCATAATCGGGGGAGCATGCGTCCACTCCTTCTGTTTTCACTCGCACTGGCCCCCGCCATTCTGACGGCGCAATCCGCCGAGGACTTGCGCAACTGGAACCAGCCCTTCCCGCCGCATCGCATCGTGGGCAACCTGTACTACGTCGGGACGAACGACCTGGGCTGCTACCTGGTCGCGACGAAGGCCGGGCACATTCTGATCAACACGGGACTCGAGCAGAGCGTCCCGCTGATCCGCGAGAGCGTCGAGAAGCTGGGCTTCCGGTTCGCGGACATCCGCATTCTGCTGACGAGCCAGGCGCACTACGACCACGTGGCCGGCCATGCGCTGGCGCGGAAGTTGTCGGGCGCGAAGGTGTTCGTCATGCAGGGCGACGAGGGCGTGGTGCGCGACGGCGGGGCCAGCGACTTCTACTATGCCGACCAGATGCGGTATGCCCCGTGCCCGGTCGATCGCGTGCTCGCCGATGGCGACCGCGTGGAGTTGGGCGGCACGACTTTGATCGCGCACCGCACCGCTGGACACACCAAGGGCTGCACCACCTGGACCATGACCGCGACCGAAGACGGGAAGCCGCTCCACGTGGTGATCGTGGGCGGCGTCAGCGTGAATCCTGGATTCCGCCTGGTGGGCAATACGAAATATCCGTCCATCGCCGATGACTTCGCCGCCACCTTCCGGACCCTGGCCGGCCTGGATTGCGACGTCTTCCTGGGAGCGCACGGCGGCTACTACGGCCTTGCGGACAAGTACGCGCGCTCGCGCACGGAGGGCTGGAAGGCATTCGTGGATCCGGCCGGGTATCGGGCATTCGTGGCGCGCAGCGAGCGCGCGTTTCAGGAGAAGCTGCGTGCGCAGCAGAAAAAATAGACTTGGCGGGTCTGGAGACCCGCTGCAGGACTGGAGTCCTGCCCCACTTAAATCGCTTCGAGCTCCTCTTCGAGCAGTTGCTTCTGGTAAAGCCCCGCGTAGTAGCCGCCGGTTTCGATCAGCTCGGAGTGGGTGCCTTGCTCGACGATGCGGCCAGCCGAGAGCACCACGATGCGGCCGGCCTGCCGCACGGTCGAGACGCGGTGCGAGATCAGGATGCTGGTGCGGCCGCGCATGACCCCCGCCAGGCCCTCCAGGATGCGCTCCTCGGTCATCGTGTCCACGCTGGCCAGGGCGTCGTCGAGAATCAGGATGCGCGGGTCGCGGAGGATGGCGCGGGCGATGGCCGTGCGCTGCTTCTGGCCGCCGGAAAGCGTGATGCCGCGCTCGCCCACCAGCGTGCGGTAGCCCTCGGGGAAGCCCTCGATGTCGGAAGCCAGGCCCGCCAGCTCCGCGGCCCGGCGGATCTGTTCCTCCGTCGCACTCTCGACCCCGAAAGCGATGTTGTCGGCCAGCGTCGCACTGAACAGGAACGTCTCCTGCGGGACGTAGCCGATCTGGCGCCGCAGTTCGGAGGGCGAGAGCTCGCGCAGGTCCACGCCTCCGAGCAGCACCGAGCCCTGGGTCGGATCGAGCAGTCGCGGAATCAGGCGGACGAGCGTGGTCTTGCCGCAGCCCGTGTGGCCCACCACGGCCACGGTCTCGCCTTCGCGGATCTCGAGATCGATGCCGTCGAGCGCGCGGCCCGCCGATACCTCCACGCTCACGCCGCGGAACTCGATCCCGCTGTGCTGCGGCACGGGTTTGGGAACCGGCGGAGCGACGATGGACGGCCGCTCATCCAGGATCTGGCGGATGCGGTCGAGCGACGCCGTGCCGCGCTGCATCAGATTCACCACCCAGCCCATCGCGATCATGGGCCACACCAGGAAGCCCATGTACAGGTTGAACATCACGAAGCCGCCCAGAGAAATCTTGCCGGAAAGGACGCCGTCGCCGCCTGCCCACAGCACGATCAGAAACGTGACACCGATCAGGGCCTGGAGCATCGGCATGAACATCGCTGAGACGCGGGCCAGCGCGAGGTTCTGCGTGATGAACTCGCGGTTGAGGATCTCGAACTGGCGCAGCTCAGCGTCCTCCTGCACGTACGCGCGGATCACGCGCACCCCGGAGAGGTTCTCCTGGACGCGGCTGCTGATGTCGGAGAACATGGCCTGGATGCGCTGGAAGCGGTCGTGAATGATGCGGCCCATGTAGCTCACGGCCACGCTCACCAGGGGCGCGGGCAGAATCACGATCAGCGTCAGCCGCCAATCGACGAACAACATGACCGCTATCGAGAGAACGAAGGTCAGCGCCGTCTCGCACCAGTACATCACGCCGGGACCGAGCATCATGCGCACGGCGTTGAGGTCGTTGGTGGCGCGCGCCATGATGTCGCCGGTGCGTGTGCGGGAGTGGAAATCCGGCGACAGATCGACCAGGTGAGAGAACAGGTCGTTGCGGAGATCGAACTCTATGTCGCGCGACATGCCGATCAGGATGACGCGCATCCAATACTGGAACAGGCCCTTGATGGCGGACAGGCCCACCAGGATGCCGCACAGGTCGAAGACAACCCGCAAGGAGAAGCCGCGGCTGAGCGCGTCCATGCCGTCGCGGATCAGCAGGGGCAGTCCGGCGGCGGTTAGGTCCTTGAGGATCAGCGAGCCGAAGCCGAGCCACAGGCCGCGGCGATGCCGGCGATAGTACGGCCACAGCCAGCGCGCGGTGTCGCGCATCACAGACCTGCCCAATTGGCGAGTGTTTTGCTCCATTCCCAAAAGAACTGTTTCCGGCCTTCGCGGCTCCGCCACCAATCCTCGGGGCGGAAAATCCAGTCCGGCGCGGCCACCACGCGGAAGCGATCACGGGGCACCAGCCGGGCGTAGACGTTAGCGGCGCGGCGCGTGTGATAGTTGCTGGTCACTATGATAAACCGTCCTACGTGGAGCCGGTCGAGCTCGGGGACGATCTCGCGCGCCTCCTCGATAGTAGACGTGCCTCGGATGGGAAACGGAATGAACCAATCGGCTGGATATCCGTGGGCGGTCGCGAAGGCGATGGCCAGTTCGCTCTCGTGCCGGCCGTAGCAGCAGGAGGGGCCGCTCACCAGGACCTTGGGAGCGTAGCCTTCCTTCAGCAGCCGGGCCGCCATCAGAATGCGGTTGCCGTGTTCGTCCCCCGCCAGCTCGACAATCATCTCCGCATGGATCGGCGCGTCCGCGGAGACCAGAAACTCGCCCAGGGCGCGGAGCCACAGCGGATGGGTGAGAATGACCAGGAGCAGAAAGGCGACGGGAACGGCCCAGCGGAGGTGGCGGCGCTTCGGCGGAGGCAAGAACTATTCTTCGTCGACAGCGTTGTCCGGGTCAAGGCGGCGGACGGCCTTGAGGCGCTGGTAGAGGCGCTCTACCTCAGCCTCGTCTTCGGGCAGCAGCAGCCGGTAGCGCGGAGAAGCGAGGGGTTTCCCTTCACTCCCGGGAGGCGGCTCTTCGTTCCAGAACTTCCGGTAGGGATGACCGTCGATCAACGCCTGTCGCGGATAGCGGCGCAGATAGTGCAGCAGGCTGTTGCCGGAATCCACGTCGCCGGGATAGACCAGCAGGACTCGCGAGTGGTCTGCCAGGGTCAGACGAACCACCAGCGGCGAAAGCCAGCCCGAGTGGTCCACGCGGCGTATGTCCGCCCAGGGGATGCGGCGGCGGCCAATCGCCAGGTACACGTCCTGGATCTCGATGGCCGGGCGCAAGGCGATGGCGAAGAGCGCGGCTGCGGAGAGCACGAAGAGGGCGGTGGCCGCATAGGCCGGCGTCCAGAAGCGAGCACACCAGACGGTGAAGGCTCCCAGCAGAATCGCTGCCAGGCCCGCCTGCAGAAAGTGGCGCGAAGGTACGTACCGGCTCACTTTGGCGCTTCCCCCTTCTCCATTCTAAGACTACGCTACGGGTGCGCGATCGTCAATGCGGCGGAGAATTAGGCCGTTTTTGTGGGGCAGGACTCCAGTCCTGCAGCGGGTCTCCAGACCCGCCTCTTCAGCGAGAGAAGCCCGCCCGCGCTAGTGCGACGGCGCGCCAGACATATCCTGCTCCGCTCCACACGGTTGCGGCCGCAGCGACCCAGAAGAAAGGAGCCAGGGGCAGGCTCGTGGCGGCGAAGGCGCCCTTGGTCAGCGTCGCCACGGCGGCAAGAATCTGAAGAGCGGTGCTGATTTTACCCCAGATGCTGGGGGGAAAATCGCGGTGCTGGCTGAGGAGCAGCGCCGCGCCGGCCATCGCCAGGATCACGAGGTCCCGCGCGAAGATCAGGATCACCAGCCACCACGGGACCGCCCCACAGACGCCCAGTGCGAGAAACGACGCGCTCAGCAGCAGCTTGTCGGCGATCGGATCGAGATAAGCTCCGAGGCGGGTTTGAAGGTTGAAGCGGCGGGCGGCGAGACCGTCCAGACCGTCAGTGGCCGCCGCGACGAAGAAGACCGCCAGGGCCAGGCGAAACCGCTGCGCCAGGATCGCATACACGGCCACGGGAGCGAGGGCGATGCGGGCGGAGGTCAGGAGGTTGGCGAGGTTGAGGTTCCGCATGGGCGCGGCAGTACCACTCAGGATACCAACGCCCCGGCAACACGGGTGGCAAGTTGATCGAAGGTGAGAATCTCGTAGAGCGAGGCGTCGCTCATGATGCGGTGGACCAGCGCGGCGTGCATAGCGTGGCCGGCGCGCTCGGCGATCACGTGCCCCAGCAGCGGCCGGCCGAGCAGCGCCAGGTCGCCGATCAGGTCGAGCGCCTTGTGGCGGCAACATTCATCGGCAAACCGCAGGCCTCCGGGATTGAGCACGGTGCTGCCGTTGAAGCACACCGCGTTTTCGAGCGAGGCGCCGCGGATCAGCCCCATGTCCTTGAGCTGTGCGAGATCGCGCTCGAAACCAAAGGTCCGGGCGGGGGCCAGTTCGGAGGCGTAACGCTCGGGTGTTACCTCCATCTCGAGCGTCTGAGCCCCTGCCAGCGCATGGCCGAAATCGGTTTCGCAGGTCAGCCGGAAGCTGTCGGACGGCAGGATGCAGATGCGCTTGGCGCGGTCCACCACCTCGACCGGGCGGCGGATCCGCAGATAGCGCCGCAGCCGCCGGTGGTTCTGCAGGCCCGCGCGCTGGAGCAGCTCGACGAAGGGCAGACCGCTGCCATCGAGGATCGGCACTTCCAGGTTGTCGATCTCGACATAGGCGTTGTCGATGCCCATGCTGTAGAACACGCTGAGAAGGTGCTCGGTCGTCGAGATCAGGACGCCTTTCCGCATCAGGCTGGTGGCGTAGCTGACCCGGGCGACGTGCTCCCAGGTGGCCTGCACCGGGAAGCGGTCGAGGTCCGTGCGCACGAAGACGATGCCGGTGGCGGGAGGGGCAGGGACAATTCGGATGCTGACCGGGACGCCGCTGTGGAGGCCTACGCCGCTTGTCTGGACGGGCCGTTGGACGGTGGTTTCGAATCTCAAATAGCTACTAGGGCAATCGAGGCCCCAAAGGCCAAGTGATTGTTTCTAAGTGGATTAGTGGTTACGGGACTGTGGTTCAAAAGCCACAGGTTGTGACTGGAGTGCGAAAACGGGAGGCCTCCAGGACCTACACTCATAGCGCGTCGGGCCAACGCTGCCGGCCGTGGAATACCGCAATGATCTCCAGGCCGCCGTCACGCACCCTGTAGGGAACGATGAGCCCCGCGCTTGAGATGACAAGCTCTCGAGTCCCGGCTACTCTGCCCGGCCGCCCCATCCCTGGTTGCGTTTTGAGAACCTCGATGGCGCGGAGAATCCGTTCCGCCACCGCCGCCGCGTTCTGCGCTGAGTCCCGCGCAATATGCTCTCGAAGAGCTGTGAGGTGCCGGATCGCGCGGGGGGACCAGACCGCCTTCATCGCGGCGCTTTCGTCCCGGCCTTCTGCCCCCAGGACCGTAGCCACTTCGAAACCCGCTCGTGGCCCACGCCCTGGCC
Organism: uncultured Solibacteraceae bacterium; assembly: GCA_964493965.1. Taxonomy (GTDB): domain Bacteria; phylum Acidobacteriota; class Terriglobia; order Bryobacterales; family Bryobacteraceae; genus DASWZN01. Next base: position 49,926 of record CAZBQQ010000010.1, read on the forward strand.
GGCGTTCAACTCCTCGAGTCCGGCCTCTATCTCGCCCAGTTGCCACTCCTCGGCCTGGACGTATGCCGCAATCGCTTCGGCCGCCAGGAAGGACTTCGAGCGTTTCGAGCGCTTTGCCAGCGTGTCCAGCCGCAACTTCGTCCCGGCGTCAAGCCGTATGGAAAGCGTTTCGCTCATGTTGTGCTCACCTGTATACAGTGTCGCACACCTCGGTTTCCTTGTCGCACTACAGCGTTCACCGAACTAGACCAGCCTGACGAACAGGTTGAACTTCCCAAGCCGAAGCCACGGGCATCCTCGATTCCCTGCCTGGTGTTTCTGGTCGTCTGTATGGCTCTCCTGGCGTTCCTGTTCTACTCGTTTCTTCTCCGTCAGTAGATTCGCGGCCCCTCCGATTCTCCGTCGACGCACTTTGCCGACACCACCCACCGTTTGGAATACCAGTAGTCAGAGGCGGCGCTGTGCTCCTGCTGATGCGTTTCGTGAGAGTCGGTCGTTGGCGAGCCGCCTGAAACAAGAAGCCTGACAAGGTGAAACGAACATGCTGGGCGTTAGCATCACCCCGCCAGCGCTTCGAGCGCTTCCTCCGCCGGCGCGGCCTGGCGCTCCGCTTCCGCCAACGACGCCCGCGGCACGCGCTCTTCGAGCAGCAGCTCCGTCGCCAGCACCTGAGGCTCGGCGTGGAAGTAGCGCTCCATCGGACGGTCGAACAGCAGATTGCAGGCCGCCAGCAGGCTCATCCCCTGATGGTGCGCCATCCAGGAGCGGACGATCTCGGGGCTCGGGTGGCCGTAGTCCACCGCTTCGTAGAAGCCGTAGCGGCCCAGCCAGCCCAGCGACTCTTCGCGGCGCAGGTTGACGATCGCCGCCGCGGGATCCACCATCAGCGCCAGGAACGTCGAGTAGGGAGAGACCACCAGCGCGTCGGCCTCCGCGCGCTTCAGCGCGAGAGCGGGAATTCCGAACGCGCGGTATCCGTAGTCGAGTCCCTCGCCGGCGCAGAAACCCGATTCGGAGATGCCCCACGGCACCCTTCTGCGGGCCGCGAAGCGCCTCTGGAAGCGAACCACCATAACGGCGCTGCGCTCCGTGATGGTGCCCAGACGGTGGCGCATCCACAGGAGCGGCATCAGGTACTCGAACATGGTGCCGGTCCAGGAGAGCAGCGCGCGCTCTCCATCCAGGGCCGTGTGCGTCCGGCCCAGGTGGATCCAGGCGTCGAGCGGCACGTCGCCCTTGGCGATGGCCACGAAAGCGGCGATGCGCGCCTCCGATGCCAGCAGATCGTAACTGGCCGCTTCCAGCCGCTCGGATGCCACGTCGTACCCCACCGAAAGCGCCTTCCGGTTGCGCTGATACAGGAAGCCGAAGTCCATCTCGCGCACCCATCGCTCGCAGGTCTCCGCGATTTCCCGGAGCTCGCCGGCCAGCGCGGGCGTTTCGGCGGCGAATGCAAGCGCGGCCTGCTTCAGCGTCCACAGGCAGGCCGCCAGGTTGCCGCTGTCCACCGTCGAGACGAACAGCGGTCCCACGGGCGCCATTGATTCGATGGAATACCAGTTCAGCAAATGCCCGCGGTATTTCGTGAGCCGGTCCGCCTGTTCGAGGGTCTTCTTTGTGGCGGAGACGAAGCCTTCCAGGGACAGCGCGCCGAAGTGCACCGCGGCAATCCGCGCGTTCAACAACAAGCCCAGATTGGTGGGGGAGAGCTTCAAATCGGCCCTGCCATCCTCGCGCACGTTGTCGGGGATGAGCCAGTTGGTGGCGGGCGAGCTCCAGTCCTCGAAGAACTGGCAGATACGCTTGGAGCACTCGCGCAGGCGCTCCAGGTCGTCCGGGCGAAGGGTGCGGCCGGCCGCGCTCGGAGCGCGATTGAGCCACGCGGAAATGCCCCGGGAGGAAAACCACAGCAGCAGGATCGGAATCGCGGCGGAGAGCGCTGACGGACGGACGAGCCACACCGCCAGCGCGATGGCCGCGCTGAACCAGGGCGTTCGCTCGAGGTAGGTATCGACGGTGGATTTCTTTGTGGTCGCCGTTTCAGCCTCGGCGGCGGTTTCCCATTCGAGCAGCTTGCGCCGGGTGACGGAGACTCTGAGCAGCGAGCGCACGATCGCGTCGATCGAGAGCAGGGCCTGGTGCAGCAGGAACACCAGGCTCAGAACCGCTCGCGCGCAGCCGGTGGCGAACCGCGCAGCCAGCTCCCTGGCGGGCTCGCGCGTGACCGAGGTTAACAGGTCCGCCAGCGGCGGCAGCAGCAGAATCGCCAGCGCCGCCGCGGTCCAGTACCAACAGTTGCCCGGCAGCCACAGCCAGCCCGCAACGAAGAGCAGCAACATGGCCGGCTCCAGAACGCTGCGGCGCAGGTTGTCCACGATCTTCCACTGCGACAGAACGCTGATCGGATTGCGGATCACGCGGCCTTGTCCGTCCGGCACGCGCGCCAGGAGCCAGCGCAGAATCTGCCAGTCGCCGCGCACCCAGCGATGCTTGCGGCGGCTGTAGGCGCTGAAGTGCGACGGGTAGTCGTCGATCAGTTCGACGTCGGATACCAGCGCCACGCGCGCGTACGCGCCCTCGATGAGGTCGTGGCTGAGCAGGACGTTGTCGGGAAAGCGGTCCTCCAACACCGCGCGCATCGCGTCCACGTCGTAGATGCCTTTGCCCGTGTAGATGCCTTCGCCGAACAGGTCCTGGTAAACCTCGGAGGTCGCGCGGGTATAGATGTCGAACCCGGTCTGACCGGAGTAGAGGGACGCCAGCCGGCTTCGCGAAGCGGATTGCACGCTGATGCCGATGCGCGGCTGGAGAATGCCGTAGCCTTCAACCACCGTGCGCGTGGCGGGGTCCACCACGGCGCGGTTCAGCGGATGCGCGATGGCGCCGATCAGGCGGGCCGCGGAGTCGCGCGGAAGCTGCGTGTCGGCATCGAGCGTAATGACGTAGCGCACGCGAGGAAGCGCCGCCAGGTCGCCCGCGCTGAACGAGAAGCGATTCTCGCCGCCGCCGAGCAGCCGGTTCAGGTCCATCAGCTTGCCGCGCTTGCGTTCCCAGCCGATCCAGCGGCCCTCCGACGCGTTGAAGACCCGGTTGCGGTGGAACAGATAGAACGGCGTGCGGCCCTCGGCGCTGTACTTGCGGTTGAGGCCTTCCAGAAGGTCGCCACAGACGGCCGCCAGCGCGTCGCGCTCGTCCATGGCACTGTCGGAATCGGCCGCGTCCGTCAGCAGCGCGAAATACAGGTTGCGGTCGCGGTTGGCCAGGTAACGGACTTCAAGATCCGCCACCAACTCGCGCGTCTGGCTTTCGTTCAGCAGCAGCGCCGGGACCGCGACGATGGTGGCGCAATCCTCCGGGATGCCTTCGGAGAAATCCAGCTTGGGCAGCGCGCGCGGGCGAACCAGAAGGCCGATGAATTGATTCAGCAGATCCACCGCGGCCTGCGAAGCCGGCAGCAGCAGGAGCAAGCCCGCCGCCAGGAGCGCGCCGGGCGCGTGCAACTGGCTGATCAGGGCGGCCACGATGAAGAAGGTCAGCGCCTCGATCGTCGCCGGGTAAAGGACGGGGTTGGCGACCGGGACGCCGGCCAGACGGTCCGCCAGCGTGCGGCGGTATCCGATGGCGGCACGCAACTCCTTCGCGCGTGGCCCCACCAGGAAGAAGCCCACGTGGAGGCCGTCGGCTTGGGCGGCCAGCGCGATCGCTCTCTCCGCGATCTCGGCCCCGGTACGATTCGAACGCCTCGCCAGGCGGGCGATCTCGCGGCGGTAGCCTTCGCGGCTGTCCAGATCCATGGCGCCGTAGACCGACGCGGGATCGCGCCTCAAAACGCTATCGACGACGCTGACCGATTCCGAGAGCTCCCTCCAGAAGGCCTCCTCGCCGCGCCGCAGGCTGGTCAGAAGCTCGGGCCACGCCGCGCCCGGGGCGACGGCCAGCCGCTCCAGGATCGCGAACTCGAGCGCGGGCTTCAGGTAGTCGATTTCCTCGGCTTCGAGTTGCGCCGCTTCCTGGTAGCCCTGCAGGAAACGCACCAGTTCGAGCTCGTTGAACCGCCCGGCCGTCACGCGCAGATAGTCGCGCGCCAACTCGCAAATGCGCGGGCTCTCCACGCCGAACGCCACGGTTACCACCGGGCAGCGGCGCAGAAAACGGTTCAGCCCGTCCAGTCCCTTGAGCGCCGAGCGCACCACGCGCAGGTTCTCCACCAGGCAGGCCCTGGCCTCGGCATCCACGCCGCGCGCGGCGACCGCAATGCGCTTCAGCAGTTCCCGTGCGGGCGGAAGCCGCCGCGCTCTGCGAGGCCGCGCTCTGCCGGTGGATGCGGCGGCAGCCACGCCCGCGTCGTGCAGACGCGGCAGTGTCGGGGATAGGAATACTTCGGGTGTCATCGGTAACTCGATGCCTGCAACTCGAACATGCCCGCATACCGGCCGCCCAACGCGATGAGCCGTTCATGACTGCCGTGCTCCACCACGTGGCCGTCTTCGAGGACCAGGATCCGATCTGCCATGCGAACCGTGGAGAAACGGTGCGAGATCAGCAGGGCCATGCGGCCCTCGGTCAGATCCGCGAAGCGCTGGAACACCTCGTACTCGGAGCGCGCGTCGAGGGCCGCCGTGGGCTCGTCCAGAATCAGGACCTGTGCGTCGCGCAGGTACGCGCGGGCCAGCGCGACCTTCTGCCACTCGCCGCCGGAAAGATCGACTCCGCCTTCGAAGCGCCGCCCCAACAGCTGATCGTAGCCTCCCGGCAGCCGCCCGATGACTTTGTCGGCCATGCCTTTGGCTGCAGCGCGGTGGATGCTTTCCTCACCGGCCTCGCCGATTTTGCCGACCGCGATATTCATCCGCGCCGACATCTCGTAGCGCACGAAGTCCTGGAAGATGACGCCGATCTGGCTGTGCAGGTCCTCCACGCTGTAGTCCCGCAGGTCTACGCCGTCGAGGAGGATTCGCCCGGCGCTCGGATCGTAAAGGCGAGTGAGTAGCTTCACGATAGTAGTCTTGCCCTCTCCGTTTTCGCCGATAAGGGCGATCCGCTCGCCCGGCTCAATGCGCACGTTCAGTCCATCGAGCACGCGGCGCGGCGAGCCAGGGTAGGAAAAACTTACATCCTCGAAGGAGAACCCGCTGCGTATGGGACGTGGCGCGGGCAGGGCATCCGGCTTCGAAAACAGGCGCGGACGGACGGCCAGGAACGTCACCAGGTCGGTGAGGAACAGCGATTGGTCGGCGATGCTGGCGAAGGTCGAGAAGATGTTCTGAATGTTGAGGCTGGCTCCCGCGATGGCCCCCGCCAGGAACTGCAGCGTGCCCCAGGTCAGGCCACCCGTCACGGTGCGGTAGATCACGTAGGCGTAAGCGGCGTAGTATCCGCCCGTGCTGAGAAGCGAGAGGAGGCCCCCGGCTACCAGGCGGCGGCGCGCCAGCGCCACGTTCTCGGTGTAGATGCCGTCCGCAAGCTTCTTGTACTCGCCGGAAAGAAAGTCGCTCAGGCCGAACAGTTTCAGTTCCTTGGCCGATTCCTTGCTCGCGCCCAGCACACGCAGGTAGTCGAGCTGGCGCTTCACCGGCGTCTGGCGGATGTTCTGAGCGTAGCCGATGAATGCGAAATGGCTCTCACCCAGAAAGGCCGGGACCACGGCGGCCACCAGTAGCACAAGCAACCACGGCGAGAACCAGAAAATGCCCGCCGACAGCGTGACGGCCGCAATCGCCTGCTGCAGCGCCATGCCGGTGGCCTGGATCATGGAGATGCGGTCGGTGGCCTGGACGCGGGCCCGCTCCAGAGTGTCGTAGAAAGCCGGATCTTCATAGGAAGACAGGTCGAGCCTGGATGCGTGCTCCATCACCAGCACGCTGACGTGGCGCGTGAAGCGATCCGCCAGCAGTGTGTCGAAATAGGCGATCGTGCGGCCCATAAGTGCAGAAGCTGCCGCCAGCCCACATTCCGCCCCCACCCACCACCAGAAATCCCAGGGCAGGGGACGGCCGCTTTGGTGAGCCTGCACCGAGTCCAGAATCCTCTTCGCCACCGCCAGCAGCGAGATCGGACCCAGCGCGGCCAGGACTCGGAACGCGAGGCCGGCAGCGATTACTGCCCTGCCGGAATCCCAGACAATGCGAAGGAAAGGAGGGACATTGCTCAAGGCGTGGATGCGCTCCCGCCAGCTGCTCCAAAAGGTGCCCGCGCGTGGATTCATGGTATTGCGAAGACGCCGCTCCCGTCGCCCCGCTAACTCGTGCAGCACTTTGAATTCCACTTTCCGGATTCCGGATATTGCGATTAAGTACCGCTAATTTTTGCATCGGGATACAGGCTTTTCGTATAGTTGTAGTTTAAGGACAAGGATCTGAACGAAGTGAGTTCGGTACAGCCCAGGCGAGGCATTACCCGCCGGGAGTTGCTAGGCATCGGCATTGCGGGGGGCCTGGCGGCGCTATACCCAGTAGGCCGCCTGGCGGGAGTCTTCGGCAAGCGCCCCGACCTGATTGAGGAGATGGAGCGCCGTGCCTGCCTCTATTTCTGGGAGCAGGCGCATCCCGACACCGGGCTGGTGCTCGACCGCGCTCCCACCGACCGGCCCAACCCGCTAAACATCGCCAGCATCGCCGCCACCGGTTTCGGGCTCAGCGCGCTCGCGATTTCGTCTTCGCGAGGCTACCTGGCCCACGGCGACGCTCTCGCGCGCGCCGAGCGCACCCTTCGATGCCTGGTGGGCCACGTCGCCGGAGCGAACGGCTTCTTCTACCATTTCGTGGACGTGCTGACGGGCGACCGGTGCTACGAGTGCGAGGTCTCCTCGATCGATACGGCCTGGCTGCTCTGCGGGGTCATTCATGCCCGGCAGCATTTCGATACGCCAGCCATACGCAGGCTCGCGGACGAGATCCTGGGCCGAGTGGATTGGCAATGGATGTGGGCGGGAGGGCCGACGCTGTCTCACGGCTGGACGCCCGAAGGCGGGTTCCTGCCGTATCGCTGGGACCGCTATTCCGAGCTCCTCGCCATGTACCTGCTGGCCATGGCGTCCGACTCGCATCCCATACCGGCGTCGGCATGGAACGCCTGGACGCGGCCCCGGCAGAAGAGCCTCGCGGCGGGAGAAGTTTTCATCGAATCCCTGGCGCCATTGTTTGCGCACCAATACTCGCATGCCTGGGTGGATTTTCGCGGACTGCGGGACGGCAGCATCGACTACTTCGAGAATTCGCGCATGGCGACCGTGCTGCACCGCGAATTCTGCGTCAGTCTGCGCGGCCGGTTTCCGTGGTTCAGCGAATCGATGTGGGGGATCACCTCTTCCGAGTCGCCCTACGGATACATCGATTGGGGCGGCCTGGACCGCGTCGCCAACTCCCATATCGACGGGACGCTGGTGCCGTGCGCGGCCGGAGGATCCATCGTGTTCCTGCCCCAGAACTGCACGCTGGTTCTCGAAACCATGCTGGAGCGCTACGGCAACAAATGCTGGACGCGATACGGCTTTGTGGACGCCTTTCATCCGCTGAACTGGCGCGCGCCCGACGTGATCGGCATCGACCTGGGCATCATGCTGCTGATGGCGGAGAACCACCGCACCGGCTCGGTCTGGAAAGCGATGATGGCGGCGCCGGAACTGCAGCGCGGCCTGGCCGCCGCGCGCTTTACCAAGACCTAGGGGCGGGGTCCGTACCGAGCCGCGACCGCATCCGTACCGACCCGCGACCACATCCGCACCGACCCGCGACCGCATCCGTACCGACCCGCGACCACAGTCCGTACCGAGCCGCGACCGCAAGGGAGCGGACGCCTTCGCCCCAAGACCGCCTTGCGCGGCGCGTCAATTTCAGGCAGCATGGGGTCGTATGCCGGTCGAATTGACGGGAATCGCCTGGTATCGCCCGGAGGATTACGACCACTTGAAGGCAGCCTTCAAGGACGGCTGGAAGCTTCCGGACACCTTCGACAGTTGGCTAGAGACCGCTCAGCGTGTATACGACACGCTCACAAGCGAAGGCCTCTCGGTGGTAAAGGCCTATATCGATCCGGACACGTTCCCGGTCTGGTGCCGTGACCACGGTTTCGAGATGGACACAGCCGCCCGCATGGCGTTTGGACAAGAGTGCGCGGCCAACGAGCTCAAAGCGAAACAGGGACTGTCTAAGCGCGCTAGGGCTTCAGCCCTTCGAAGACGGTTCCGGCGCCGGCGTCCTCAAGGCACGGAGTAGTCTCCGCCTATAAGGTCTCCCACGCCACCAACTCCTCCAACTTCTTCTTCGCCTTCGCTTCCGGCCAGCCGTCCGGCACCCCGATCGGAGTGATGCACACGCGCTTGTAGCGTTCCGGAATCCCCAGCACTTCCTGGGTCACCGCCTCCGGGATCGAATCGGTGATGTAGACGGTGCCGTAGCCCAGCGCGCGGGCCGCCAGCATCAGGTAACCCGCCGCCAGCGGTCCGTCGTGATGGTTGTAGGTGGGATAGGTGGATTGGGAGTCCGTCAGAACCACCACGTACACAGGCGCCGTGAAATACCCTCCGAAGCCCTTCGCCGCCGTCTCCCTGCGCGCTTTATAGTCCGCCTCGGGCTCTTCCGCGTGACGCGGCAGGTGTCGGTCCAGGCACCGCTCCCGCAAGCGATCGATCTTGGCCCGGTCGCGGATGACCAGGAACTTCCAGGGCTGCTGATTGCCGGAAGTGGGAGCGTGCCGCGCGGCGTCCAGAATGAGGCGCAGATGCTCCTCTGGAACCGGATCGGCCTTGTACCGCCGCACCGACTGCCGCTTGCCAAACAAGGCCAGCGCGTCTGCCTCACTGCCGCTTGGTGTCGCCGCCAGCGCCCCGAGGCTCGTCAGAAAACCGCCGCCAGCCAGGCCGGCCAGACACGTCCTGCGGGTAGTAGTCATACAGTTCTCCTGTTCCCCCAAGGATACGCGGCCGGAGGGCGGCGCGTTCCCTAAAAACGATAAAAAGCTCCGTTTGACGGATCGATCCGAGGCCGCCCAGCCAAAACGGCGCCCCCGGCCCCTACCCGATCTTGAGCACGTAGCGATGCAACAGGTGCACGATCTCGAACGACAGGATCAGCACCAGCAGGCGCAAGCCCAAACCTTCGCCTCCTTGCGCGTGGCCAGCAGACTGCCCACCAACCAGTCAGTTCACCTCGTGCTGTTCCGTCAAGACCACGAGCGAGACCCCGCTGAAGATCAGCAGGAAGACACTCTTCAACACATTGGCGCGGATGAGATCGTATTTCAGCCCGACCACCAGTCCCAGCAGCATGAAACTGGCCGCGTCCAGCGCAATGAAGCCAGACCACACCCCGATCAAAAAGAAGATCGCGTAGTGCGCCGGCCGCATACACGGATTCTCCCCCCAGACCTCGGGCAGAAAGCGTTTGGGATTGCTGATCAGCAGCACCAGCGCCATCATAACCGCCATGGTAGCTCGCGCTACCCTCGGTAACCGGCAGAATGATCGAGTGAACCTCGCATCGGATCGCGAGTCCCACTGCGGCCAGGGCTTGAAGGGTATTTCACGCCTTGTGGCGGCGGAACAGAAGTCCGATGGCGCTGATCCCGCCGAGCAGGAGACTCAGGGATCCGGGTTCCGGCACATCGCCCGCAGTCGTCGCGTCGAACGTCAGGGTGCCTGCAATATTATTGCCACAGAAGTCGCAGGATGAATTGTCAAAAGGTTGCACGGTGTTCCCGCCGTTATAGCCCATGGAAGCACCAGTGAGCGTGATGGTCTGTCCTGACGCGGTGAACGTGACGGATTTGGCGGTGTTGGATACCGGAAACCCTTCCACAAGCCCCCGGGTTTCATCCACCAGATTGGACCCGAATGTCCCCGCACCGACGTTGAGCAAGGCGGTGATGGAGGGGGTCCCCTGGTTATCGAAGAACAGGTTGATCCCGACCCAATTGCCGAGATCGACGGGGAAGGCGTAGTACTGGATGGTGGTGGTCCCCGCCCCAAGGGCGGAGTTGGGCGAGGTGGTGGCAGCGGCGTTGCCACTCTCGCTCTCAGACCGACCGGCCGCGAGAAGTTCGAGGATGAACTCGACGGCCAGTCGCGTCCCGCGGATCACCGGCTTGCCAGCCAGGATCTCGGGATCCACGACGATGCGTTCCGAATGCGGCATAACTATAGTCTGCCGTGTCGCTCCAACCCCAGTGCCCCCCGTTCTTCCCACCCTCAAGCTCGTCACATCTCTCGGCGTGAAGCCGCCATAAGCCCGACTGGATCAACGGCCAACGGGCATGGAGCCACGAGCGGGCCGACCGCAGCTCGGTTGCCGAGTTGCCCTCAAGCGGCGCGTACACTCACCTGAAACGCCTCTTCCACCCGCTCAAGCTCCGGTCCGATTTCCCGTTCCTCAATGACAGCTTCCACGATGAGCGGCACGCTTTCCGGAATAGGCTCGGCAACCCGCTGGAAGGCCATGATCGATGAATACGAGAGCCGGTCATGCTTACTCCGGGTATTCACTTCGCTGACGTGCACCTGCCTCAGCCTCGACGCGTACGTTCGGAGAATCATGTAGGCCTCGGTCATGGTCGTGTCTACCTGCCGGGCGTGGCCCAAATCCAGGCACAAGCTGGCCTCGGGTAGACGATCGAAAACGACTTCGAGTTCGTCGACGGTTCGGGCAACCGGCTTGCGCTTGTCCATGTTTTCCACGCACAGCGAGGCGCCAAGCCGTCGCCACAATGAATAGTCACCGATCGCGTCGGGGTGGACCACTATCGGCCAATCCCTCGACGCGAACTCCAAAAGACAATCCACCACATGCGACTCCGTGCCGGGTTCGATTCGGCTCGGCGCGTGTACCGACACATAGCGGAACTGCGATAAATCCAATTCGTCAACTGCGGCCCTTAATGGATCGAGCTCAGGTTGCCGGAGGGCGGACAATTCAACCGCCCGAACGGGGTGCGCTCGGAGCATGTCGAGCGCTCGACGAAAATCGCCGAATGCAAGGGCCCCAGTCGAAAAACCTATCGTTCGGCACATTAGAATACTCCGTACATCTTGGTGAGATCGTAGAGACCGCTCTCTCTGTCAAAAAACATCTCCAGCAACGCGTCGCGGAACTCGTGTGTGATTCGCCTCGCTTCGTCCCACGTCGGGTCCTGCGGCCTCGGGTCCAGCGGCAAAGCCTCGAGATAACCTCGAGTCGCCTTCTCTGAAAGCATGCCAAGGAACCTATCGTAAGCATCGAACAGCCTGCGGGCTGTTCCGTCCAGATGTGGAAAGGCAAGCAGGGTCATTGCGAGTATCTCGAGCGGTGTCTGCTTCAGAACATCCCGCAGGCACGCAACACACTCAGGAGCCCCAAGAGGCGCTGGGCACGGAAAGAGCCTAGGTCGATCACTCAGCTTCAGTTGGCAACTGAAGCACGTCAGCAGGCCGGAAACGTAGATAAGCTTCCGCGACATGCGGAGTTTGAAATTCCGCATCGCAGCACCCTCCCCAAAACGGGATCGCCGCTTGTAGGCGAAGTCGACGGCCATGGTCCGCCAGTAACGTGCGAAATCGTTTTGGAGGAATCGCGGCACGTGATACTTGCCGGAGCCTCGGCGGAAGCCATCATCCTCATTGATGTAGCGCTGAAGGATATTCTTGAGCACGCGCTCGTAGGCATCGGGACGTCCGACCGGAGACGATTCGAGCAGAAGCAGAATCCGCCGCGTCGTGTTGCGGTTGGTGTCATCTTCTCCACCAATCTGGTGAATCAGATCATGGCTAAACGCCATCGTGCCAAATGTGCCCTCACGGCCTGGCGGCTTTGCTGCCACGCTCCCGACGATCGCTTCGATCTTTGGCAGAAGCTCGATGACATCGGGATCGGCCTGCCCGTCGATCAGCAAAGTCCAGTCGATGTCACTCCCGGGTGTGAACTCGTCCCGAGCGAGCGATCCCGACACCACGATGCTACAATCCTCCGAATCGACGCCATGGAGCGCTCGCGCCAACTTAGCACGCGTCTGCGCCGCGAGTCCGCGGCATTCGTAATGTTGGTCCACCGGGCGTCCAGGCGCTTCTCCAGCGCGTCAACGGGTGATGCGGTCAGCGGAGATGACATGGATCTGCGACTCCCCATTATGCGCAATTCCGTGTAGCCCGTGCGGGTGCCTCAGCGCTCTGCTCTCGCCCAGCCTGATTCCGCGTTGCCCTCCCTTGTCTATCCGTGTTCATCCGCGGCCCAAATTGTATCCGTGCCCCCTCACCCCAGCCCCAGCGGCCGCCCCACATGCCCCACGGGTCCCCACCGAGCCCGCCAGCAAGCCAGCGCCGCCGCCAAAACCAAGTCGTCGTGTGTCCCCTCCCGCCACGCCTCGAACTGCTCCCGCCGCCCCGCCGACACCTTCACCCGCATCCCCGTCAGCTCTTTCAGGAACGTCGCGCCTTCCCGTAGCCCCGCCGCAATCCGCAGCGACCCCGTCTCCAGCATCACCTCCAGCCCCACCACCAGGTCCCGCTTCGGCACCATCCACCCTCCGTCCGACCGCGACGCCCGAGGCCCCCCCGTAATCGTCACCGCCGTCAACTCGCACCCCAGATCCGCCTCCCGCAACAGGTCGATCACCGCCCCGCCCACGCCCGTCGCATCCACCACCACCAGACACCGCCCCGCCAGATCCCCCGACCGCGCCACTTCCCGCACCCGCCCCACCACCTCCGTATACGGAGTCCCCAACGCCACCCGCTCCAGATGCCGCAAACTGTGCCCCACCTCGATCCGCCGCTCCCAAGTCACCCGGTCCAGCTCTCCCGCCACCGCGCATCGTTCCACCACCGCAATCGCCGTATAGTCCTGCTTCTGCCCCAGATCCACACCCACGTAATATCGTTTCTTATCCGTGTTATCCGTGTTCATTCGTGTTCATTCGTGGCCATCAGTCTTAGTCTTTTTCAGAACAACGGCTTGATGTCTGTCGAAAACGCCTTCTCCACCATCTCCCGCCGAAACAAAACATCCTCCGCCTCCAAAAACTCGCAAAGGTACTCCTGCCGGAACCACCGATCCCCCAAAGACCTCCGCTCCTCCTCCAGAAAGCTAGCCATGATCCGAGCGCACTGAGTAGCCGGCACCGCCACCCGCTCCCACAAACCCCCGCCCTTCGTCCACTCCTCCCAAAAGAACCCCCTCTTCCCAAAAGGAGTCGACATCAACCACAAATCCCCATCCCCCACCGCCAGCATAGGCCGCACCGCCTTGTACATCTCATCGCTCACCCGAGCCGCCTCATCGATCAGCATCAAAGACACCGCCGAGAACCCGCGCACCGTCGCCTCCGTCCCCGGCAACCCCACCAGCCGAGACCCATTCGGGAACAAAAGCGAAATCTCGTTGTCCCCGTCCCCCCGCGGCCGTATCCCCATCCGCCGCACGAACGCCGCCGCCTTCCTCAAAAACTCCCCGCTCTGACGAGCCGAAGGACTCACCACCAGCGTCAGACTGCCCTCGCGCTTCTGCGCCTGCGCCACCGCCTTCGCCGCCGTGATCGTCGATTTCCCCCACTGCCGCGTGCAGTTCAGCAACAGCCGCCGCGCATCCTGCCGTAGCAACTGCCCCTGCTTCACATCCGGCTCGAACCCCAGCCATTCCGGGCATCCCGCCGCCTCGCCGCCCTCCCTCTTCCGCCGCCTTTCGCCCGTTTCCGAGTCGCTCCATACGTTGCTTTTCCTCATACGCCCAATCAGAATCTACCGCGCCGTCCCGAGAGTTACTCGATTTCAGAAACTGCATTTATCTCAATTTCAAGCACTTAGAAATTTCGAACCCTTGCGACCGGCTTTCCCGGGTCTACGCTGGTTCCGGGCGTCACGGTGCGAAGCCGGGAGCGCCCGAGCGGATCAACGGGCCACGAGCCACGAGCCTCTTTGGAGTTCCCATGTCCTCACAGCGTAAAATCGATTCTGCCCGCGCCAACGGCGCACTCTCTCACGGACCTAAGACCCCCGAGGGCCGAGCCCTCTCCGCCGCCGCGCGCCTCACCCACGGCCTCAACTCGCGCCGTACCGTCCTCGGACACGAGTCCGAAGAGGAGTTCCGCGCCCTTCGCGAGGCCTACATCATGTATTTCCAGCCCGAGACGCGCGCCGACTTCGATCTGCTCGATGAATTCGTCGCCGCCCGCTGGCGCCTCCTGCGCATCACCTCCATCGAGACCGCCCTGTTCGACCTCGAACTCGACCAACAGGAGCTCGCCGTCAAAGATAAGTTCCAGGTTTGCGACGTCGAAACCCGCAGCGCGCTAGCTTTCAAGGCCCTCTGCGACGACTCCCGAGCCCTCGGCGTCCTCAACCGCTATGAAGGCCGCATCCGCCGCACCCACGACCGGCTCTTCAAGCGTCTCGAGGCCCGCCAGAAAATTCGCGGAAATAAAAAAGTGCACATTGAACCGAATCCCATAAATGAACAGTGCACCCCTTGAAAACTAAGGACTTTCCCCGATGCGTGTCCATTCGCGTTCATTCCTGGCCGAATTGTTTTCAAGTTCGCGCCTTCTTGTCCGTCTTGGCGCTTCTGTCCTGGGGCCGTTCTTTCTGATCCGCGTTCATCCGTGTTCATCCGTGGCCCAAATGCCTTTAAAGCTTTGTCCCTCTCCCGCCGATGGAATATACGCATGGGCGTGCGCGTCTTGTCCGTCTTGGCGTTCCTCGCCCTCGCTGCGCCCGCCTGCGCCCAAGGGGTTTTGAACGTGACCGTCGCTAGCATCCCCGCGACGGCCACCCGCATCGCCGCCATCGCCGATGGCGCCCCCGTCTCGAGCCCCGTCTACGCCGTTCAGGCCGTCACGCCCCCGGCCGGCTCCACGCTGCTGAGCATGAGCCTGCCCGAGGGCACCTACCGCGTGCGAATCTTGGCCGATGGCGCCAGCCGGACGCTTCTCGCCAGCGCCCAGATGACCAACCAGGTTTTCCAGGGCAACACGACCTCGGCCTTTATCGCCCTGGCCGCCGTTTCGGTGACGGTGGATTCCGGTACGCCCGCGACCGCCAAGGCGGGCTCGCCCGTCACCATCAAGTTCGACATCACCGACTGGGGCGACGTGATGGAATCCGCGGCCGCGTCGTTGTTCACTTCGAACAGCGCCTTCCCGGTCGCGAGCGGAGGCGTCCTGATGTCGTCCGTCACGCCGCAACCGGTCGCGGGCGGCGGTTACACCGCCAGCTTCACGGTGACGCCCGACATCGGCTCCACCTCGCTCTACTACGCCCTGCGCGCGTCCATCCCCATCGGAATCACGGACTGCCCCTATGTCTACTCGCCGGACCCGGCCACCCGCCCCTCGCAGCCCTGGCTGATGTCGGTGACCGCGCAGTCGGGGACCTCGGTCACGGTCAGCGGAATTCCATCCTCCGCCTCCCGCCTGGTGGTGATCGCGGATATCTCGCCCGCCGCCCCGCTTTATTCCCGGCGCGCCATCACGCCCGGCACCGCATCCGCCACGGCCTTCATCGCGTTACCGGCCGGTTCCTACCGGATCCGGGTCCTGGCCGACAGCCCGGCCACGGGCATGCTCGCCAGCGGACAGACTACGGTCGCCGTGTCCTCCGGAACAACGGCCACGGCCAGCCTCACGCTTTCCAACATGACCGTAACGGTGGATTCTTCGACGCCGGCCAGCGCCCCCGCGGCCTCGAGCGTCGCCGTCCTCTTCAATGTCGTGGACGCCGGGAACGTGCTCTCGGGCGCTTACGCCTACCTGTGGGCTGGCCTCGCGCCGTTCGGGACCGCGGCGGGTGGCACCCTCGCCGGAGTCGCCGGTTTCTATTCTTCGGACCCGGTCACCGTGCACGCCGGTTTCTCCGTCGTGCTGCCCGCCGGAGCGGCCACGTACTACTACGTCCTTCGGGCCCAGGTCTCGACCGGCGTCGACTACGCGCTACTGTACTCGCCCAACCCCTGGCAGATTCAGGCGGCGGTGACCACCTCGGTCAATCTCCTGGTGACGGGCATCCCCTCCAAGGCGGCGCGCCTGGTGGTTCTCGCCGACGGCCCGCTCCCCAGCGTGGTTTCCACCGAGCAGTCGGTGACATCCGGCGCCTGGTCCCTTACCATCCGGGTGGCAGTGCCGGCCGGGACCTACCGCCTGCGAGCGCTGGTGGACGCCGCGGCCGGCGACATCATCGCCACCGGGCAGACCAGCGCCACTGTCCCGGCCACCGCCACCGGAAGCGCATCGATTACCGTCTCGCCGCCGCTGGTAACGCTGGGCGCTTCGACGCCCGCCTCGGCGCAGGCTGGCGCCTCCGTGATGCTCGGGTTCGACATCACCGAGGCCGGGGACGTTCTCGAAAACGCGAATGCGTACCTCTACACCGGAACCTCGTCGTTCAATCTTGTGACGGGCGGATTTCTGCTGGGCGTGTATCCGGTCACCAAGGTTTCCGCGGGCCATTACACGGTGGCGTTTTCGGACACCGCGCCGTCCACGGCGGGCATGCTGTATTTCGAAGTCCGGGTGCAGGTGGCTACCGGCATGACGCCGTCGTTTCTCGACTCGCCCGATCCCGCCGGCGGGTCGGGCCTGCCCTGGAGCATGACGATCTCCCTGCCGGGGACCCAACCCTGCACGCCGGTCGCGGCGTTCCGCGACACCAACGGCGCAATCCGGCTGATCTCCTACGGCTCCACTACGGTTCAGTTCGTCGGCGGCGCTCTGGCCGGCGATCCCGCGATCGCCCAAAGCGGGAATTGCGTGGTGTACCTGGCCGCGCGCGACAACTACAACTTTGTCTGGCTCGCGATCTTCGACCCCGTGGCGCACACCGCCGCCTGGAAATCCACGGGAAGCACCACCATCCAGGGCCAGCCGGCCATTGTGGTGGCCCGCAACGGCATCGTCTACATCGGCATACGCGACAC
>CAZBQQ010000011.1:0-1339 GCA_964493965.1 uncultured Solibacteraceae bacterium
AGCAGCGGCAGCAGGCGGGCGCGCGCCTTCGTGCGCGTGGGCTCGATCAGCGGCGTGGCGTTCCCGAAGACCGCGTCGGTGACGATGAGCTCGGCGGCATTGACGGCGACGGCGGGCGTGCCGCAGGCCTCCAGACGCGCGGCCACGAGCAAGGTCGAGAGGCGCTCGCCAACCGAGACCGCCTCGTCCACCGAGCGCGGCGGCGCCTCGCCCAGCAGGCAGATCCCGTTGGCGATGCGCTCGAAGTCGGCGACGATGATGTCGATCTCGGCCAGCACGGCCGCGTGCCGGTCCTCTGGCAGCAACTCGAGACACGCTTCGCGGTGGCGCTTGCGCAGCTTGACGATGTCGGAATCGATGCCGGCCTGGTCGCCGGCCTCGGCGCGCTTGATGGTCTCGAGCAGCAGGTCGGTGATCTTGGACATCGCCGAAACCACGATGACCACCGGCCGGCCAACCCTCTGCTCCGCGGAAAGACGGGCGGTCACGGCCATACGGTCGGCCGAGCCGACGCTGGTGCCGCCGAACTTCATGACGAGGACGTTATTCATGGGAAAGAAGCTGTCAGCTTTCAGCCGTCAGCCATCAGCCGGCGGCTCACGATGACTTCCAGGATAGCCTGCTCCACCTCATCCAGGGAAAGCGCGGTCGTGTCCAGGCGGACCGCGTCAGTCGCAGCGACCAGGGGCGAATCGGCCCGCGTGCTGTCGCGGTGATCGCGCTCGCGGATCTCGCGAGCCACTTCGGCGGCGGGCGGGGCTTGTCCTTTCTCCTGAAGCTCTCGAACGCGGCGCGCAGCGCGCACATCGGGATCGGCGTCGAGGAAAATCTTCACCTCCGCCTTGGGAAACACGACCGTCCCGATGTCGCGGCCTTCCATGACCACGCTCGCAGCCGCGCCCATGCGCCTCTGCATTTCGACCAGGGCGCGGCGCACGCCGGGGATGGCGGAAACCTTGGAAGCCGCGGGCGAGACCTCCGGCTTGCGTATGGCTTCCGAGACGTCTTCGCCGTTGAGCAGCGTGCGGGCGCTGCCGGCCTCGAAGCCTATCTCGGCGGAGCGGGCGAGCGCTTCCAGGCGGGCCGCGTCGGCCAGGTCCGTATTCGACCGCAGCGCCAGCAGGGCCACGGCGCGGTACATGGCGCCGGTATCGATATAGACCGCGCCGAGCCGGGCCGCGACCCGGCGGGCGATGGTGCTCTTGCCGGCTCCAGCCGGACCGTCGATGGCAACAATCATGGGTTTGACAGGCTGCTGTCCCATTGTAAATGCTAAGGGCATGACACGCTCCGCGGTTCTGGTCACCAGGCGCATCTTTCCCGAAGCGGTCGCGTTCCT
>CAZBQQ010000011.1:1439-43458 GCA_964493965.1 uncultured Solibacteraceae bacterium
CGCCACCTGATCGGCGCCGCGGAGCTGGCCGTCATGAAGCCGACGGCGATCCTGGTGAACACCTCGCGCGGCCCGGTGGTAGACGAGGCGGCGCTGGCGGAGGCCCTCGCGGCGGGGCGCATCGGAGGCGCCGGCCTGGACGTCTTCGAGCACGAGCCGCAAGTGCATCCTGGGCTCCTGAAGCTCGACAACGTGGTGCTGGAGCCGCACATCGGCAGCGCGTCGATCGATACCCGGCGCGGCATGTCCATGCTCGCGGCCCGTAACTGCGCCGAGGCGCTCGAAGGGCGCCGACCGCCGAATTTAGTGAATGTGGCGGCGTGGCTGACAGCTGAAAGTTGACGGCTGACAGCTAACCCAGCACCACCGTCCCTTGGTGCTACCCTGGACTCCGGGTTTACACTCGAAGTGGAGGTGGCTGGATGCCCGATCACAAGGAGCCCAAAGACAGTCCGCATGCGGCACGGCAGGCGACGGCGGTCCTGACGCGCGGATTCGATCCCAGGCTGTCGCTGGGGTCGGCCCGGCCCGCTGTGTTCCGCAGTTCCACCTACGTCTTCTCCAGCCCCGAGGCGGCCGAGCGCGCCTTCGACGTCGCCACCGGGCGGGCTGTGGAACTGCCGGGAGAGGACGTCGAGCTGATCTACTCGCGCATCTCGCATCCCAACGCCCAGATCCTCGAAGAGCAGATCGTCCCGCTCGAGCGCGGCGCCAAGTCGGCGCTGGTGTTCAACTCCGGAATGGCCGCCACCATGACCGCGCTCATGACCTTCGTGCGGCCGGGCGACACCATCGTCTACAGCAAGCCGCTCTACGGCGGCAGCATGCACCTGATCCACGACTACCTGAGCCAGTTCGGCATCAAGGGCGTCGGCGTCCCGGCGGGCCATAGCGCAGACCTCGACACGGCCATACGCACGGCGGACAACGTCAGCGTCGTGTTCCTCGAAACACCCGCCAACCCCACCATGACGATGGTGGACATCCGGCGCGCGGCGGCGACGGCCGGGGAGCGGGCCAGGCGGCCGATCGTGATGGTGGACAACACGTTCCTCGGCCCGATCTTCCAGCACCCGCTGATGCTCGGCGCCGATCTGCTGCTCTACTCGGCCACGAAATTTCTGTCCGGCTTCAGCGACATGCTGGCCGGGGCGGTGCTGGCCAAAGACCCGGCCCTGACCCAGCAGATGCGCGGCACGCGGATCCTGTTCGGCAACATCCTCCAACCGGACGAGTGCTGGCTGATGGACGGCCGTCTGCCCACCGTATCCCTGCGCATGAACAAGCAGAGCAAGAACGGGCAGCGCGTCGCGGAGCGGCTGGTGCGCCATCCGCGCATCCTGGCGATGCACTACCCGACGCTGTTCACCGACCCCGAGCAGATCCGCATCCGGCAATCGCAGTGCGAGTTCCCGGGCTCGGTGTTTTCCTTCGATCTGGGAACCAAGGAAGCCGCCTTCTCGTTCCTGCGCAACACCAGGATCGGACGCAACGCGGTGTCGCTCGGCGGCGTCGAGACGCTGGTCTGCCACCCCAAGACCACCACGCACTCTGGACTGACGCCGGAAGAGTACGCCGAAATCGGAATCACCGACGGCCTGGTGCGCGTGTCGGTCGGCATCGAAGACTGGCGCGACGTGGTGGCCGATTTCGAGCAGTCGCTGGACCGGATTCCGGCGGAAGTCTTAGCGGAGGTTGAGGCTCGGGTGAAGGCGTAAGGTTCTGGCGCCGCTCAGCGCGGCAGCTTGACGTGGCTGGGCTGCCACACGGGCTTCGGCGGCGCGACAAACACGCCGATGGAGAGCAGCGATGCCGCGTTCATCGCCAGAAAGCTCCGCGCGGGCGAAGTAAGCCGCTTCAGCGGAAAGCTCTTGGGAACCAGCCAGTCCACCGCCGCCATCGCCACCAGAAGAACCTCGCAGCCGAGCAGCAGTGTCCGGAATGGCGAAGACGGAAGCGCGATACTCGCCGCGCACCACAGCAGAAAGACCCAGGGCAACACCAGCCGCAAGGATTTGTGCGAAATGAAGTGAAACCGCATCCGGTTGGCGCGGGTGAGTAGCTGGGGTAGGCGCACGTGCACCTGCCACAGCCCGGACAAGGTCCTCAGCTTCCGCCGGAACTCCCCGCCCGCGAAGCTACGATGTTCGTACACCACCGCCTCCGGATCCACAAGGATTCGGTATCCCTGAAAGAAGGCTCGGAGAGGAATCATGGCGTCGTCGGTGAGGGTGTCTTCGGGAATCGCCTCCACCAGGCTGCGCCGCACGGTGTAGATCGAACCGGTGGTGTTGCACGCCGAGTCGATCTCCGAATGGCGCCGGCGCACCCACAGCTCGTATTTCCAGTACTTGTCCAGGTCGCCTTCCATGCCCGTCGGGCCTTGGCCCAGAAATCGCGGTTCCCCGCTGACCACGCCAACGGATGGATCCGCGAAGTTCGCCGCCATGTGCGAAAGTGCTTCCGGGTGGACCGGCTGACGAACGTCGGTGAAGAACAGGATCTCCCCCGAAGCCTCGCCGAGGCCCGCGTTCAGAGCCGCCGGCTTGCCCCTCCGCGGAACGCGGAGCAGGCGCACGCCGCGGTCCGCGAACGACTCCACAATCGCATCGGTCGCATCCGTCGATCCGTCTGACACCACCAGGATCTCGACCTGCCCCGCGGGGTAATTCAAGGCGACCAGCGACTCCAGTTTCTTGCCCAGGAACGCCTCCCCGTTGTATACCGCCAGGATCACAGAAACGGTGGGATGGAAGTTGAAATCCTTCCGCACCGGCAATGGGCGGCGCCAGAAACGCGTCAGGAGGAACGGATAGCCGGCCAGCGCGTAGACGGCAACGGCCGTTGCGAACGCCAGCAGGATCTCAGCCGTCATGGATCATCCCTGCACGCGGCTAGTGGAGTTGTGGGGCAGGTTGTCAAACCTGCGGCGGGTTGGCAACCCGCCTGTAAGTCTCTGCTGAACACGCCGGCCCGGTGCCGGTTCGCAACCGGCGCGCAGGATGCCATCCTGCCTCACAATGGGCACCACTCTAGGCCGCCGCATGCGACTCAACCCCCGCCTTCCGGGGGCGGTGGAGCGGAGACGTCCACAGCATGATCGAGAGATCCAGCGAGAGCGACATATACTTCGTGTAATAGAGATCGTATTCCAGCTTGGCGGTCTCGTCATCCTCCGTCGAGGTGTTGATCTGGCTCCAGCCGGTCAGCCCCGGCCGTACGGCAAAGCGCAGGCGGTGATAGGGCAGCGCACGGATGAGCGCGTTCGCGAATTCCGTGCGGATCGGCGGAGGACCCACGAACGCCATCTCCCCGCGCAGGATATTCACCAGTTGCGGCAGGCCGGCCAGGCCCAGCCGCTGGAGCCATCGACCCAGGCCGGTAAGCGCGGGCCGCGCGGATCCATCGGACGCCCGGCTAACCTTGTGGCACCGGAACCGCCAGCGGACGAATGGGGTGGAACGCCAGCCCATCTCGGACTGGGCATCGCAGACCGGCCCCCTGGAAGTCAGTTTGATCAGGATGGCAATCAGGATCATCAAAGGGCTCAGCACCAGAAGCATCGCCAGGGCGAGGCTATCGGTGTAGAACGCCTGCAGAACCATCTTCGACCGGGTGGGGCTCAAGTCGCTCCCGAACAGTAACGTTCCCGGCTCCAGCCGCTGGCTCCACACGCGGCGCAGGAGCAGTTCGTAGAGGCCATCCGGCGGTTCGAGCACGACCGGGAGGGTCGCACCCGTAATGAGAAGGGATTGCGAATGCTCGATCGCCGCGAGATCGGCAATGGCCCGATTGGGCAGGAGCCTGGCGGATACTTCGGCCAGTGCGTCCACCGGCCCCAGCACCTTGCCTCCTTCGATCTCGGTCCCCGGCTCGATGTCGTCATCGAGATATCCGACGACGTCGAAGCCATAGCTCGGGGAGGCCTGAATCCGCGAAGCAATGACGCGATTCAGCGGCGTTGCGCCGATCAGCAGGATCCGTTCCGGCCCGAGCCCGCCCGAAGACAGGCCGTGATAGATCAGACGCGAAGCGATCAAAGCCAGGAACGCCAGCACCGTGCCCAGGGACATGACGACGACCGACAAGGCCAGGTCGTGATAGAGGTAGAACATCACCGCTTCGAGGATGAACGCCATGCCCGTGGCGGTGCTCAGACGCAGCAGGACATCCACTCCAAGCCGGCGGTGGCGCGGCGAGTAGAAGCCCTGAACACACACAAACGCAAGCAGCAGGCAGGCGGCGGCCACGATGGAGTTCAGGCCGTTCTCGTCGAACAGGTAGATTTCGGTTGTCGGTCCGGAGGTCCAGTAAGCGGCGGCCAGATAAGCCCCGATCATCAGAAGAAGATCGACTGCAACCAGAGGCAGCACTCGTGGCGAAGCAGGCGTATGTTGCATAGGTCAGGAGACGATTGCGGAACGCAAAGTTGAGCGGGGCGAATCCTCCTCCACGTGCTCGACCAGAGTATAACGTAACAGATCGACGGTAGGCGCGATTATATTGGGCATCTGTTCAGACCCGAATCCGTGCGCCAATTCGATAAAATCCACCGCCGATAGAGGAATCTTGACGATCCAGCATTCCCGCTCGGACAATTGCTCGGGCCAGTCCCGGTAGCTCACGCCGTTGATCCGAAGGTGGGCCGCGACGAAGCCCAGTTCGGGGTATCGCTTGCGGATGACCTCCCAGCGTGCCTCCAGTGAGCCTGCGGCGGCCAGCGCGGTCGCCAGTCCCTCCAGCGCCAGCTTGACGTCCAGCGTGCGCCGGAATTGACCGGCGCTGAACAGACTGCCGGCGAGAATGAGCTCGGAGTAACGCAGATAGCGAACGCCGGCCCAGATTGCGATGGCCACCACCAGCACCACCAGGAGCGCAATGTAGGTGTTTCTGACGAAGCCCTGCAACAGAGAAAAGGCCGCGGCGGCGGCGCAGATCGCGTAGATGATCAGCACCACGCGGCGGGGCGTCAGGCCGCGGTCGATGAGGCGATGGTGTATGTGGCCGCGGTCGGCGGCGAACACGGACTGGCGCCGGACAAGCCGCCGGGTGACCGCCAGCAGGACGTCGAGAAGAGGCAGCGATAAAGCAATCAGCGGGGCAGTCATGCCCAGCAGGGTGAAGGATTTGTTCGTCCAAATAACGCCGTAGCAGCCTAGCAGGAAACCGATAAGCAGGCTTCCGCAATCTCCCAGGAAGACCGTGGCCGGGCTGAAGTTGTAGCAGAGAAAGCCAAGCAGGCAACCCGCCATGGGCAGCGTCGCGCTCACCAGCGCGGTGTTGTGCTGGATTAAGGCGGCGATGAAGATGGTCAGCGTGGCGAAGAAGCCAATGCCGGCGGCCAGGCCATCGAGGCCGTCAATCAGGTTGAAAGCGTTGGTGCAGGCCACCAGCCACACGATGGTCACCACAAAGCTCCACCAGTTACTGGTTGGGTGCCCCGCCAGGGCCACGATCCGTACTCCCGCGCCGTAAGCCATGGATGCGGCCGCCACCTGGCCGACCAGCTTCTGCCAGGGCCGAAGTCCCGAAAAATCGTCGATGAGACCGATCACGAAAACCAGGGCGGCCGAGGGGAGCAAGGCCTGAACCAGCGAAAACTGAGTGTTCTCGAAGGCATGCGGCCGGAGACTCACCAGGTACAGCGACAAAGCGTACGAGATGGCGATGCCGGTTCCGCCAACGCGCGGAATGGGGTGTGAATGCGATTTGCGGAGATTGTCCGGGCGGTCGACGATGCCGTAAAGATTGAAGATGTCGCGAATGATGGGAGTGAGAACGAGCGAGAACAAAAACGCCCCGAGCCCCAGCCAGATTAGAGTTACCATAAGGAGCCGACGGTGCCCGCCGCACCAGAACCCATCAGAGTCCGCGTTCTACTCCATCGGAGAGGCCGAAGCCCTCGTCCTTCGACGTGATTCACGGACGGCAAAGCTGCCATCCCCAACGGCCCAGCCTTGGGTCGATGCACGCCTCTTCTCCTATTAAGCCACACCTGCGCTCAAGCTCGGGGCCCGATCCCCCCCGAGGCCGGGGGCGCCTGTTCGGGTTTGTGTAGATGCGACTGGAAGTGGCGTAGATCGCTCTTCAGGAGAAAGTGCTGGACATCCAGCAGCGCGGCGGCGTGGTCGGGGGTGCGATCGAGTGCGATCACCTCCCCCAGCAGGATTCTCTCGGCGGTGTCGAGCTGCACCGCCGTCCCGAGTTCCAGCGGGCATTCGCAGGCAACGCGAACCTGCCTTCCGGAAACCAGCTCTACCTGCGCTTGAAGCACAGGCCCGGACGGCCGGAGGACCTCCAGGCGCACGCTGGAATGGTCAAGCCCCGAACGCCAGTCAGACTCCACAAAAACCTCCGCATCTCAGAATACAGCAAGATTATGCCCAGAAGGCGGGCTTCAGCCGGCTTCAGCCCCGCCAACTCTCAGGCGCTAGCGTAATAGCCCTCGCGCGCCTGCACGATCAGCGTCTTGTCTTTGGTGGTCACCCGGAGGTGGCGATATCCGGGGCCGGCCTCCGGACGGTCCGACGTGAAGCCGAGGTTGTACTGGGCGCGAAGCTCCTCGTCGATCCGGGCGTAGGTCTGTTCGAGCGGCTGCTTTTTGGAGACCTCGAAGAACCCGCCGCCGGTCTCCTTCGATAGCTGCTGCAGGATCTTCTTGCCGTCGGGTCGATTGCCGCCCTGGCGCCCCATCCGCCCGCCCCCATGCCCGCCATGCCCGCCGCCCCAACCTGGGCCGCCGAAGCCGTGCGAGAACGGCTGCTCGTCCGCGAACAGAATCGAATAGACCAGCGTGTCGGCGCGATGCGCCGCTTCGATCGCGCTCTCGATCGGCACCTTGCTGCCGCGATCGACGCCGTCCGAAAGGACGATCACCGCCTTTCGGCCGTCCTGTTTCTTCATCAGCTCATCGGAGGCCAGCAACACAGCGTCGTACAACGCCGTTCCTCCGCCGTGACCGCCGCCCGAATGCGGCCCGCCGCCGCGACCGTCGCCCGACCCGCCCGCCTGGCGGCGCTCGAGTTGCGGCGTCTCGAGTTCGTTGAGCGCCGCTTTCAGCTGCTGGCGGGAGGAGGTCAGATCCTGCAGCAACTCCACCTCGTGGTCGAAGTGGAGAACAAAGCCTTTGTCTTTGTCTTCGCGCAGCACCAGATCCAGGAACGTCGCGCTCGCCGTGCGCTCCTGGCCGATCAGTCTCCGCTGGCTCATGCTGGTATCCACCAGCAGGCCGAGCGTCAGGGGCAGGTCGGTTTCCCGGGCAAAGTAGCGAATCACCTGGGGGCGGCCGTCCTCTTCGAGCGTGAAGTCGTCGCGCTCGAGCTTGCGGACGATCGCCCCGTGCTTGTCGCGCACGGAGGCGAGTACGTTGACCACTTTGACGCTGGCGCTATAGGTAGGGTTCTGCCAGGCGCGCAAAATCCGGGAGGCGGAACCGAAGGCCGCGGCCCCCATCAGGAGTTCGCGCCTCGAGATTCCACCGGGAACCCTCACAAATCGATTATCCGACGACCCGAACGTCCTGGCCGCCGGCTTTACGAATCTTTACAGGGTTTGCCCGGCAATCTGCCGATCTACGGCCGGAGAAAGAAATATGGGATCCATCAACACCCTCGGCAGCACCCTGAGCACAATCAACCAGTCGTTGTTGACCGAGCTCAGCTCGTATCTTCCAACCAAGAGCACCGCCAACCCGGCCGCGAGTACGCCGGTTTCCGGCGACAGCGTCAACTTCTCCGAGGTCGGTCAGCTGTTCCAGGAGCTGCAACAGCTTCAGACCTCCGACCCAACCGCACTCAAGAAAGTGCTGGAGGACGCCGCCACGAAGTTTTCGACCGCGGCTCAGCAGGCCACCGATCCTACTCAGGCGAACTTCCTGACCAACCTCGCCGACCGGTTCCAGAAGGCCGCGGATACGGGCGACCTTTCCGCGCTCCGTCAGCCGTCCTCCATGACATCCGCCGGCGCGACCTATGGAGTGCAAGGCCACCATCATCACCATCACCATGGAGGCGGATCGAGCCAGCCCGCCAGCTCGACCAGTACTCAAACGGACTCGAACGCCACGAGCTCGACGACCTCTTCTTCGCCGACCACGCAGGACCTGCTCGCCGCCCTGTTCAGGCAGAACACTTAGCCGTAGCCGTCCCATGGCCGCCCAGACCCTTTTGAGATGACATTGTCCTCATAGGATCGCGCCAATCGCCCTATCGTTTTGGCCGCAGCTCCGTGAAAAACGGCGAACGTGGGACAAACACCTACGTTTCTCTTTACACTTCGGTCCCTCGGGATTAAACTGGATTAATGTAGGAGGTGTCCAATGAAGACAAAGGTTGCGTTTGCCGTAGGACTCATGCTGGCCGGCGGTTCCGCTTGGGCCCAGCAGTATCTGATCAGGACAGTCGCCGGCGGCGGCTTGCCTGTCACACCAGCAGTAGCCACCAGCCTGGCGCTTGAGACGACGACGGCTGTCGCCGCGGACGCTGCCGGTAACCTGTACTTGGACTCCGCCAACTCCGTTTTGAAGGTCAGCACCTCGGGAATGCTCACCGTCGTGGCGGGCAGCTCCACCCTCCCGGGTTACTCGGGCGACGGAGGTGCGGCCGCCGACGCGCAGCTCACCGAACCTACCGGCCTGGCCTTGGACTCCGCCGGCAATCTCTACATTGCCGACGCCGGCAACAACGCAATTCGCAAGGTCGCGGCGATCACGGGCCTCATCTCCACCGTGGCCGGGAATGGCACTCCCGGGTATTCGGGCGATGGAGCGCTGGCCACCGCGGCCCAACTCGGCCATCCCAGGTACGTGGCGGTGGACGGGTCCGGTAACCTGTTCATCTCCGACAGCGATAACAGCGTGATCCGCAAGGTCACGGTGGCGACAGGGCTCATCACGACCGTGGCCGGGAATGGCACCCCCGGTTACACGGGCGACGGGACCGCAGCCACCAGCGCCAACCTGAGTCCATCTGGCCTGGCCGTAGATGGCTCCGGCGCCATCTACGTTTCTGACGCCCTGCACAGCGTAGTCCGCAAGGTAGCGGCCGGCATCATTACGACCGTGGCCGGAACGGGAACCGCGGGGCTTCTCGGTGACGGAGGCCTGGCTACCGACGCCCGACTGTCCAGTCCGAACGATGTGGACGTAGACGCCGCCGGCAACCTGTATATCGCCGACTCCGGGAACCTCCGGGTTCGCAAGGTGACGGCCGCTACGGGGCTCATCACTACCGTGGCCGGGGGCGGAACGGACAGCTTCACGAATGGCGCCGCAACCAATGCCCAGCTCTTCGCCGTCCCGAGCATCGCGCTCGATGGCGCGGGTAACATCTACATCGCCGACGGCAACGTGATCCGCGAGGTCACGGCGGCCACCCACAGCATTTCTACTCTCGCCGGCAATGGAAAGCCCGGCTATGCCGGGTACACGGGCGATGGAGGCCCGGCCACCAGCGCCCAGCTCAGCTCCGCTACCGACGTAGCGGTGGATACCTTCGGCAACATCTATATCTCGGACACGTCGAACTACGTGATCCGCGAAGTGGTCGCGGCCACTGGCACCATCACGACGGTAGCCGGCAATGGCCTGCCTGGTTATTCGGGCGACGGGGGCCCCGCCACCAGCGCCCGTATCGGCGTGCCATCCAACGTGGCGGTGGATGCCTCGGGCAATATCTACTTTTCCGATTCCAACGTGGTCCGCAAGGTCGTGGCGGCGACTGGCTACATCACGGTCGCGGCCGGGAACGGCACGTCGGGCAATTCAGGCGACGGAGGTCCGGCCACCAGCGCCCAACTCTCCAACCCCACCAACGTGGCGGTTGATAGCTCCGGGAATTTCTACATCGCTGACAGCGCCAGCAACGTGGTTCGCAAGGTGACCGTGGCGACGGGCGTCATCACCAGAGTGGCCGGCACTGGCACGGCGGGTTATTCAGGCGACGGAGGCGCGGCAACCAAAGCCGCGATCGTGCCCACGGACCTGGCGGTGGATGGCTCGGGGAATCTGTATATCGCGGATCTCAGCCACGGTGTGGTCCGCATGGTCAAGGCGACCACCGGCATTATCACGACGGTGGCCGGGAACGGCACGCTGACCGCTTCGGGCGACGGTGGTCCGGCCACCAGCGCCGGAATGGCTCCCCAGTCGGTGGCCGTGGATAGAGCCGGCAACCTGTACATAGCGGACTTCTACACGCTGACCAACCCGTGTGGCCGCTATTGTAACGGCACCGTCCTCCTCAACGACCGCATTCGCAAGGTGGACGCGGCAACCGGCACCATCACCACCATCGCCGGGAATGGCACCCCCGGTTACTCGGGCGACGGAGGCCCAGCCGCCACCGCACAGTTGAACGGTCCCACGGGCGTGACGGTGGACACCGCCGGCAGCGTGTACGTCGCCGACAACGGCAACAACGTGATCCGCATCCTGACGACCGCGACAACCCGCGCCCTGCTGAGCATCGCCAACGACATCACCACCGGCTTCGGCCGCGGCCAGACAGGCGCGGCCTTCTCGCTCGTGGTGAGCGATAACGCCGGCGCCGGCCCGACCATCGGGACGGTGACCGTGACCGAGACCGTGCCGGGCAGCTTCACGCTGGTTTCCATGTCGGGCACGGGCTGGACCTGCGCGGGCAACGTCTGCACGCGCAGCGACGTCCTGACCCCGGGCGCCAGCTATCCGCCCATCGCCGTAACCGTCAACATCGCGGCCGACGCGCCTGCGCTCGAGACCAATCTGATCTCCGTCTCCGGCGGCGGCTCGCCCACCGTCAGCGCGGCGTATGTGATCGCGATCGGCGGGCCACCCGCGCCGCCTGTCCTGGTCTCTCCGCCGAACTCAGCCGCGGGCGTTCTGGTGGCGCCGACTCTGGTCTGGAACGCCGCGAACGCGGCCACGTCCTACGACGTCTACTTCGGAGCTCTCTCCACGCCGCCGCTGGTCATCAACACAACCTCGACCAGCTACACCCCGGGTGTTTTGACGTCAGGCGCGACCTACTACTGGCAGATCGTGGCCAGGGATGCGCTCGGGACCACGGCGTCCGCGATCTGGTCCTTCACCACCGGCGTCCCGGCCATCGGTGCGCAGTTCGTCCCGGTTACTCCTTGCCGGGTGGCGGACACCCGCAATCCCGCCGGCGCATTCGGCGGCCCCAGCGTCACCGCCCAGGGCACGCGCTCCTTCGTGATTCCTCAGAGCGGATGCCACATCCCGCCCACAGCGCAGGCGTATTCCCTCAATGTCACCGCGGTTCCCAGCGGCACGCTTTCGTTCCTGAGCCTGTGGCCCACCGGAGAGCCTCGGCCCGTCGT
Source organism: uncultured Solibacteraceae bacterium (assembly GCA_964493965.1). Classification (GTDB taxonomy): domain Bacteria; phylum Acidobacteriota; class Terriglobia; order Bryobacterales; family Bryobacteraceae; genus DASWZN01. Next base: position 12,759 of record CAZBQQ010000011.1, read on the forward strand.
CTCCACCCTGAATTCGTTCGGCGGCATCGTGGTGGCCAACGCAGCCATCGTCCCGGCCGGCACAGGAGGAGCGGTGAGCGTCTACGCCAGCGACCAGACCAACGTGGTCCTCGATATCAACGGCTACTTCGACGCGAGCGGCGCCGCGGGGTATTCCTTCTACGCCGCCACGCCGTGCCGCATCGCCGATACCCGGCGCCCGACCGGCGAGTTTGGCGGGCCTTCCATGTTTGCCAGCGAAACCAGGAGCTTCCCCATCCCGCTGAGCGCCTGCGGGACCGCCTCGGCGGCCAGCGCTTACTCGCTCAACGTCACGGTGGTGCCCAGCGGGCCCCTGGCCTTCTTGACCACCTGGCCCACCGGACCGGCGCGCCCCCTCGTCTCGACCCTGAATTCCTATACCGGCGAGGTGGTGGCGAACGCCGCCCTCGTTCCGGCCGGAACCAATGGCGCGGTTTCCGTATATGTGACGGGTCAGACCGACGTGATTCTCGACACCAACGGCTATTTCGCACAACCCGGCGGCGCGGGCGCGCTGTCGTTCTACCCGGTGACGCCGTGCCGCGTGGCGGATACGAGGAATGCCACGGGTCCCTTCGGCGGTCCGGAACTGGCGGCTGGGACCACGCGCTCCTTCGCCCTCCCGGCCGGCGCCTGCTACGTGCCCTCGAACGCGGTGGCGTATGCGTTGAACGTGACCGTGGTGCCCGACACGACGCTCACGTACCTGACCGCCTGGCCTGCCGGATCGTCGCGACCGAACGCCTCGACTCTGAATTCCTGGGATGGGTCGGTGGTGGCCAACGCGGCTATCGTTCCAGCGGGAACAAACGGCGCGATCGATATCTACGCGACCGACAATACGCAGGTGATCCTCGACATTAACGGGTACTTCGCGCCGTAAAAAGTGGGGCAGGACTCCAGTCCTGCAGCGGGTCTCCAGACCCGCCTCCACCGCCGTACGCGCGGGCCGCCCTGGGCAACCGAAGGCGGCCCGCGCTCAGAACAATCCGCGCAGCCGCGAGAACGCCGATGCTTTCGCGGCCTCTTTGCTGCGACCGATGAGGGTGCGGGCCAGCAACCCCACGGCGTTGCCGAAGGCGGTCGCGGGCGCCGCCGCCTGGCCGTCCATCAGCGCTCTCTGGAGCCCTTCGTAGTCGCTGGGCAGAGTCGCGAAAACCTTGGTCCCCAGCGCCTGGTTGATGGCATCCTCCGGCAATCCGATCCGTGCCAGATAGCGGTTCAGCACCATGCGCGGCTTCGAGCGGCTCACTCCCGTTGCTTCCAGGTGCGCCAGCGCGCGCTGCGTGGCGTGCAGGGCCGGCAGCTCGTTGGTGGTGACCAGCAGCAGATCGTCGGCCTGGCGGGCCAGCGCCAGATTCCAGTCGCCGTGGACGCCGCCGCTGTCGATCACCACGAAATCGTACCGCTGCCGCGAGGATCCGACCAGCGCCGCCGGGTCGAGCGGCTCGCTGTAGCAATCCACCGGACTCTCGGGCGAGAGCAGCACGTCAATGCCGCGGCACGGCGTCGCCAGCACCCGCCAGACGTCCTGGTCGAGCACTCCGGAATGGCTCACCGCATCCACGAAGCTGTAAGAAGACCTCAGCTTGAGGACGAACGCAACGGTCCCGGTGAGCCCATCCAGGTCCGCCAGCAGGACTTTGCCGCCACCCAGGCGCCGCAGCGCGAAGGCCAGGTTGCAGGCGATAGTGGTGGCTCCGCAGGCGCCTTTCCCCGGCATGATGCAGATGACCTTGCCGCCATCCTCCGGCGGCGCCGGCGGCCCCGTCCGCACCCGCGCCACCTTCTTCAGCACGGCGCGCAGCTGGTCGCCGGTGAACGGTTCGATCAGGAAGTCGTCCGCGCCCCCTCGCAGGCATTTGAGAATGAGGTCGGGATCGTTGGAGCGGAGCAGGGAAATGACGGGCACTCCGGGAGCCACGGCCCCCAACCACGTCAGCAGCCCCGTCGCGGCGGTGACCTCGGAGGCGACATCGAGCAGGCAGAATTCGATCTGCTCGGCCAGCTTGGTGGCCTCGGCGCGGTTCGGATAGTGGTCCACTGTCGCGAGCTGGGCGGCCGGCAGCTCGCGGGCGAGCGCGCGGGCCAGTTCCGCAGACATCCGGCCGTCCGGGCAAATCAGCAGGGCCCGCGCACCGTCGCCGCCGTTCTGGGCATGGGTGGAACTCAAAACGTGTCTGTCCAAAATCCTCATCGGCAGGTGCATCAGGATCTTGAAGACACGATGTTGTATCCTGAGTGTCCGTACCTCTTGCCAATGTCACTTAGTCTCTGCAAATTGTGGGGCAGGACTCCAGTCCTGCGGCCGGTGTCCACACCGGCCTCCGTGCCGAAGCAGCCGGATGTGGACGTCCGGCGCAGCTCTGGAGAGCCGCCCCATTCGGACGTCGAGTAGAGTGAAAGATGGGCCTTCTTAACCGCGCCATTCTCCGCGAGCTCTTCTCGAACGCCTTTCTGGGAACGGTGTTGTTCACTTTCGTGCTCTTCCTGCAGCGCGCCGGCAAGAGCTTCGAGCTGCTGGTCCGCAGCTCGGCAACGCCCTCGACCATTGCCTCTCTGTTCGGCCTGCTACTGCCGCTCACCATGACCTTCGCGCTTCCCACCGGCGCGCTGGTCGGCATCCTGATCACGCTCAGCCGCATGTCGAGCGATGGCGAAATCGTGGGCATGCGAGCGGCCGGCGTACCCAGCCGCCGTATCCTGTCGCCCGTGTTGGTTGTGGGCCTCTTCTTCACGTTCATCACCGCGGCCTGCTCGCTCTGGCTGACCCCGTGGTCAATCCGAAAAACCGAGACCCTGCTGGGCAAGCTGGCCGCCGAGGAGCTCACGTCCGAGGTGCAGCCGCGCGTCTTCGAGGAGCAGTTCCCCAACCGCGTTCTCTACGTCGGGGATTCGATTCCCGGCCGCACCGAGATCTGGCGCGACGTCTTCATCGCCGATCTGCGCGCGCCCTCCGACCGTCCCTCCACCGGTTCGGACCAGAGCCAGGGACCGAGCATCACCCTCGCGCGCGAGGCGGTCGCCTCACCCGACGTCAAGAATAACCGCATCCAGATCCATCTCCTCGACGCCAGCACCCACCAGGCAACCAAGGACCCCAGCGTCTACATCAGCACCAGCTTCCCCTCCGGCGACGAGGCGCTGGAAGCTTCCCATCCTTCCGACGTGCACGTGCGGCCGTTCAGCGAGCAGGATACCCTTCCGCTCCTGCGCGCCTCGCGGAAATCCCGCGACGCCGCCATCGAGTTGCATCGCCGTCTCGCGCTGCCGCTCGCGTGCGTGCTGCTGGCCGTGGTCGGGATCGCTCTGGGCGCATCGTCGCGCAAGGCCGGAAAGTCCGCGGCCTTCGTGGTCACCGTTTTTCTGGCATTCCTGTACTACATGGGTCTGATCAGCCTGATCAGCCTGGCGCAACAGGGCACGCTCGCGCCCGCGCCCGCGGTCTGGTTCCCCAACGCCGTTTTCGCCGTGGCTGGCATCATCCTTCTGGCGCGCCTGGAGCGGCCGGGCGATCGCAACCTCGTGGATTCCGCCAAGTCCTTCGTACAGTCCGCCTGGGCGCGCGTGCGCAAGGGAGCCGAGGAAACGGAGGAAAAGGGCGCCCCGGCCAGCCGCCTGTCCCGGCTGCACTTCCTGCCCCAGATCCTCGACACCTACATCGTGTCGAGCTTCCTGTTCTACTTCGCCCTCCTGCTGGCGAGCTTCGTTTTCATGACGCACGTCTATACCTTCTTCGAGCTGCTCGGCGACATCTTCAAGAACCACATCCCGATGTCGAAGATGTTGACCTACCTCTTCTTCCTCACTCCCGAACTGGTCTACGAATCGACTCCCGTAAGCGTGCTGGTGGCGGTCCTCGTGACCTTCGGCATCATGGCCAAACACAACGAGGTGATTGCGTTCAAGGCCACCGGCGTGAGCCTGTACCGACTGGCCGGCCCCGTACTGGTGACCAGTCTGCTGCTGAGCGCCGGCCTGTTCAGCCTCGATTCCTCGGGCGTGCTGCCGGAAGCGAACCGCCGCCAGGACGCGCTGCGCGACGAGATCAAGGGCCGCGCGCCGCGCACCTACCTGCGGCCCGATCGCAAGTGGATCTACGGCCAGGGCCCGCGCATTTACTACTACACCTACTTCGACACGCACAACTCGGCGATGGATGGAGTCAACGTCTACGAGTTCGACATGCATCCGTTCCGCCTGAAGCGGCACATCTCCGCCCAGCGCGCGCGTTGGGAGCCCGTCACCAACACCTGGATCTTCGTCAACGGCTGGAGCCGCGAGATGAAGTCGCGCGTCGAATCCTCCGGCCAGGTCTTCCAGGCGACCACCTTTCCGGAGTTGACCGAGCCGCCCGCGTACTTCCTCAAGGAAGTCATCCAGGACAAGCAGATGAATTTCGCTCAGCTCGGCGCCTATATCCGGGAGCTGCGGCAGAGCGGATTCGACACGGTCCACCTGCGTGTGCAGCTGGCGAAGAAGTTCTCGGTGCCGCTGTTCGCGTTCATCATGGCGCTGATCGCGGCCCCCTTCGCCTTCCTCACTGGCTCGCGCGGCGCCATGGCGGGAGTGGGTGTGAGCCTCGGAGTGGCGGTGGCCTACTGGTCCCTGGGACAGCTGTTCGAGCAACTCGGCAACGTCAACCAGCTCCCGCCCGAGCTGGCCGCCTGGGCCCCCGACGCCCTCTTCGCGGTCGCGGCTTTGTACCTGCTCACGCGCCTGCGGACTTGACGCCCGCCGCTCGTTGCCAGCTGGGCGTGGCGTCAGGCATGCCATCAATCTATGGCATACTGGAGCCAGGGAGCGGGACATGAAAAACTTCCACCTGCCACTGCCGGAGCAGACCTACGCCGATCTCCGCGCGGAGGCCGAGCGGGCGCAGGTGCCCGCGACCGCACTGGCGCGCGAGGCAATCGATTGGTGGCTGCGCGAACAGTTGCGCAAGGTGAGGCACGATCAGATCGCGGCCTATGCAGCGGAAATGGCGGGCACGGATCTCGATCTCGACCCCGACCTGGAGGCGGCTGGGATCGAGCACCTGGTGAAGACCCACAGGAAGGCGAAATGAAAAGGGGCGAGGTCTATTGGGCCGATCTCGTCCCACGCTCGGGATCCGAACAGACAGGACGGCGTCCCGTGATCCTGGTGTCTCATGATGGCTTCAACGAGACTCCCGCATGGAAGTCCATCATCGTGGTCCCGCTATCGACCTCTGCGTCGCAGGGCAAGCGGGGGCCGACAGTCGTTGAGTTGCCCGGCGGCTCCGCCGGTCTGCCGAAGGCGAGCTTCGCCGTTTGCCATCAGGTCACCACGCTCGATCGCGCCAAGTTGACCCGGAGAGTCGGCACTCTGTCGCCGGAGTTTCTGCAAGAGGTCGAAGGGGCGCTGAAGGCGGCAATGGACCTCGATTGAAGCCGCTCGACTCTACTGACTGTAGACGGTTGTCAGCGCGTCGCTCCGGAAGACGTCCTGAGGAGAGATGACCGTCTCTTCGAGCGGGACTCCCTCGGGATAGCGTTCCCGCAACTTCATCCGCACCTCCGGCGATGACAGGTCGAAGTCTCTCAACTTGCGGAGGCCGCCGATCTCGATCCCGAGTGCGCGGTAGTAAATCTTCCAGACCAATTCGGAACAGTAGATCTTCTCATCGGACCAGTTGAAGACCCAGTCATAGGGCTTGCCTTTGAAGGTGGCGGCCGTGCGCTCGAGCTTCTCGAGGTTGCCCTCCGTCAGGATCGCCTTCGCATTCTTCAGCCGCTCCACCACGAAGTGCCCACCCGGGTCCCTGTCGATCCACTCGTCTACCGGCGTGAACTTAACCGGCCCGACCGCCTCATAGACCATCAGCGTATCGCCCTGGCGAAGGATGATCCCCATGTGGCTGAACCGGGATTTTGTGGCCAGTTGAATTGCGGTGCTCTGGGGCGAAGCGAAACTCTGGAAGACAAGGTCGCCCTCCTGCAAGGGAACGCTGTGGCTCTGACAGGACGCAGCACAGGAGGCCAGGAAGACAACCGCGGCGATCAGTGGGCTTCTCATGTAGATCCTCGACGTTGGCCGCCGGAATGAGTATCGCAGATCTTCGGACCCCCAGACGTGCGTCAGATTTGACTCCCCGTCGTGGACACGTTTTGAACTCTGGTGGCCTGCCTGCCCCCGGCGGTCTGAGCGGTTTACCAGCGTTCCAAGCAAGACATGATCGTGCCTCGCCCACCGCTCTGGCTTTATGGCATTATGGAGTTATGGCGATGCGGAAAATGACCTTCAGCGTACCCGAGTCGTTGGCTGTGCAGTTTCTGCGAAGGGTTGCCTCACGCGACCGTTCGCGTTTCGTGAGTGAGGCCCTGGCTGCTCGCCTGGAAGAGCGGGACGTTGCGTTGATCCGAGCCTGCGAGATTGCGAATCAGGACCTGGATGTGGCCGAAATCGAGAAAGAGTTTGACGGAATCCGCGACGAAATGGCAGAACCATGGAAGTGATCCCGGAGCGCGGGGATATCTGGTGGGTAGCGCTGGATCCGACGCTCGGTTCGGAAATTCGCAAGACACGGCCCTGCGTTGTGATTTCGGTTAAGGTGCTAAATGAAAAACGAAGAACGGTGATCGTTGTCCCGCTGTCGAGTTCGCCGAAGGCCAGCCCGCCGATCCTGATCCCGATCTCCTGTGATGGGCACCCTGCGGTTGCCGTGAGTGACCAGATCCGAGCGGTAGCAAAGGAACGTCTGCGCAGTCGACTGGGCGTAGTCACCTCGGAAGAGATGGCGGCACTGGAGGAGGGCCTCAGGCAAATCATGCAACTCGGATAACGCAGAGCCGGGCCACACGCGCCTGGCTCCGCGGCATGGACACCCTTCGAACCCTTGGGCTGGTCGGTCTGTCTTGCCCCGACTGGGTACCCAGGCTGGATGCATTCCGAACGGCGCGTCTATGACAGATAAGGCATTTGAGCTGCAACATGGTTTCGTTTGTTCACATCGCGGTCGCCGGCGGACTCAGCCTGGCGGGTCGCGCACTCCACGACCCGCCAGCCGGGCCGCCCCCCTAAAGTCCGAGCCTGAGAGAGCCGATTCAGTCCTCGGGTGAAGGGTGGATCGAGCCTCCGCCACACGATCACTCAAGCATGGGTAAAGGTCCTGGAACTACCGCCAGAACGACCTCAGTACTTACCCCCGCGAAGAGGGGCCGAAGGCACCGAGGAGCCGCAGGGCTATCCGCATGGAAGATCCATCGATCCAATGGCTTGCCCCGCCGCACCGGTGCAACCCCTTTACACCCGGGTCCCGCCGTTCGGCATCCTCAAACCCCAGGTTTCTGGCTCTTAATGGTCAGAAAACGAGGCGTGAGACGATTTCTGCGAGTTTGAGACTATTTTATCGTTGACACAAGGTAGGGTATTGGACTATGATCCACTCTTAATCAGTGTCGGCATGACAGATCACAGCAGATCGCGTTCAGGCATATCGGACAGCGGGCTCATCAGCACGCTCGGCATCAGCCGGGCGACGTTTTACCGCCGCTTGCAGGACGGGACCATCACACCCCCCTCCGGCCGCGTCGGCAAACGGCGCCGTGTCTGGACGCTGGCGGAAATCGAACTTGCCAAGGAGCAGCTCCAGGCGCAAAAGGAACGTACATGATCCGTCTCGTCATTGCGAATCAACGTGGGGGCGTCGCGAAGACAACGACTGCTCTGGTTCTCGCCCGCATCTATGCCGACCAAGGCAAGAGGGTTCTCCTGGTCGACACCGATTCCCAGGGCTCCATTGGAACTGTCATCTCCCTCAAAGCGAAGTACCACCTCTCGGACTTTCTGGTGGGCCACATCGCGCTCGAGGAGTGCCTGGTTTCGGCCGGCCCCAATATCGACGTGCTCCCCAGCAACCGGAACACGTCCCGCGCCGAAGACCTGATCACGGCACAGGGCTTCCGCGAGTTCGTCTTCGAGCAGATGTTCAGCTCGTACGAGCACAACTACGACGCGATCCTGATCGATGTGGCTCCCTCCATCACGCTGTTCCAGACCTGCGCCATGGTCTACACACGCCGTGTGTTGATCCCGGTGGCGATGGAGATCCTCAGCGTCCAAGGCGCCATGGCGAGCCTTGAAGCGGCGCGAACGCTGAACACCATGTTCGCCAACAGCTACCATCTGCCTGTCGAGACCGTCGGGATGCTGCCGGTGATGGTGGACCGCCGCTTGGCGATGACTGGTATCATTCTAGACACGCTCGAACAGATCGCCGAAAAAACCGGCGTGCCGCGCCTTACCGCCGTCCGCACCGATACCTCGGTGGTGAAGGCCAATAAAGAGCGGCAATTCCTGGCTGACTTCGACCCCAAGTCGAAAGCCCTCGAAGACTACCAGGTGGTGGCAGACGAAGTCCTTGCAATAATGAGACAACTGGATGGCATCCCCGAAGCGCAACGCCAATCGGCGTAAATTCAACCGGCAACCGCTGGACGTCGACGACCTCACCAGCGCATCCTCGTTCTCGGGGATCCGCGAAGTCGTCGAGAGTCATTTCAGCAGTTCGGATAACCCGGATCAGACTGTGGAAGGCGGAGGCGCCGAGGGCCCCCGCAACGTCGAGCCCGATCCCGAGCACCCGCAGTATGTCTGGGAACCCAAGGGAGTGCCGTTTTCGGTACGGCTGGATGCGGGCTTGATCGAGCGTCTGGAGAAGCAAAGCCTCGATATTTTCCGCGCCATCACGAATCGCGGCTCGGAGATCGGCGGAATCCTTCTGGGACAGGTGCTGCCCGGCTGGCCTGTGTCGATTGTAGTCTCGGACTACGAGCCCGTCGAGTGCGCTTATACCCTGGGCCCGTCGTACATCCTTTCCGAGGAGGAGCAGGAGAAGCTCGCCGACGCCATCGAGAAGATCCAGAAGCCGGGCGGTCTCGGGGTGGTTGGCTTCTTCCGCAGCAACACCCGGCCCGCGCTGGTGCTGCAGGACGACGACCAGGAACTGTTCGAAGAGTTTTTCCCCGAAGACCACAACATCTTCCTCCTGGCCAAGCCGTATTCGCGCAAGCCCTGCCAGGGCGCGATCTACGTTCGCGAGGGCGGGAAGATCCGGACCGACGTCAGTGCCCTGGAATTTGCGTTTTCGCGGCCTGAGCTCGAGAAGCTCGGACTCTTGCAGCCGGGACTCCGGTTGTCCAGCCAGCCCACTCCTGCCCGTGTGGGGCCGGCCTCGACATCGGATCGCGTTGCGGCCATCCCCATCGACTCGGCTCTCGCCGAGCCCAAGCGCCCGGAACCGCCGCCGGTTGCACTGAAGGCCGAGCCGGTCCCCGCGCCGCCGCCTCCCGTGGAGGCCAAGCCCGCGCCTCGCGAGATCCGGATGGAGCCTCGGGTCGAGCAAAAAACCGAGCCGCAGGCAGACGTTCCGAAAGCCGCGCCGCCGGCACAACAGCCGGCCCAACAGAGGATCGAAGCGAGGTTGCCCTGGCTGAAGCCGGCGTCGGCGACGCCTCCCGCGGCCCGCCCTTCCGCGCCTGCGACCGAGAGCACCGCGCCAGGCACTGTGGCGCGTCCCGTGCGGCCGCCGTTATTCACGCCGCCTGCCCGCGTCGAGACGCGCACCACGCAGCCTGAGCCGCCTCCCGCGTCCCGCCCTGCCGCACCGCCCGTGAGCGCGGCACCAGTCACTCCGACGCCCCCCGCACGGCCGCCGTTCACGCCGCAGCCTCGCGTCGAGGCACGCACCACACCGGTTGAGCCGCCGCCCGCGAACGTAGCACCACGCACCCAGGCGCCCCCGGCCCGGCCCATGTTCACGCCGCGGCCTCGCGTCGAGACGCGCCCAACGCAGCCAGCGCCCACCGTAAGCGCCACACCGAGCACTCCGGCGCCCACCCCGCGGCCCCTGTTCACGCCCCCGCCCCGCGTCGAGGCACGCACCACACCGGCCGAAACGCCGGCCGCCCCTCGGCCTGCCGCGCCGCCACCCGAGAGCGCTGCACCGGTCACTCCCGCGCCCACCACGCGGCCGCTGTTCACCCCGCCCGCCAGCGTCGAGACGCAGGCGACGCCACCGTCCGGGCCTCCGTCGCCACCGAGATTCGCCACCAGGATCCAAGCGAAGTTCCCGCCCTCCGTTCAGCCGCGCATCGCGACCAATCTCGGTGCGAAGCCCGGCGCCGGGCCCGCTCAGCCGACCCGTTTCATGCCGAGGATCGGGCAGCAACCCGCGCCGCCGCAGCAGCCGAAACCGGAGCCGCCCAAACCGGAAGCGAAGCCGGATGCCACCGTGGCGCCCAAAGTCGAACCGGCGGCGCCCCCCAAGCCACCGGCCCGCACCGAGCCCGTTGTCGTCGTGCGCCCGCCGGCCCAGGCTCGAACCGAAGTCAAAATCGAGCCCAAGGCCGAGGTCAAGGTCGAGCCGCAGGTGGAACCGGAATCGCAGAGATTTGCCCGGCTTCAGCCCGCCACCCAGGTCAAGCCCGAGCCCGCCGCCGCCCCGCCGGCCACCGACCGCGAACAGGAAGCCCGTCGGAAACCCGTGCAGGCGGATGCGCCGAACTTCGGGTACAAGAAACCCGAGCCGCCTGAGGAGTCCGCTTCCGACGGCAAGCGCCGCTGGATCCTGCCCGTGGTGATCGCCCTGGCCATCGTGCTCGTCGGCGTGTACTTCATCATCATCCGTCCGAACCGGAAGACCGCGGAGGAGGCGCCGGCCGCCGCGGCGCAGGCTTCCGAACATCGCCCGCCCATCGAGCTGGCGCTTCATGTCGAAGGCTCCGACTCCGGATTGAACATATTCTGGGACGGCCTCGCCGCTCCCGTCTCCACCGCCCCGCGAGGCGTGCTCTCCATCCGCGATGGCGCGTCCACAAAGAACTTCGACCTCAACTCGGAGGAGCTGAAGAAGGGCACCTACGTGTACAAGCCCCGGACGGATGACGTGCTGATCCGGCTGGAGCTCAAAGGCCTGCCGGGCAACCAGGTCGCCAACGGCGGGACGCGCGTCTTCGGCGCCAGGCGCCTGGGCAAGACCGCTAAGTAGGCGCCCGCCCGGGTGTCCGAATTCGCGCAACGAAATCCCAGCAGCGGCAACCCCCGCTGCCCCCAGCCCCAATGAAATGAGCCGCTTGCGCTTGGAAGCGCGCGTGCACATGGAGTCCTGGCGGAGAACGTCATGCGAACCCTCTGGCAGGACCTGCGATACGGCATACGGATTCTGAAAGGCAGCCCGGCGTTCACCATCGTCGCCGTACTGACCCTCGCTCTAGGCATCGCCGCCAGCACCACCGTCTTCAGTTGGATCGATTCGGCCCTCCTGCGCCCCCTGCCTGGCGTGGGCGATGGCGCCCAACTGGTGGCCTTCGAGTCCATCCAGCCCGATCGCGAAGGCCACAACATCTCCTACCGCGATTTCCGCGACTACCGCGACAACCTCCGCCTGCTCTCCGGAGTCGCCGTGTCCGAGCTGCCGAATGGGTTCAGCGTCGGCGAAGGCGAGCACGCCGAGCGCGTCTGGGGAGAGTTGGTCTCGGGCAATTATTTCGAAGTGCTCCGCGTGAAGCCGGCGCTGGGCCGTTTCTTCTCGCCGGAGGAGCAGGGCGACAAGCCCGGAGCCTACCCCGTCGCCGTCATCAGCGAGCGCCTCTGGCAGAGCCGCTTCCATGGCGATCGCGGCGTGCTGGGAAAGACCATCCGCGTCAACCGCACCCAGTTGACCGTCGTGGGCGTCGCGCCCCGCGACTTCTATGGCATCACCCGCGGCCTGGCCTTCGAGATGTGGGTGCCCATCCTGATGGCCCCTCAACTGGGCCTGATGGGCGTCGACGAACTGGATGGCCGTAAAGCTCGAGGGCTGCAGGCCATCGGCCGCCTCGCCCCCGGAGTGTCCGTCGAGCGGGCCCGCGCGGAAGTGATGGCCCTCTCGCACCAGCTGGAACGGGAGAACCCCAAAACGAACCAAGGCGTCAGCGCCACCGTGTTCCTCCAGCCGGACGGCCACACCGGAGCGCAGGACCTGCTGCGCGCCCCTCTCATGCTTCTGCTGGCCATGTGCTTCGTGGTGCTGCTGATCGCCTGCGCCAACGTGGCGAACCTCCTGCTGGCTCGTTCCGCCGCCCGCCGAAAAGAGCTTGGCATCCGTATGGCGCTGGGCGCGGGCCGCGGCCGCCTGGCGCGGCAACTGCTCACTGAGGCGCTGCTGCTGGCCGCGCTGGGCGCCTTCGTGGGCGCTCCGCTCACGGCCTGGGGACGCCAGGCGCTCTCCTATCTCGCGCCCGCGAGTATCGCCCTTCCCGTTCACGTCGGGTCTGAGACGCACAATGAAACCCTCGTTTTCGCCATCCTGATCTCCCTCGCCGCCGCCCTTCTCTCCGGCCTATCGCCGGCCCTCCACGCGCTCCGCACAAACCTGAATGAGCACCTGAAGGAAGGCGGGCGCAGCGCCACCCCTGGCGCGCATTCGCAGCGGCTGCGCGGACTCTTCGTCGCCGCCCAGGTCGCCCTCGCGCTGGTGGCGCTGGTCGGCGCCGGCCTTTTCATGCGCAGCTTCTGGGCCGCGCGCGCCATCGACCCCGGTTTCGACGCGCGTCACGTGCTGGTCTCGCAGTTCCATCTTTCGAGCGCCGGCTACACCACGGAACAGCGCCAGCAGTTCTGCGTCCGCCTGCGAGACCGCATCGAGGCGGCTCCCGGAGTCGTGAGCGCCAGCTACTCGGATCGCATCCCTCTCGGCTTCGGCATGGGCCCCTCGAGCGACCTCGAGATCGAGGGCTACGTCCCGCGCCAGGGCGAGAACATGACCGTCAGCCGCAACCGCGTCGCGCCCGGCTACTTCCGCACTCTGCGCATCCCTGTCCTCGATGGCCGCGAGTTCACCTCCCACGACGACGCGGCCACCGAGCCGGTCATCGTGGTCAACCAGACTTTCGCCCGCCGCTTCTTTGCGGGCGCGAACCCGGTAGGCCGCAAGGTCCGCGCGTTTGGAAAGTGGTGCACCATCGCCGGCCTGGTCCGCGACGGCAAGTACTACACCCTGTCCGAAGCGCCGCGGCCGTACTTCTTCGTGCCGCTGGAACAGCAGGACACCGACAATCCCATCGACTTCTTCGTCCGCACCCGGGGCAATCCGGACGACGCGCTGAAGGCGCTCCGCCGCGAGGCCGCCGCGATCGATCCCGAAGTTGGGGCCTTCGAAGCCATGCCGCTCGCCGACTACATCGCCGCTCCCCTGTTCCCGCAGAAGGTCGCCGCGAGCCTGCTCAGCGTGCTCGGCGCATTGTCCCTCCTGCTGGCCGCCGTGGGCCTCTACAGCGTCATGGCCTACGCGGTGAGCCAGCGCCGCAACGAGATCGGCATCCGCATGGCGCTGGGCGCGCGCGTCAGCGACGTGCTGGCCATGGTGATGCGCCAGGGTATAGTGCTCACCGCGGCGGGACTCGCCGCCGGCCTGGTCGCGGCTCTGGCCGCCGCGCGCCTCATCGGAGACATGCTGGTCAACGTGAGCGCCTTCGATCCGCTGATCTTCATCGCGGCGGTGGCGTTCCTGGGGGCCATCGCCCTGCTCGCCAGCTACCTCCCCGCCCGCCGCGCCACCAAGGTGGACCCCATGACCGCGCTGCGCTGCGAGTAATAACCGACTCCCAGGACCCACACCAGAGCGCCGAGATAACCGGCCAGCACGTCGCTGGGATAATGAACGCCCAGATAGATCCGTGAATAGCCGATCGCCATCACCAGAAGGGCCGCGATGGTCCAGATGGTAACGCGGACCCAACGCTTCTTCTGATCCGCTGCCAATAAGGCCGCCCCTGCGCCGAAGAGACAGAACGAAAGCAGCGCATGGCCGCTGGGAAAACTATAGGATGCCGGAAGGCGTGTATCGAAGAACGGCTCGGGCCTCTGACGATGAAAACTCATCTTGAGTATCCACATCAGTAGGCCGCCTCCGATGGCAGTAACCGCCAATAACACGGCCTTGCTACGCCGCCCGGCAACCCACAGCGCGATGCAGCCTGCCGCCGCGGCTATGGACACAAAAAGTGGAGAGCCCAGCAGCGAAAAGAAATCCATCACGGCGGTAAGGCGGGCCGAAGAGTGAGCATGCACGAACTGCCGCACCGCGGCGTCGAACTGGGTCGTGTCTCCTTCCAGCATCTCCTCCGCAAGCCAGGCAAATAGCGCCACGGAAACCACGGCGCACGCCAGACTGAGCAGCAGTGGTGTGGCAAGACGCGCAAGCATCGGTCTCGTCACCGCTGTTCTCCCATCCGGACCCAGCCTCCCGGCGATTGATCGAAACGTTGAACCGATGCCGGCTCAAACCCGGCGCTCGCGGCGGAGAGCGTTCGAATCTCCATGGACGACGAATCCAGCCGGATCACGTTGTAAGAATTCGGCTCTCCTCTTTCCCGTGTCGAGCAGGCGGTGCCGGCCTGTACGAACACGGCCGAACGGGACCCGGATCCGATACGCACCGCCGTCGGACCACAGGAGCTGAGGTGTAGATGCCCGGCCAGCAGAAGATCCAGGCCGCACCGGAGAAAGCGGTCCAGTGCCATCCCCGAACGGCGGGCAAGCTGGTGCGGGTTATATCCCGGCAGCAGGTCGAAAGGGTGATGCGTGACCACGATCTTCTTGACGCCGTCGGGAAGCCCGCACAGCCGTTCTTCCACCCCTAGCATCTGCCGTTCATTGATCCGGCCACCCGTAATGATGAGCTTCCTGGCAGTGTTCACGCCGGCAATCGCGATCTCATCATCCATGAAGAAGGGTTCCAGGTTATCGGTAACATACTCCTGATAGACCTCGAACCCGCGGCGAAACCTGGCATAGACATTGAACAACGGGACGTCATGATTTCCCGGAACGACGATTTGCGGCGTGGGAAGCGCCCGCAGGAACGCAACAGCCTTTTTGAACTCGCTTGGCCGGGCACGCTGCGTAAGGTCGCCCGAAACCGCTACGACGTCGGGCTTGGCCTGGTGAACCGACTGAACGAGCTGCTCGACCACAGCGTCATCGGTGCGCCCGAAGTGCACATCGGAAAGATGGACTAGGGTTCGGATGCGATCTCCTTCTCGGGAACAATGACGCGCAGGGCGGCGGGGCGCGTACGATAGCGCAAGGGCGTTTCCAGGCGCGCCACCTCTCCATCCAGCGAGACCTTCACCCACCGTCGCCGTGTTTCGATCCATGCCTCGACCGCGGCTAGCGACGCGAAGTTCTGAGTCTGGTGAAGGCGCCCCAGCCACGCCAACAGGGATACATGAATCAGTTCGGCCGGCGTGGATGCATTCACCGCATAGATGAACAGCCGGCCGGCGTCAACGCGACGCCGCGTGCCCGCTTTGAAGCCCTCGATTTCATACTCGTTGTTGCCAATGAAGATCATGGGCGTCAGCATCGCCACCTCGGCGCCGGCCGCGGTCAACCGGAGGCGCAGGAAAGGCATTCTTCGCAAGGCCGTCACGGCGGCCCAAAAAAGCGCTGCCCACTTGGTCCAGCCATCGTGCCGGTATTCCTTCCGCCATGCCACCATCTGCGGGTAAACGCCAAGACTCGAATTGTTGATGAACGCACGGCCATTGACCTCGCCGACATCGATTGTCCGAACGGCGCCATTGGCAAGAACACGGGCCGCATCCTCGAGGCCTAAGGGAATCTGAAGGTCCTTGGCGAAGTGATTGAGCGTTCCGATCGGAAGCACGCCAAGTACAGCCTCGGAATCGAGCAGTGTGGACGCAACGGCGCTGACGGTGCCGTCTCCGCCGGCGGCCACCAGCGTCTTTGCCCCGCGCCCCAGCGCATCCCGGGCCGCGTCTCCAGGGTCCTGTCCCTTCTTAAGCAGAATCGGTTCGGGCCTCAAACCGTGCCGTTCGAGCGCAGCGAGCAGTTCCTTCACTGGTGGTGAGGTCCTGAGTCCGCTCCGTCGCTGGTTCACGATTAAACTGACCGCGGAACCTCGGGCCGCCATGAGTCCCTCCAAGCCATGCTAACCCAGATCGACCGCCGGGACCGACCAGAACCACCGCGCGATCCCGAACGTGGCTGCCTGCGCCAGCATCACCAGGACCACGCAGGCCGGCCAGCCGCCCATGCTCCACGTCCATGCCGGAAGCGTGGCGCCGGCGCTCCCGCCCGCGTAGTAGAAGGTTGCGTACAGGCCCACCGCCAGCGCGCGATCGCCGCCGGCGCAACGGCCTATCGAACTGCTGATCGCGGCTTGCGCGACGAACACGCCGGTGCAGCAGATCGCCAGGCCCACGGCGACGGCCCACAGGTGAGGCACGGTCGTCAGCAGGACTCCCAACATGCCGGCCACGGCCGCTCCCATCAGTGTGCGCCGCGAACCGAACCGGTCCAGCCAGCGCCCCGCCAGCGGCGTTGCCGCCGCGCCCACCAGGTACACCACGAAGATGAGCCCGAGCAGGGCCGGGCTGAGCAGGAACGGCGGCGCCGCCAGATAGAAGGTGACGTAAGTGAACGTGCCCACCAGCGAGAACAACACGCAGAAGCCGACTGCATACCGGGCCAGCAGCGCGCTGTTGCGCAAGTGGCCCCAGGCCGCGGCCGCCATTGCTATCGATTGCCCCGTCGATGGCCCGGCCTGCTTCTCGGTCTTCTCGCGCGGCAGCCAGCGCCAGATTGCCGCCGTCATCGCCAGGTCCGCCAAGCCCAGGACAACGAATGCCGTCCGCCAGTCTCCGTGTTCGGCAATCGCTCCGGACACCACGCGCCCGCAGAAGCCCCCCAGGACTGTGCCGCTGACGTAGGCGGCCATGGCCGATCCCGCCTTCCCCGCCCGCCACTCGTCGTTGATGTAGGCCACCGTAACCGCAAACACCCCGGGCGTGAACACCCCTTGAAGGAACCGCCAGAAGACCAGTTGAGGCAGTGTGGCGGAGGTCGCGGCGGCCAGCGTGGCAAAGCCCAGCAGCACCGCGGAGGCGATTATGATGCGCCGCCGACCGGCACGGTCCGCCAGTCGGCCCATGAAGGGAGCCGCCACCGCTACGCCCAGTGTCGAAGCCAGCACCGTGAGGCTCACGCCGGCCTTCCCCACGTGAAAGGCTTCAGCCAGCAGCGGCAGAATCGGCTGCGTCGCGTAAAGGGTCAGAAACGAGCACATCCCCGCCAGCACAACGGTCCACACCGGCGGACCGGCCGTCTCGTCCCGCGCCACGCCGCTCCGGATGTCGTCCACGGCCGGAAGAAACGTGCTCATGCCTCTATTCTCGGGTCCGGCATGGCAATATGTAAAATAGCTGATGCATAGCGTGGCGATATGCTACGGGTATAGTAGAGAAGAGCCCATGGAGCTGCGTCATCTGAGGTATTTCGTAGCGGTGGCCGAGGAGCTGAGCTTCACTCGCGCCGCCCGCAATCTGAACATGGCCCAGCCTCCCCTCAGCCAGCAGATTCGCGATCTGGAGGCCGAGGTGGGCACTAGCCTCTTTCTCCGCACGCATCATCGCGTCGAGCTCACGGCCGCCGGAAGCCTGTTCTTGAGCGACGCCCGCGACGTTCTCGCCCGCGCCGGTGACGCTCTGGACAAGGTCCGCCGCGCCGCCCAGGGCGAAGAAGGCGAGCTCCGGCTCGGCTTTGTCGGCACCGCCATGGTGGACGACGCCGTGCCGCAGCTGCTGCGCGATTTCCGCGGCCGCTATCCCGCCATCGCCCTTCACCTGGAGCAATTGGGCACCATGCCACAAGTCCAGGCGCTGGCCGGCCGGCGCATCGATGCCGGGTTCCTCCGTCCACCCGTGGAGGAGCCCCGCCTGGTTCTGCGCACCGTCCGGCGCGAGGCCCTGATGCTGGCGCTGCCGCTGAAGCATCCGCTGGCGCGAAACCGCAGCGTCCGCCTGCAGTCTCTCGCCCGCGAGCCGTGGGTGATGGTCTCCCGCGATACCGCCGCCGGATTCTATCAGCGGACCGTAGACCTGTGCCTCCAAGCCGGCTTCTCGCCCAACGTGTCGCTCGAAGTGGGCGAGATGCAAACCGTGGTCGGCCTCGTCGCGGCGGGGTTCGGCGTCGCCCTCGTCCCAGCCGCCATGACCGCCCTACGCCGTCGTGGAGCCGTCTACGTGCCGCTAGCCGGCCCTCGCGCCATGGTCGAGATCAGCGTAGCCTACCTGCGCGACAATCGCTCCCCGGTGTTGGCCAACTTTCTGCGTCTCATCCGCGCGTAGCGCCCGCACCGAACCGCGCGCGTCAGCAAGCGGACGCGGGCGCATTCGTGATCTCCGGCGCGATGTCCACGGGAAAATTCACCGAGTTCGCGATGAAGCAATTGCCGTGGGCCTCGTGGTGCAGGGCAAACGCTTTCACCCCATCGCTCTCCGCGGAAATCGTCACAGCGGGCCTGAGCACCACCCGGACAAACGCACCCGAACCGCCGGGTCTCTCTTCCATCACCCCCGAGGCGTTGTCGTGATACTCAAGCACCGTCACCTCGTTCACCGCGCACAAGTGCAGGTACGAGAGCATGTGGCAGGACGAAAGGCTCGCGACCAGCAGTTCCTCGGGATTGTACCGGCTGGCGTCTCCGCGGAACGCCGGATCGCTCGATCCCGCGATCGGCGGCTTGCCCGCCGCTTCAATCACGTGAACGCGCCGATACCCCCGGTACGTGCGCGTGCCTTCCCCCTCGTTGCCGGTCCACGTCATCCGAATCTCATAGCGATGCTGTTTCACGTCTCGAACCTCCTTCCGGCTTCGCGCCTCGCTCACGGGTCCAAGCCTCGGCAACCTGCCGCCCCGCTGCGATGTCATCCACCACCAGGATGAGCTGGTGATCGTGGTCGCTGTACAGAACCTCGATGTTGACGCCCGCTTCTGCCATCCGCCGCGAAATGCCGCCAAGTTGCCCGGGCTCCTCCTGGTTCAACCGCAATACCACCACTTCGCGCTCTTCCTGCACCCGTATGCCCGCGGCTTCGAGGGCATCGCGGGCCGCGGCCCCGTCCGCGAATAGAAAATGGGCCACGCCTTGGCCCCAGATTACGAAGGCGCCGCCACCCTCGATGCTCACTCCAGCGCGGCCCAGAGCTTCCCCCATCTCGGCCAGCGCGCCCGGCCGGTTTTCCAGCGCAATCGTCAGATCCGTCATACATCCAGACTAGCGCGCGCCCCTGCATCTATGGTTCAATGCAAATTGAACTATGCATGCAGATTCCATCGTGCGCGTCGCCGGCCTGATCGGTGAAGCCGGACGAATCCGGATGCTCACGGTTCTGCTGGACGGTGCCGCACACTCGGCCACGGAGCTGGCCATGGCCGCCGAGGTGTCGCCGCAAACCGCCAGCTCGCATCTATCCAAACTCCTCGCCGGGGGCCTGATCGTTTGCGAGCGGTGTGGACGCCAGCGGCTCTTCCGCTTTCAAAGCGCCGACGTCGCCTCCGCCATCGAGGCTCTCGGTGCGCTCGCGCCACAGCCCGCTTCCGAAATGCCGGAGCTACGCTTTGCCAGGACCTGCTATGACCACCTGGCTGGCGTGCTCTCCATCGCCCTGACCGGCGAGCTCCTGAGGATCAACGCTCTGCGGCACCACGGCCACGAGTTCGCCCTGACACCATCGGGCGAGAAGTTCCTGCGCTCCCTCGACATCGACGCGTCGCGTCTGCGGGACGAGCGGCGTTCCTTCGCTCGCAAGTGCCTGGACTGGACCGAACGCCATCCCCACATCGGAGGCTCCGTAGGCGCAGCGCTACTCTCCCGCTTCTTCGAGAGGAAATGGCTTGCGCGCATGCGCGCCACCCGTGCCGTCCGGATCACGCACGAGGGAGAACGTCAATTCGAGCGCGTCTTTTGCGTGTGCTGCCCGGAGCTTCGCTGCCGGACCCCTCAGAACGCCCGCCGGTAAGGCACCGGAGGCGCGAGCTTCGATCCCAGCCGCCGCGCCGCGTGCAGCG
Source organism: uncultured Solibacteraceae bacterium (assembly GCA_964493965.1). Taxonomy (GTDB): domain Bacteria; phylum Acidobacteriota; class Terriglobia; order Bryobacterales; family Bryobacteraceae; genus DASWZN01. Next base: position 32,658 of record CAZBQQ010000011.1, read on the forward strand.
GCCAGTAGGGATCGCGCAGCATCTCGCGCGCCAGCAGGACGATGTCCGCCTTTCCGCTGGCAATGATCTCGTTGGCTTGCTCGGGCTCGGTGATCAGACCCACCGCGCCGGTCGCGATGCCCGCCTCCTGGCGGATCCGCTCGGCGAAGGGAACCTGGTAGCCCGGCCCGATCGGAATCATCACCCGCGGCAGCAACCCTCCCGACGAGCAGTCGATCAGGTCCACGCCTAGCGGCTTCAGCCGCTGCGCCAGCAGCACCGATTGATCCGCGTCCCAGCCGTCCTCGGCCCAGTCGGTGACCGAAATCCGCACGAACAGCGGAAAGGCCGCGGGCCACACTTCGCGCACCGCCCAGGTGACGTCGCAAAGCGCGCGTATGCGATGCCCGAGCGGGCCGCCGTATTCGTCGGTCCGCTGGTTGCTCAACGGCGAGAGGAATTCGTGCAGCAGGTAGCCGTGCGCGGCGTGTATCTCGAGCACGCGGAAGCCTGCCTCCACCGCGCGCCGCGCCGCCGCCGCGAAGGCCGCGCCGATGCGCCGGATCTCCGGCATCGTCAGCTCTTCCGGCGGGCACTCGTTGTCGAGAAACGGAATCGAGCTGGGCGCCACCGGCCGCCAGCCGCCGCGCTCGGCGGGGATTTGCGCGCCGCCGTCCCACGGCCGCGCGGTCGAAGCCTTGCGTCCCGCGTGTGCGATCTGCATGCCCGCCACGGCGCCCTGGCTTTCGATGAACCGCGCAATGCGTGCCAGCGGCTCGATCTGATCGTCGTCCCAGATCCCCAAATCGTTCGGCGAGATGCGCCCGCGCGCCTCCACCGCGGCCGCTTCGGTCATGACCAACCCGGCCCCGCCCACCGCGCGGCTGCCCAGGTGGACAAAATGCCAGTCCGTCGCCATCCCGTCCTCGCACGCATACTGGCACATGGGCGACACCGCGATCCGGTTCCGCATCCGCACCTCGCGGAGGGAAACGGGAGTGAACAAGGCGGGTTCGTCCATAAGCTTCCAGTATCGCGGGATTCAAGCCCGCCGTGGGGCAGGCGTCCACACCTGCAGCGGGTCTCCAGACCCGCCCCGATGCGCCGTCCCCGTGAGCCAGTTTTCCCCGATTGCGCGCTTTCTACCTCAACGAAGCAGGAAAGCCCGGCCGCGTGGCGGCATGGGCGCCGCTTCCGCCGAACCCCAGAGGGGCCGCGTTACCGGCAACCGATTCAACGAACCTAAGGAGAAACACCATGATGCGATTTGCGCAGTGCCTTTCGAGTACGCCAGGTCTGGCGATCCTCGCCACCACAATCGTGCTGAGCAGCGCCGCTCCGGCCAGCTCCGCCGTCCTCGTGCCGGCCATCCCGGTGACCATCGTGAACACGCCGCTGCCGGTGCAGGGGACCGTCAACGCCAACGTTACCGGAACGGTCGGCGTCAGCAGCCTGCCGGCCGTGCAGTTGAGCGGCACGCCGACGGTCAACCTCAACACCGCGCCCACCGCGCCCCTGTACGTGGATGCCGACCGCCCCGCCCGCAACGGCTTCAACGCATCCTGCGCGACGGGGAACATCGATCCAACTTCCGGACAGGCCTCCTGCACTCTGTTCGCGATTCCGGCTGGCCGCCAGATCGTGATCGAGACCATCTCCTGCCAGGCTGAACTCTTCTCTGGGCAAGGTCCGGGGGATGTCCAGCTAATCGTTCCGAACAGCCAGTTCCCGGTGAATGGCACGGATCATGTTTCCCATCTGCTCACCCTGACCAAGCAGTCCTCCTCCTCCAACTTGGACATCTGGCGCATGACGAGTCCGCTCAAGGCGTATGGCAGCTCGCCCGCCGGAGGCTCGGTCGACGTCGGCCTGTTCTTCCGGGCCGATCCTGCCTCGCCGAATCCCCAGGGCATCGTCTGCACCATCTCGGGCTACATCGTCGGCCAGTAGCAGGCGTGGGTGGGCGTAGTAGGTTTTCGTGGCGCAGCCACTCCTGCCCAATGCCACTTAGTTTTCGCCGTGGGGCAGGACTCCAGTCCTGCAGCGGGTCTCCAGACCCGCCTCCGTCCAACTTCCTGAAACCAAGGAAGCCGGACGTGGACGTCCGGCGCAGCTCTGGAGAGCCGCCCCACTCCGGCTGTCCGCAGCTGGGAAAACTAAGTGGCGGCAGACATTCGAGTCGAGGCCGGTTTTCGCGTCGAGAAGAGTCTCGACGCTGCAGACTAAGAGTCTGCGCCACTGTCCAGGCCTACTCGCACCGAGCCAACCGCGCTTGAATCTGTTCAGGAGCGCGAGCCTCGAACTCGTTGGGTGTGATAGGACGCCACGCCGGGATGCGCAGGAACGCGGCATAGCTCTTGCGATACCACTCGCACGCCTGCTCCCGGAACCGTGCCCCGGCCATGGCTGCCCGCACCTCGCCGATACCGTAGTAGACGTTGACGACACCGTACACCGCCTCGAGGTTCGGCTTCGCGCCGGCCGAGAGTGGCTCGCTGAGGGCCAGAGCCGTTTGGTACTCGGCCTGGGCCTCCGCGAGCCTCGCGTGCTGCATGTGGATGCGCGCCACCCGGTCCAGAATCGCCGGGACCATCAGGCAGTCCTCCACGTCTCTGGGGTCGGACCGGCACATGGCATCGTAGGCATCTCGTGCCAGTAAGTAGTTGCGCAACGCGCCGCTCCAGTCGCCCGCCTTTTCCTGGCCCCCCGCCATCCAGGCGATCACCGTGTTCTCGAGCCCCTGGGCTCTCGATTCCGTCCTTGCGCGGTCGCCGATCTCGACCAACCCGCGTCGCAGAGAAGCCAGACCTTGCGATACGCGCCCCGCCCGCCACAGCGCGTGGCCGTAAGTGGCGCGAGAAGCCACAAGGTCAGTTCGGGAGACCATGTTCCTGGGGTCGAGCGCAACCAGTCTCTCGGCGGTCTGCAATTGCATTCGATAGTACGGCAACGATTCCGTGTAACGGCCGCCCGTCAGCAGCATGTCTCCCATGCGCTGATAGGCACGCATCAGGGTATGACCGTACGTCGTGTTGTCGTTCCCTCTGGCCAGACTCTCCAGTGCCGCCGTCGCTTTCGCGTAGAGGGGCAGCGCCTCGGGCACCTGCCCCGTCTGGAACAGGTCGTCGGCAGTCAGGAGCCTCAGCCGTGCCTGCCAGTGGCGCAGGTCCGGATCCCCGGAAGCGGCATCCACGAGTTCATCCACCAGCCCCAGCGCCTTGCGATGGTTCTCCAGCGCGGCATAAGAATCGCCCGCATTGCCTACCGTGCTGTTCTCCCCGTAGACCCCGCCCATCGCCTCGTACGCCTTCGCAAGCTCCGCCTTGACTCCACGGCCCTTCCCGCCGAGGCCCTCGAGGATTCCCAGCGCCTTCCCGCAGTCGTCGAGAGCGGCCTGAATGTTGCCGAGATAACGTGCGTTCAGCCCGCACACCTCTCTGTAGCTCGCAGCCAACGGAATCAGCTCGCTGGTGCTCTTCCCTGAAGCCGAGGCCGCGAGTTTCTGCCGCATACCGAGCGCTTTTGTAAAGCTGTCGAGAGCGCCGGCGATGTCACCCAGGTTCGAGCCTTCGGGATTCCCCTGCACCAGCCCGATGCGCTCATAGGCGTTCGCCAATTCCCTTTCGAGCGAGACATCGCCCGCGGAATCCTTGGACAGGTGGCGCAGGTACTCGATCGACTTTTGCACGATGAGCTGGCGCGCCGGTGTGGCCCCGGGCAAGTCCTGTATGGCATCGTGGACCTCGAACAAAAGGGAATCGGCGAGCGCGCGGACGTCCTGGAAATGTTCCTCCGCCCGGGCGCGTTGAGCGCGCGCGATTTGTGCTTCCCGAATCACCACCGCCATGCCTGCCGCCGCCGCCACGATGGCTAGGACGGTTGCCGCCACTCCGAGTTTGTGCCGCGCGGCGAACTTGCCGGCGCGATAGCCGAGCGTGTTCTTTCGCGCCACAACCGGCAGGGCCTCCAGATGCCGCCGTATGTCCTCCGCGAACTGCGCCGCCGACGCATAGCGCCGGTGCGGCTCCTTCCGCAGGGCCATCAGTACGATATTGTCCAGATCGCCGGCCAGCCGCCGCCCCAGCCGCCTCGCTTCCTGCGCCCCACCGCCGATCGCGGTGCTCGGCCGCTGCGGTTCCGTCTCGCAGATCACGCGAGCCATTTCGTGCGGCGCGCCGCTCGTGATCCGGTATGGGCTCCGCCCCGTCAGCAGCCGGTACAGAACCACTCCCAGCAGGTACACATCGGTAGCCGTGGTGATGGGCTCGCCGCGCACCTGCTCGGGGCTGGCGAATTCCGGCGTCATCACCCGCACCACCGTCGTTTGCTCGGAATTCTCGGGCGCCAGAAGCTTCGCGATCCCGAAGTCCAGCAGCTTGGGCACGCCTTCCTCGGTCACCAGGATGTTGCTCGGCTTCAGATCGCAATGCACCACCAGGTGCTGGTGAGCGTAGTGGACCGCGCCACAAAGCAGCCGGAAAAGTTGCAGGCGTTCGACCAAAGAGAGATGGTGCGCCTCGCAGTACTCGTCGATGGGCACCCCCTGGACCAACTCCATGACCACATAGGGAAGGCCGTCTTCGGTGCTGCCGCCGTCCAGCAGGCGCGCGATGTGAGGATGGTCGAGCGTGGCCAGGATCTGCCGCTCTGCCTTGAACCGGCGCAGGCCGGAGCCGGTATCGAAGCCCCTCCGCGCGATTTTGACCGCGACCTGCTTTTGATACTGGTCGTCGGCGCGCACCGCGCGGTACACTTCGCCCATTCCTCCCGAGCCCAGTTCCTCGACGATTCTATACGGCCCGATGAGCCGCCCCAACAAGGCGGGCCTGCCCTCGGCGCTGGCGCCGTCCCCGGGAATGGTTCTCAGAAAACCGGCATCGATCTCACCGTGCGAGAGGACGAAGGATTCCACCTCCTCGCGCAACGCATGGTCGTTCGCCGAGATCCTGTCGAGATACTGAGCGCGTTGGTCAGGGTCGAGATCGAGGACTGCATACAGCACTTCCCTGACCTGCGCCCAGCGCTCGGGGCTCATGCCTCGAGTCCGGTGATTTCCCGGTGTAGCCAGACTCGCGCCGTCGCCCAGTCGCGCTTCACGGTCGCCGGCGAGACGCCGAGAACGGCCGAGGTTTCTTCGATCGAGAGCCCGCCAAAGAACCGCAGTTCCACGATCCGGCTCTGCTGTTGGTCGAGGCGCGCCAGTCCGTTCAACGCCTCATCCAGTGCCAGCACGTCGACGCTTTGGGTCTGGGGGAGAGCGATCCGCTCGTCCAAAGTCACCCGGCAGGCGCCGCCGCCGCGCTTGCCGGCGCGATGCCGGCGCGCGTAGTCCACCAGGATCTCGCGCATGAGTTGCGACGCGACCGCCACAAAATGCGCCCGGTTCTCGACCTGCAACTTCTGTGCGGAAAGGCGAAGGTAGGCCTCGTGCACGAGCGCAGTGCTCTGGAGAGTATGATCGGAACGCTCGCGGCCCAGGTGATAACGCGCCAGCCGCCGCAGCTCGTCATAGACCAGCGGTATGAGCGCTTTCAGCCCTTCGGTGCCATCGACGCGCCTCGGGACAGCTCCGCTCACAGACGCCAGCCTCCTCTATATCTCTATGGCCCAACGATATCCCGCGAAGGCCGGGCAAGTCAACCGCCGACGTCGCTGGACGGGAGGGCGGGCTTCAGTCCGCGCGGGGCTTCAGCCCCGCCCGGCCCGCGTTACGATTGCATGAGATGCTGCGCCGCGCTTTCGAGATCCTCACGCGAGTCCTCGTGATAGCCGCGGCCGTCAACGTGGCCTGCCTGGCTTTCGTGCCCGGGTACGATTGGCGGGCCGGTCCCCTGCATCTCGTAGCCCATGCGGCCTTCAAGCCGCTGATCTTTCTAAGCGCCAGTTTCACACTCGCGATCCTGGCCCGCATGGCGGCCGGAGCGTCGCGGGACGTGAACGGCAACCTCTCTCTGCCGGCGTGGCCCCTGCTCGTTGCGGTGGCGGCGATCGGAGCGTATGCCATCTCGTTTCGAGTCAACTACCACGATTCGTTGTGGGCGTACGCGAGTTTCAGCGCTTCACATGCCTCGGCCAGCTCGCTGGCGGAGTACTTCTACCGGCGACTGCCCGACGGGTTCTACCGTCCGATCGGGTTCCTGTCGCTATGGCTCGATTGGCGGCTGTTCGGAAACGCGCTCGGCTGGTACCACCTTCAGAGCGTCGGGCTGCATCTCGGCAATTCGTTGCTCGTGGCGGTGCTCGGCCGCGGGCTGGGATTCAGGCGTTCCACGGCCACGGCGGCCGCCCTCGTCTTTGCGGTGGCTCCGGCCACCTTCGAGACCGTGATGTGGCCGGCCGCGAGGTTCGACCTTCTCGCGGCGTTCTTTTCCCTGGCCGCGTTCGCTTTGGCTCTGCGGTTTGCGAAGGCGGGCGGAATCGCGGCGTTGGCGGCGATGTGCGGCTCGCTGGCGCTGGCGCTCCTCTCGAAGGAAAGCGCATACGCCGCGCCGTTGCTGTTGATCGTCCTGCGTCTGGTGCGTGGAGCGGGCGGAGCCGCACCAGCGGAATTGCGGCGATGGCGCCTTGCGATCCTGTGCGCTTTCCTGGTGGCGGCAACGGCGGTGGCGGTGCGGTTCCCCGTCCTGGGAGGCATCGGTGGATACGGTTCGCTGCACTTCGCGCTCACCTGGAATACGGTCGCCACGATGCTGGTGCGGGCGCCGCTGGCGTGTCAGATGGCGCTGGATGCCACCACGCGCTGGCCACTATGGGTGGACGCCGGCGTGGCGGGATTCGCCCTGTTGCTCGTATACGTGGCGTTCACTTACCGGCCGCAATCGCCACGGCGTGAATGGTGGCCGCTGGCGGCGCTCCTGGTAGCGCTGCTGCCCTCCGCGAACGTGATCGCATTCATCGGGCCCTCCCTGGTGCAGGGCCGCTATCTTTATTACTGCTCGGTCTGGCCAGCTTTCTTCCTGGGCGCGGTTTTGATGCGGACGGCGCATCCGCGAGCCGTCCTCGGGCTCTGGGTCGCACTGGCGGGGCTCGCGACCTTCTTCAGCCAATACGTCCACGAACGCCGTGTGGACGCGATTCCGCGCTTGGTGGCCGAGATCGCGGAAGATCTGAAGGCGGTTCCGTCGTGCCAGCAGGTCGCGCTGGTGGATATGCCGGACCAGGTGAACGGATCGCTGTTCTTTTCCGAAGAATTGGCGCGCGCGCTCGGGGCCCGCCTGCCCGGCGTTGAGATCGAACTCAAGGGGCGTACCACGCGCGAAGGACCGCCGCCCTCGGCCTGCCTGGCCTACACGTGGGTCGATGAGACGCCGCCCCTCGTGCGCCTCAAGAGAATTCGCGGGGGAGGAAGTCATACATGGTGAGGGTTGAACTCCCTCTCGCACCGTCGCCCCCCGTCATCTTCGGGCCGCGCGGCGCTGGAGCGCCCCCGGAACAACCGCGCAGCGAGCAGGGCCAGGAGCGAGTTGCCGTAGCCGCGCGCTACCGGAAACCACGCGTGCGCTAAACGAGTCGTATCGCGGGAACTCCGCAACCCAGCGCGGCGCGTATTCCGACGCCGTGCTGCCGGCCACTCCCCTGGCAGCGATCTGCTGTGGAGCCCATGGCGCCGGCGAAGCCAGCCCACCGCCGCCCCGTCAACGACCACAGCATTGGGCCCAGCGCGCCCACGATCAAAGCCAGGCACACTGGCCGCTTCCGCCGCGAAACGCGGGTCACTCCGACTTCAGTTCTGGATTTGCCCTCGCTTCAATCACCTAGCGATTCTGGCCATCGCCCCAACAGCCAGCCCCGCTTTACTCTCGTGCTGGTGACGGCAACTGTTGAAATTCCGCGTGTCTCACCAAAAGGCTCACCCCAAAACAGTCCAAGCGGTTCCGTTCATCACTTTTCGTCACTTCGGCACCCGACAGCAACCTCGCCCCGCGCGGAAGACGAGAGACAAAAAATCGCAACACCGTCCCAGTCCCAAAGTCGGACACGCCGATCAGCAGGAAGTCTACTGTTTCCCGTCCTTCGGGAGCCGCACAACGCAAAAAACCAAAAAGTGCAACACGGTCCCAATCCCCCAAATGGACACCCTAAACCCCCACTCCAGACCCGAAAAGCCCCGCTGTCCAGCCCCCGCCCCCAGCGCTATAATGGCTCCAGGGCCATTCCTGGGGATGCGCAAAAATTACTGTGGAATCGTAATTCCCGCCGCGAGCATCTTAAGAGGTGCAAGCCGGCCCCTGATGCGGGGCCACCTCGAACTGATGCGCGACTACCTCGAACTCACCAAGCCCACCATCACGTGGCTGATCCTCGGCAGCACCGCCGTGGGCTACTATTTCGGTCTCGGAGGCGGCGACGCGCGCTGGCTCGTGCTGTTCAACACCCTGCTGGGAACCGGCCTGCTCGCCTCCGGCACCGCCACGCTCAACGAGTGGTACGAGCGCGAAGCCGACGCCAAGATGCGCCGCACGGAAGCCCGGCCTATCCCGTCCGGACGCGTCACCCCCGGCCGCGCGCTGGCGTTCGGCATCGTTCTTTCGGCACTCGGATTCGCCGACCTCGCCCTGGCCGTCAACCGCGTGGCTGCCCTTTGGGGATTGGCCACGCTCGCCACATACCTGCTTCTCTACACGCCGCTCAAGCAGCGCACCCCGCACGCCACCACCATCGGCGCGTTTCCTGGCGCCATGCCGCCGCTGATCGGCTTCGCAGCCGCGGCCGGCGGTCTCTCCGCGCCGGCCTGGGTCCTGTTCGCCATCCTCTTTCTGTGGCAATTTCCGCACTTCCTCGCCATCGCCTGGATGTATCGCGAGGACTACGGCCGCGCCGGAATCGTGGTGCTGCCCGTGGTCGAGCCCGACGGCAAATCCACCGCGCGCCAGATCGTCATCGCCTCGCTGGTGCTCATCCCCGTCAGCCTCGCGCCGGGATTCCTGCACATGACGGGCACCCTGTATCTGTACGGCGCGCTGGCGCTGGGCCTGGCGTTTCTGACCGCCGGGCTGCGGGTCGCGTTCGATCGTACGCGGCTGCGCGCGCGGCAGGTGCTCCTGACATCGGTCGTCTACCTGCCTCTGCTTTATGGTTTGATGTTGTTGGACAGGCCGTGATCGTCTCCGTCGACAATCTGACTCGCCAGTACGGCGCCCGCACTGCGCTCGCCGGCGTTTCCTTCCAGGTGCGCGAGGGCGAGATCTTCGGTGTCCTCGGCCCCAACGGCGGCGGGAAATCGACCTTGTTCCGAATCCTCGCGACGATGCTCGCTCCCTCAAACGGCTCCGCGAGCGTAGCGGGTTACGACGTGGAGCGCCAGCCCGCCGAAGTGCGCCGCCGCATCGGTGTGGTCTTCCAGTCGCAGAGCCTCGACAAGAAGCTGACCGTTTTCGAAAACCTGCGCGCCCAGGGACAACTGTTCGCCATGCACGGCCGCGCGCTCGCCGAGCGGATCGAGGAAGTGGCGTCGCGCCTGGGCCTCGCCGACCGCCGCAACGACCTGGTGGACACGCTCTCGGGCGGCCTCCGTCGCCGCGTCGAGATCGCTAAAGGACTGCTGCACCGCCCCACCGTGCTCCTGATGGACGAGCCTTCCACCGGCCTCGACCCCGGCGCGCGCCGCGAGCTCTGGCAGTACGTCGAAGAGCTGCGTGACCGCCAGGGCATCACCGTCCTGGTGACCACGCACATCCTCGACGAGGCCGACCGCGCCGACCGTCTCCTGCTGCTGCACGAAGGCAAGGTGGTCGCCGAGGGCGCGCCCGCCGAGTTGAAAGCGCGCATCGGCGGCGACGTGGTGATCCTCGATGTGGACCAGCCAGCGCTCCTGCTGCCCGACCTTCGCGCGCGCTTCGGCGTCGAAGGCGTCGCGCAGAACGGCTCCGTGCGCGTCGAAATCGGCAACGGACACCGCTTCATCGCCGAGGCCGTTGAGGCCTTCCCCGGCGCGATCCACTCCGTGGCGCTGCACAAGCCCACCCTCGAAGACGTCTTCCTGGACGAGACCGGAGCGAACCTGTCATGAGCTTCTGGCTACCCGTCTGGGCTTTGTGGACACGCGACTTGGTGCGCTTCTGGCGCGAGAAGGCGCGCGTGGTCGGCTACGTCGGTTCGCCGCTGCTGTTCTGGCTCCTGATCGGCTCCGGCTTCGGCGACCTGGCTTTCTTCTACCCCGGAGCGCTGGTGCTCACGGTGATGTTCTCCGCGGTATTCTCCACCATGTCGCTGATCGAGGACCGCCGCGAGGGCTTCCTCCTCTCGATGCTGGTCTCGCCCGCGCCGCGCAGCTCCATGGTGCTCGGCAAGATCGCGGGCTCCGCGACACTCGCCTGGCTCCAGGGCCTGGTGTTCCTGTGCTTCGTCCCCGCCACCGGCCACACGCCCGGCGCCGCCGCGCTGCTCGAAGCCGCCGCCGTGATCGGGTTGATCGCGTTCATGTTCACGGTGGTCGGATTCGTTATTGCCTGGCAGATGGAATCGACGCAGGGCTTTCACGCCATCATGAACCTGGTCCTGCTGCCGTTGTGGCTGGTATCGGGCTCGCTGTTCCCGATCGCCAAAGCGCACGGCTGGGTGCAGTGGCTGATGCGCGCCAACCCTGTGACCTACGCGGTGTCGGCGTTGCGCGCGCCGCTCGAAGGCCACGCCGGAGTGCCCGGCCCCGCGCTGAGCGTGATCGTGACCGCGTCCTTCGCCGCGGTGCTGTTCGCGGTGGCCACGGCGTCCGCGACCCGAAAGACGACGAGGGCCTTCGCGTGAAGGCGGCTCTTCTCGCGCCCCTCTTCCTCAGCCTCGCCGGCTGCGCGCGACACGAAGCCCTGCCGGTTTACGGCCGCGT
>CAZBQQ010000011.1:43558-47910 GCA_964493965.1 uncultured Solibacteraceae bacterium
TCCTCAGCCTCGCCGGCTGCGCGCGACACGAAGCCCTGCCGGTTTACGGCCGCGTGCCCGCCTTCGTCCTGACCTCGCAAACCGGCGCGACGTTCGACAGCAAAACCCTCGAAGGCAAGATCTGGGTGGCCGACTTCTTCTTCACCACCTGCATGGGCCCCTGCCCGCGCATGTCGGCCGAAATGCACTCGGTCCAGAAGCGAATCGCCGACCTGTCAGACGTGCGTCTGGTTTCGTTCTCGGTGGATCCGCAACACGACACGCCCACGGTCCTGGCCGCCTACGCCCAGCGCTTCCGAGCCGACCCCAGCCGCTGGTACATGCTCACGGGCTCACCGGCGACGCTGAACACTCTAGACCGCGACGCCTTCAAGATGGGCAACGTGGACGGCACCTTCACCCATTCAACGCTCTTCGCCCTGGTGGACCGTAGCGGCCTTATCCGAGGCTACTTTCATACGGAGGAAGGCGCGACCCTGGACCCCCTAATCGCCGCCATCCATGGGTTGGAAGTGGGGCAGGTGTCCACACCTGCAGCGGGTCTCCAGACCCGCAGTAGCCTTCCCCTGGTCAACGCCATCCTGAACGGCACCGCCGCGGTACTTCTCGTGTGGGGCTACACCCTAATCCGCCGGGGCCGCAAACGCACCCACCGCAACGTAATGCTAGCGGCCTTCACCGTCTCGACCATCTTCCTGATCTGCTACCTGATCTACCACGCCCAGGCCGGCGTGGTGCGCTTCGCGGGAACCGGCCCCATCCGAACCCTCTACTTCGCGATCCTGATCACCCACACGCTGCTCGCGGCCGCCGTGCCGCCGCTCGCCATCGTGACCCTCTCGCGCGGCCTGCGCTCGCGCTTCGACCGCCACCGCGCCATCGCGCGCTGGACGCTGCCCATCTGGCTCTACGTCAGCGTCACGGGCGTGGTTGTGTACTGGATGCTGTACCGGATGTAGCCCGCCGCCCGCCGAAGACCGCCAGCTCGAACGCCTTGAAATAGCAGTCCACGTCGGTGAATCCGATCGCGCGCAGCCACTCGCACTGCGCCTCCACCGGCGCCAGAATATTCGCGTCCTTATCGGCGCGGCGGTAGTACGTGCTCTCGATCTCCGCGCGCGAGAGCGCCGGCTGCCACCGCTGCAAGCCGTCGAGGAACGCTTCGTCGTTCATGCGTGCGAGCCACGGGGACCCGGGCGCCACGTGCTCCACGTTGACGAAGATCGCGCCCGGCGCAAGCAGCTCATGGATCTCCGCGTAGATCTCCTTCTTCCGTGCATCGGGCTGGTGGTGGATCGAGAAGCCGGACACCACGGCATCGAAGGGAGTGAACGGCGCAACGGCCTGCGTCCAGGACGGCTGGCCATAGTCCACGCTCAGAATCTCCACGCGAGCGGCCCGGTCCGCAAACCGCTTGCGCGCCGCATCGAGCATCGGCTCGGAGAAATCGAGCAGCACGGCGAACGCCTCGGGATAGCGGTCCAGAACCGCCGCCGCGAGGACTCCATCCCCGCATCCCAGATCGAGGATTCTCTCGACCGGTCGCTCGCAGGCGGCGATGAGCCTCAGCATGATGTCGATTTGCGCGTCGGCAAACGGGATCGCGCCGCGAACACCTTCGAGGAAGGTGACCGCCAGCTCGGAGGACTTCCAGACAGCGTCGGTGGGCTTAGCCATTCCCTACTGTAAGACAGCGCTCTCCGGGCCTGCTAGAATCCACTGATTATGGCTCTTCGCGTGGACCCCAATGCCGAACGCCGGACTTCCGGCGGCTTTCCCACTACGATCGTCATCACGCTGGTGGTCGCCGCGGCGGTGGCGGTGGCCGTGTTGCTGCTGACGCGCGGCGGGCCGCCTCAGGAGCCAGCGCCGGTGCTGACGCCGGAAGCGCGCGCCTATGTTCACGCCGGCTACCTCGGCTTGAGCGATGTCAACATGAGTGCCAAGCAGAACTTCGCGGGACAGACGCTGGTGGAAGTCACCGGCAAGATCACCAACACCGGCAACCGCATGCTGAAACAGATCGACCTCAACTGCGTGTTCCGCGATCCCTCGGGCCGGGTGGTGCTGCGTGACCGGGTGTCCATCGTCAAAGAGCGGCTGGGCGGCCTGAAGCCGGGCGAGACGAAGGATTTCCGGCTGCCGTTCGACACCATTCCCGAGAGCTGGAACCAGGTGCTCCCGGAGCTGGTGATCGCCCAGATTACGTTCGGGTAGCGGACTGCAGCATCATCGCGAACGACGCGATCGTCAGGGCGATCGCAACGAACGCCGCGCCGCGCCAGAAGCGCTCACGGAAGGCGTCGGCCAGCTTCGGGGTTCCGGCCACATAGGCAATGCAGAACCCGCCCGCCAGACCGCCGAGGTGCGCCGCGTTATCGATGTTCAGACCAAAGAGCGGGCCAAAAATTCCCAGCGCGAGGATGTACATGACCCAGCGGAGGTACATGCCACGCATCGCCGCCGCCGCGGGGTTCGAGCGCTGGCGTACGCTCAGAGCGAGCATCGCGCCGATCAGCCCCATAATGCCGGCCGAAGCTCCTATTGAGAGGCTATTCGACCACATCGAGCTCACAAAGAAGCCCGCCACCGAGGCGACCAGGTAGATGAAGATCATGCGGGCCGCCCCGAAGATTTCCTCGACCTGCGCGCCCACATCGAACAGGACCCAGGAGTTCATCAGGATGTGGAATATGCCGCCGTGCAGGAAGCCTGCCGTCACCAGGCGCCACCACTGGCCAGTCTCGAAGATCTGCCACTTCCCGCCCAAACGGATCAGGGTGTTCCCGTCGATCCCCAGCAGGGCGTTTGACGGAGCGGTGCCCATGCTCAGAGCTAACGTGACGGCGAAAAGGCCGCAGTTGATGAGCAGGATGATGGAGGTGGTGAAACGGGCGTGGGGAATGAAGCCGCCCAGAATGTCGCTGGGATGCCGCACGTCGATGGCGCGTGGCCCCACCTGGGCACTGCAATAGGGGCACACACGATCGTTGGTGGTAATGAAGGCCCGGCAGTGCGGGCACATGCGGCGTTTGTCCATGGCCAAGTCCCATTGTAGCGACGCCTGCAGTTCGCGCGCCTGCCACGCGCGCGCTGCTAAGATCGAGAATCGGAGGTCGAATGAAAGTCTCCATTGTCGGAGCGGGTTATGTTGGCATCACCACCGGAGTCGCGCTGGCGTACCTGGGCCACACGGTGACGCTGCTCGATTCCGACGAAGCGAAGATCGGACTGTTGCGCCAGGGCAAGTTCCCGATCTACGAGCCCTTCCTCGAAGAGTTTGCGGCGCTGGCCCAGGCGCGCCTCCGCTTTACGACCAATGCGGACGAGGCGCATCCCGGCGCCGACCTGATCTTCATCGCTGTGGGAACGCCACCCCTGGCCGACGGCAATCCCGACCTGTCCTATCTGCGCGCGGCCGCCACCGCGATCGGCGAGCGGCTGGGCGACTCCTTCACCGTGGTGGTGAACAAATCGACGGTCCCGATCGGCTGCGGCAACTGGGTGGAATCCCTGGTGCGCGAATCCTTCGAGGCCCATAACGCGGAGCGTTCGAAGGGGCGCTTCTCGGTGGCGTCGAATCCCGAGTTCTTGCGCGAGGGCTCGGCGCTGCACGACTCGCTGTACCCAGACCGTGTGGTGGTCGGCTCGGACGATCCGCGCGCTTTGGAATGTCTCTACAACCTCTACCGGCCCGTGGTGGAGCAGACGTTCCCGGCTCCGAGCTTCCTTCCCCGGCCCGAGTCGCTCGGCGCCGTGCCGCTCATCACCACCAACCTGGCGTCGGCCGAGCTGGTGAAGTACGCCGCCAATGCTTTTCTCGCCCTCAAGATCAGCTTCATCAACGAGGTCGCGCAACTGGCCGAGAAAGTGGGCGCGGATGCCACGCAGATCAGCAAAGGCATCGGCCTCGACGCGCGCATCGGGACGCGGTTCCTGCAGGCCGGGATAGGCTGGGGCGGCTCGTGTTTCGGGAAGGACACCTCGGCGCTGATCGCCACGGCGCGCGAGTACAACCTGACCATGCCGATCGTAGCGGCGGCTCGCGAAGTCAACTACCGCCAGCGCGACCGCGTGCTCGAGAAGCTGCTCGGGACGCTGAAGATCCTGAAGGGCCGCACCATCGGCCTTCTCGGGCTGGCCTTCAAGCCGCAGACGGACGACCTGCGCGACGCTCCGGCACTGGACATCGCGCGCCGCCTGACGGAACGCGGCGCCAAGGTGCGCGCGCACGATCCGATCGCGCTCGAGCGCGCCCGGCGCGAGTGCGACGCGAGCCTCGTCCTGGTGGAATCGGTAGAGCAACTGGCGTCGGAGGCCGATGCGCTGGTGCTGGTCACGGAGTGGCCGCA
>CAZBQQ010000011.1:48010-63609 GCA_964493965.1 uncultured Solibacteraceae bacterium
GACATACTAGGGCCGGTGTTCGCCCGGCATGGGTATGTGTTCCTGTACCTGTTCCGGCGCGGCGTCGGGCTCTCCGCGGACCAAGGGGTCAGCGCCGAGGACCTGATGGACGGCGAATCGGCCGCGCATGGGCAGGAGGGGCGGAACGCACTGCAGTTGAAGCTGCTGGAGACCTCACAGATGAGCGACGCCCTTGCCGGGCTTGCGTTTCTCCGGGCCCTCCCCGAGGTGGACGCGCATAACGTCGCGGCCGTCGGACACTCGTTCGGAGGTTCGCTCACGATCCTGTTGGCTGAGCGCGACCCCGACCTGCGAGCAGCCGTGATCTTCTCCGGTGCGGGCTATAGCTGGGATCGGTCGCCGCGGCTGCGGGAGCGGCTCTTGGCCGCTGTCGCCCACCGAGCGGCGCCGATGTTCTTCATCCATGCCGAGAACGATTACTCGGTCACGCTGGGCACGGCGCTCGATGCCCGGTTGCAGCAACTCGGCAAGCCGCACCGCCTGAAGATCTACCCGCCGATCGGCCAAACAGTGGAAGACGGCCACGTCTTCCTGTATCTCGGGGTGAGCGCTTGGGAGCCCGATGTGTTCGCCTTCCTGGACGAACTCATGCGGAAGCGAGTCCGGTAGGCCTGGTCCGCTTGCTGGCGCGCGCGGTTCGGTGCTTGGCCTACGCGGCGGGGAGGCGCTGCTCGATGCGGTCGAGCTGCTGGCCGAGCTGTTCCATCCTGGCCAGAAGTTGGGAGGTCTTGGGCTCGGGAGGCGTGACGCCACGGATGTAGAAGATGCCGCCCGGCTGCAGCTCGCAGTGGTCGATGTCCTTCAGGCTGTCGAAGCCCTGGCGGTGCGCTACCGACACCAACTCCGACTCGGAGAGCAGCTCCTTGGCGAGGGCGCGGCGGCGCACGTGTCCGCAGTCGATCAACACCGTGGGCGTGCCTTCGAGAAGCTGGTCGAGAGCCTTGTGCCGGAAAACGAAGCGCACCACCACGTAGTTGATGGCGAACAGGGACAGCGCACCGATGAGCCCGCCGGTGACCGAGTTGTCGTCGCCGATCATGGCGTTCTGCACGGTGTTGGAGATCGACAGCAGCACCACCAGGTCGAACGGATTCAACTGGGCCAGTTGCCGCTTGCCGAATATGCGGAGACAGATCAGAACGAACGCGTAGACGATGACGGGGCGCAGGACCTTCTCGAGCACGCTGATCTTCAGGGCGAACATGTCCGGGCCAAGGCCGGCCAGGGCGGTCACAAACATAGACACCTCCTCGGGTCGCAGGCCGCCGGGAGCGGCCGTACTTAGGGGAAGGATCTCACAGGTGGGGGAGCGAGCGGTGCGCTCGCCAGACGTCTTCGGGATGCCGTCAGCTTACAGGCAATCTGGCCGGGTGAGACTGCGTCACCGCGAACGCGACAAGCTGAGCGGTCGAGTGAAGACCGATCTTCTTGCAGATGTGCTTGCGGTGATTGTTGACCGTGAAGACGCTAAGGTTCAGCGTCTCGGCGATCTGGCGGCTGGTCTTCCCTTGACCAATCTTCTCCAGGACTTCAAGTTCCCTGCGCGTGAGTATGTTATCAGCTTGCATAATAAGGGACAACGTTGACAGCATCCGCAACTGTAACAAACCGGCGAAGCCCGTCCAATAACCCGCCAAGGTTATTTTAGTGCGTTTGGTCCGGAATGATTGGGTTGGACCAATAAATTAATGATCTTTAATGTTGTGGCGCCGCTCCCTTGCATGGACTACGGCATCCAATCGAGGGAACAACAAGACCGGCCAACGCTTCGTTTCCCGATATCACTTAGGGGAGCCGGCTGTAAGGGTGCATATGCGTCAGGATGAACTCACACCACGCGAGAGCGAAGTCTTTGGGCTTGTAGCTCAAGGACGAACCAGTAAACAGATCGCCGACACGCTGGCCATCAGCGTCCACACGGTCAACAATCATCGCAAGCGGATCTGCCGGAAGGTCGGGGTGCACTCTACAGCGGAGTTGGTGGCGTCGGCTGCCAGGCACTTCCTGACCGTGGGAACGCCGGCGGTCGAGCTTGCCAGCCTCCAGGCAGGGGCCCTACAGCCTACTGCTTGAAGAACTCACCCATGGCGGTGACGGTACGCTCGATGTCATCGTCGGAGTGAGCGGCGGAGAGGAACGCTGCCTCGAACTGGGAGGGCGGGAAGGCACATCCCCGCTCCAGCATCCAGCGGAAGAACTCTCCGAAGCGAGCCCGATCAGACGACTGGGCCGATGCGTAATCCGTCACCCGCCGAGGGGTGAAGAAGAACGTAAACATGGATCCCACGCGGTTGACGGTGACGCCTTCGGGCGCCGCCTGTGCGAGGTGCGTGGCGTGGCGCTCCATGCCGGCATAGACCTCAAGATGCGCTTCCAGGAAGCGCAGCATGGCGAGGCCGGCGGCCACGGCCAGTGGGTTCCCGGAAAGCGTTCCGGCCTGGTAGACGGGACCGGCCGGGGCGACCATCGACATCACATCGCGCCGCCCACCGTAGGCGCCCACGGGGAGGCCTCCGCCGATCACCTTGCCTAAGGTGGTGAGATCCGGCCGGATTCCGTAGAGCTGCTGAGCTCCGCCGAAGGCCACGCGAAACCCGGTCATCACCTCGTCGAAAATGAGCAGGGAGCCGTGCCGCGCGGTCTCGTCACGCAAAGCCTCGAGAAACCCGGGCGCCGGCGGGACGCAGCCCATGTTGCCCACAACCGGTTCGACGATCACGGCGGCGATCTTGTCGCCGAGCCGGGCGAAGCACTCCGCCAGGGGTTCGACGGCGTTGTAGGGCAGCGCGATGGTGGTATCGGCAAATGCCTTGGGCACTCCCACCGTATCCGGAATGCCGAGAGTGGCGACGCCCGAGCCCGCCTTGACCAGCAGGGAATCGACGTGGCCGTGGTAGCAGCCTTCGAACTTCACGGTGAGGTCGCGGCCGGTGAACGCGCGCGCCAGGCGCAGGGCGCTCATGGTGGCCTCGGTGCCCGAGTTCACCAGGCGCACCATCTCGATGGAGGGCACGGCGCGGCAGATAGCTTCCGCCAGATCGATCTCGCCCTCGGTGGGCATGCCGAAGCTCGTGCCCCGTTCGAGGGCGCGCCGGATGGCCTCGACGATGGCCGGATGCCGGTGCCCCAGAATCAGCGGGCCCCAGGAGCAGACGTAGTCGATGTAGCGATTGCCGTCGGCATCCCAGATGTGCGAGCCCTCGCCGCGGGCGATGAAGGGCGGCGTCCCGCCCACGCTGCGGAAGGCCCGGACAGGAGAATTGACTCCGCCGGGGATGGAGAGCTGCGCTCTCTCGAACAGCGCGCGCGAGCGGGAAAAGTCCCTCATACCTGGTTCTCGCTCGCCGTTTCCCGACCCAGCACGAAGTGGAAGAAGGTGTCGAGCATGGTGCCCTGGAGGTTGCGCATCAGGCGGCTCTTGAGCCCGAGGTAGGTCTGGCTGCCGGCGACCAGGTCCTGCATGAGGTCGTAGAAGCACGGGCTGCGTCGAAGGAACTGCACCGCCCTCTGGGGCACGGTGCCCAACAGGAACCGGCCGTGGAAAACGCGGCGGGCGATCATGGCGCCGAAGGCCAGGTCGGCGCCGAAGTCGTGGGTGAGCATGGCGCGGTAGGCGCAGGGCTTTTCGGAGGGCGCGTGGGCGTCGTCGAGGACCACCTGGCTGGCGAGGTCGGCCGACCGCAGCGCGTAGTAGAGGCCTTCGCCGGTAATTGGGTCCACCAAGCCGCCGGCGTCTCCCACGGCCAGCCAGCCGTGGCCGGAAACACGGTTGTTGCGCCAGCCGGAGGCGCCGAGCGACGGCAGGACGTGGGCATAGAAGCGCGCACCCTTGGGAGAGAGCGAGCGCTCGCGCATGAACGCTTCCAGGCGCGCGCGCAGCTCCTGGGCCGCCACTCCCTTGCCGCAGATGCCGACCGAGAGATGCCCGCAGCGCGGGAAGACCCAGATGTAGCCTTCGAGCTGCGGCAGGAACTGGATGTCGATGTGCTCCTGCTGCGCCTCGACGTAGTAGCCCAGGGCCAGCATGGTATCGGCCGCGGTCCACTCGGTGCCGACGTTGCGGAGCGGGTTGCGGGCGCCGGTGGCGACGATGCAGAAATCGGCGTCGATGGTTCCGGCGGCGGTGCGGACGTGCCAGCACTTACTGTTGGGAGTGACCTCGAGGATGCGGGTCTTCTCGATCCTAGCTCCGGCGCGTTCGGCGCGCTCGAGCAGCAGGCGATTCAGGTCCAGGCGCGAGTAGATGACCAGCGGATCGCGTAGGGAGAGACGCGCGGCGCCCGCTCCGGAAGCGGCCAGCGTGGTGGCGGTGACGAAGCGCTTCGGCAGGTCGTTTTCCAGGAGAAACGGGTACCTTTTATACGCCTTGCAGGTGATGCCGCCGCCGCAGGGCTTCTCCCAGGCGAGCTTCTCGTCGATGACGACGGTGTCGAGGCCCGCGGACGCCAGGCGCTCAGCCGCAAATGCACCGGCCGGACCACCGCCTAGTACCGCGACGCGCTTCATTCGCTACTTCGCTCCGGGCGGATTGACAGAAGGATGGCCGGGAGGAAGGTCGGGGTTCGGCGTTCCTCCGGGCATTCCACCGGGCATGGCTCCGTGTGGCGACTGGCCGGCGCCAGGCATTCCGCCAGGGGGCACCTTCGAATGGGGCTCCTGGCCGGCTCCGGGGTGGCCCTTGCCCTTGACGACCCATCGGCCGTTCTGACGTTCCAGCGTGTAGCGCATCTGCATCCCGCCGCCAGCCGCGCCCTTGGGGCGGAAGGAGACGGTAGCGTCCGCTTCGTCCTGGCGGAAGGACACGGAGGTCACATCCACCTGCATCATTTTCATGTTCAGGTCGGTGCGCTGCGCGAGGTAGTCCATGACGCCCTGGCGGACAGCGGTCTCGTTCTGAAGTCCGCGGCTACCGCAGCCGAGGAGGACAAGCCCAGCGAACAGGATAGGGAAGCAGCGGGTATTCACAACTCGATTATAAACGTCAGTGGGGGCGGGGCAGGGGTGAGGCCGGGGTGCGCGGAGAATCCGAGCATAGCGGCACGCCCGGCCGAGCCGCGACCGCAACGGAGCGGTGTTCGAGGAACATTGTCCGGCCCAACCGTACGCCAGCCGCGAGCTAAACCAGTTGGGAAGCGACGGACCCGATCGGGAGCACCGGGCACGGCGTGGAAGCACCCGTTGCCGGCGAAGGGCTTTGAGCCGACGGACCGCTCCCTTGCGGTCGCGGCTCGGTAACAAACGGGGCGGGCGTCTCCGGCGAATGCGCGAGGCCGCCGGGCGTGGCATGATAAAGACCAAAGGGGACCTATCCATGCACAAGCTGCTATTCGCGACGGTCGTATTTGGCGCCTGTCTGCCTTTGCCGGCGGGGGCGCAGAAGGAAACGTCCGACAAGGGCCGCGCTCGGATCGAGCGCGAAGTGCGGCACCAGCTGGTGATGCTGCCGTACTATTCGGTTTTCGACAACCTTGAATACAAGGTGGAGGGCGACTCGGTCCTCCTGCTGGGCCAGGTCGCGCGGCCGTCGCTCAAGAGCGACGCGGAGAACGCGGTAAAGAGCGTCGAAGGCGTCGAGCACGTGGAGAACCGGATCGAGGTGCTGCCGCCCTCGCCCAACGACGACCGCATCCGGCGGGCGGTGTACCGCGCCATCTTCGGCTTCCCGTCGCTCGACCGCTATGCGATCCAGGCGGTGCCGCCGATCCACATCATCGTGAAGAATGGCCACGTGACGCTGGAGGGCGTGGTGGCGAACGCGGCGGACAAGAACATCGCCGGCGTTCAGGCCAACGGAGTGTCCGGCGTGTTCTCGGTGACCAATAACCTGCGGGTGGAAGGATAGGGAAGAGCAGCCCCACACACCCCTAGCTTTCGTAATCGGGGTCCAAAAAAAAACTAATCGGCGGCCCCGGCGGTAGCTGCTATACTGCTGCGAAAGTGGAGGTGTCTGTGCAGCGATCCGTCGCCATTCTCGCTCTCTGTCTCGCGATAGCCGTTCTCTTTCTGACGCCCATCGCCAGTGCTCAAACCTTTCGCGGCGCCATCCAGGGCACCGTGCTCGACTCATCGGGTGCTTCCGTTTCGGGCGCCCAGGTGACTGTTACCGACACCGCGACAAACCTGAGCCGGGAAGCGACATCCGGCGAGGGCGGGACCTTCGCTTTCGGGGAGTTGCCGCTGGGGACCTACAAAGTGTCGGCCACCAAGGCCGGATTCCGCACCGCGGTGGCGGATGGGATCAAGTTGGCGACGGCCATCACGCAGAGAGTGGATCTGACGCTCTCGCCGGGCGAGGCCAAGGAACTGGTCACGGTTCGGGAATCGGCCGCGCTGGTGGACACCGTCGGAGACACGCAAGGCGGGACGCTTGATAGCAAGCAGCTGGCGGATCTGCCGACCAACGGGCGCGATTTCGACAAGGCCATTCTACTGGTGCCGGGCGCCAATGCCGATGCCGCCGGTATCACCGATTCGCCGGGATCGTTCGGGACCTTCAGCATGAACGGAAACCGCGGCCGCTCGAACAACTACCTGCTCGACGGCACGGACATGAACGACGGCTACCGGAACGACCCGGCCATCAACCAGGCGGGCGTGTTCGGCACTCCGGCGACGCTGCTGCCGCTGGATGCGCTGGCCGAGATCCCGGTGATCTCGGGTGCGGACGCGCAGTTCGGGCGCAACGCGGGCGCGATCGTCAACATCGTCACCAAGTCGGGGACGAACGAGTTCCACGGCTCCGTGTTCGAGGACTTCCGGAACAGCGCGATGGACGCGCGCAACTTCTTCAACACCGCCGGGACGCCGCAGAATCCATTCCACAACAACAGCTTCGGTGCGTCGCTGGGCGGACCGATCGTGAAGGACCGCACCTTCTTCTTCTTCGCGTACGAGGGAGAGCGGGAGTCGGGCGGTATCTCCAGCGTGGGACACGTCCCGACGCAGGCCGATATTGCGGCCGCGCAGGCCTCGCCGGATCTGGCGGCGCTCGGCGGCGAGAGCCCCGTGATCGCGAACCTGCTGGCGCGCAATCCATGGCCGTCACCCAATATCCCGACGGACTCCAACGGCAACAACCTGCTGGCCACCACGCTGTTTTCGAACCGCGTGGACAGCCTGATCGGGAAGATCGATCAGCACTTCGGCAAGGGCGACGTCCTGACCGGGCGCTACTATTTCGGAGACAGCTACCAGAGCTTCCCGTTCGCGATCGTCGGCGGGGGCGTGCTGCCCGGCTACAACACGGTCACCCCGACGCGGGTTCAATTGGCGTCGGCGTCGTTCACGCACATCCTTTCGCCGCGCCTGCTGCTGGAAGTGCGCGGAGGGTACAACCGCTTCGCGGAGACGTTCTATCCGCAGGACAAGAGCTTCGACCCCCGCACGATCGGGTTGAACACCATCCAGGGCTCGAACGATACGGGCCTGCCGCTGATTCAGGTAGCGGGCGAGGCGTCATTGGGCGCCAATTCGTCGGTCCCCCGCGGGCGCATCGACACGAACTCCCAGTTCTTCGTCAACGCTTCCTATAACACCGGGCGGAGCAATTGGAAGTTCGGCTATGAGTTCCGCCGCACGTTCGTGAACGGCTTCTTCGATAGCGGTTATCGCGGCAAGCTCGTGTTCCCCGATCTGGTCAGTTTTTTGGCCGGGGTCCCCGACTCGGTGCATCAGGCGGAAGGCAATTCGCGCCGTGGAACGTTTCAGAACAACCACGGGATGTACCTTCAGAACAGCTTCCGGCTGGCCAAGCACGTGATGCTCGATGCCGGCGTGCGTTGGGACTACTACGGCGTGATCGGCGAGGAGCAGGGCCGGCTCAGCATTTTCGACCCCTCCATTCCGGGTCCCAAGCAGGTCAGCACGCTTTATCCGAAAGACTACAAGAACTTCGCGCCGCGCGTTGGCATCGCGTGGGACGTTTTCGGAACCGGCAAGACGGTGGTGCGCACGGGGTGGGGCCTGTTCTACGACGCTTTCTCGCAGGATTTCTTTGTGGGCCAGTTGCCGTGGAATACGTTCAATCCCGGCCCCGCCTACAACGACACTGGATCGTCGCCGGTGCTGTTCAGCGGCACAGCCGCGATCACCGTGACGGGGGGCCCGTGTACCGGGTCAGCCATCAAGGTGCCGGGCACTACGCTGTGCGCGCCGCCGGTGTTCAGTGGCTTCGGCGCCACGGACGTCTTCACGGTCGCTCAGAACCTGCGCACGCCGTACGTGCAGAACTACAACTTCAACCTGCAGCAGGAACTGGTGCCGGGCGTTGCGTTGCAGGTGGGGTACGTCGGCTCGGCGGGGCGGAAGCTGTTCCGCTACCGCGACATCAACCAGACCGTCGGCGGGGGAGCGCTGCCGTACGGGGACTTCGTCTACATCAACCAGCTCGAAACCAGCGCGGTCTCGAATTACAACGGGCTGCAGACCATCCTGAAGATCGAGACTCACGGGCTGACTTCAACCGTGAACTACACGTGGTCGCACTCGCTGGACAACGCCAGCGACGGCCAGGACTTCGTGCCCAACGCGACGCAGCCGGACAACAGCTTCAATGTGAAGAACGAATGGGCCAACTCGAACTTCGACGTGCGGCAGCGGGTGGCCTGGAACTTCACCTATGAGTTCCCCGCCGCGCACAGCTACAAGAAGCTGCTCTCGGGATGGGCGATCAACGGCGTGGTGGCGATCCAGACGGGGCAGCCGGTGAACCTGAACTATCTTTTCGAGGGCGATTTCAACGGCAGCGACGAGTACTTCGGGCGGCCCGACGTGGTTGGCAATCCCCTCGCCGGGCAGCATTTCCCGAATACTTTTCTGGATGCCTCGGCCTTCGCCGTTCCGTGCACGTGGGATCCGGTGGCGGGTTCGTGCGTGGCCGGCACGCAGCACTTCGGCAATCTCGGCCGCAATGCGTTTACGGGACCGAGCCTGAAGAACTTCGACTTCTCGTTATCGAAGACGACGCCGCTGGGCGAGAGGATCAAGATGCAGACCCGCGTCGATTTCTTCAACCTGTTCAACCACCCCAACTTTGCGAATCCGATGATGCCGGCGTTCTCGCTGGACTTTCTGCAGGGCGGGCAGCCGGACGCACAGGGGCGCGGCACGGGGTCGATTCCGATCACCGCGACGGCCGACGTCGGGACCGGCTACCCGTATCTGGGCGGCGGTGGGCCGCGCAATATTCAGCTCGCGATCAGGTTCAGCTTCTAGGTAGGGCAGCTCTCCAGAGCTGCGCCGGACGGAGGCGGGTCTGGAGACCCGCTGCAGGACTGGAGTCCTGCCCCACGCGAGAACTAAGTGGCATTGTGCAGGAGTGCCTGCGCCACGAGGGACGCACGGTCCTGGTAGGATTGGCCTGTATGAAGATCCTCGCCGCTTCGGTCGTCGCACTCGTTGGCGTGTTCGCCTCCGGCTTACAGGGGCAGGCGCGCTTCTCTCCCGATGGGATGGACACGTTCCTCTATGGGGCGGCGTTCTATGAAGAGTACATGCCGCAGGACCGCCTGGACAAAGACGTCCAGATGATGGAACAGGCCGGCATCAACGTGGTGCGAGTGGGCGAGTCCACTTGGAGTAAGTGGGAACCCGAGGACGGCCGCTTCGAGTTCGCATGGATGGACAGGATCGTGGAACGGCTGGCGCGGGCGCATATCCGCGTCATCATGGGCACGCCCACTTACTCCATCCCACCATGGATGTTCAAGGAGCATCCGGAAATTCTGGTGACGAAGCTGGACGGCACGAAGGCCACTTACGGCATACGCCAGAACATGGACCTCACCAACCCGGACTTCCTGCGCTACTCCGAGCGTGTGATTCGCAAGATAGCCGAACACTACAAGGACAATCCAGCCATCATCGGCTACCAGATCGACAACGAGACCACTTCGTACGGAACGGCGGGGCCGAATGTGCAGGCCGCCTTCGTGAGGTACCTGCAGAAGAAGTTCTCGACGGTTGACCGGCTGAACAAGATCTGGGGGCTGGTGTATTGGGGCCAGGAGCTGCACGACTGGTCCGACGTGCCGCCGCGCAACGGCATTCTGAATCCCGGGTGGAAGCTGGAGTGGGACCGCTACCAGGACTCGATCACGACCACGTTCCTGGCCTGGCAGGCATCGCTGGTGCGCGAATATCTGCGGCCGGATCAGTTCGTCACGCAGGATTTCGGCGGCGCCACGCGTGCCGACGTCAACGAGCACGACGTTTCGAAGGACCTGGATGTAGCCGCCATCAATCCCTACTATCCGTCGCAGGATCTGTACGACGGCGAGGGATCGAGTTACGGCGGCGATTTTGCGCGGTCGCTGAAGCGGACGAATTACCTGGTGACCGAGACCAACGCGCAGACCATCGGCTGGGATTCGCGCTGGCAGTTTCCACCCTACGACGGGCAGGTGCGCCAGAACGTTTACCTGATGGCTTCGACTGGCGCCAACATGGTGGAGTATTGGCACTGGCATTCGCTGCACTATGGCCAGGAGACTTACTGGAAGGGCGTGCTGTCGCACGATCTGGAGCCGGGCCGCGTGTATGACGAGGTGGCACGGACGGCGCACGAACTGCAGCGCATCGGCTCGCGAATCGTCGATTTGAAAGCGGCGCATCCGGTGGCTCTGCTCTACAGCAACGAGTCGCGCCGGGGCATAGAGTACATGCCGTTCCTGCAGTCGGCGCCCCCGGGCGACATGCCGTGGCACAAACTGGGCGGATACGACCTGGAGATGCGGCGCATGTACCGGGCGCTTTACCGCCTGAACGTGGGCGTGGATTTCATTTTCCCGAACACGGCGGACCTGAGCGCGTACAAGGTGATCGTGGTGCCGCCGCTCTATATCGCCGATGACGCGCTGCTGGCGCGCCTCGTCGATTACGTGCGAGCGGGCGGCCACCTGGTGGTGGCGTTCAAGAGCGGGTTCTGCGATGAGTACTCGACCGTTCGCCCGGTGATGGCGCCGGGGCCGTTGCGCGAGGCCGCGGGCTTCCACTACCAGGAATTCTCCAGTCTGCGCGGCCTCGTGCCGCTCAAGGACGATCCGTTCCACGCCGGCGCCGACAACCGCGTGAGCGACTGGGCGGAGATGATCCTGCTGGATACCGCGAAGCCGCTGGCTTACTACGATCACCCGTTCTTCGGAAAATATCCCGCTATTACACAGAACCACTTTGGCAAGGGCACCCTGACCTACGAAGGCACCGTGCTGAGCGAGGGGCTGCAGCAGAAACTGCTGCAGCGGGTGCTCGATGAGGCGGGCGTGAGCGGACCTGACCAGAAGCTGCCGGCCGCGGTCCATGTGAAGCACGGCGTCACGCGCGCGGGTAAGGCGGTTCACTACTACTTCAATTTCTCGACGGCGGAGCAGAAAGTCGCCTACGGCTATGGCAGCGGCACGGAGCTGCTTTCGAACCGTCCGCTGGCGGGCGGCGCGACGATGTCGCTCGAACCGTGGGGAGTGGCGATCGTCGAGGAGTAGCGCGGTCGCGGCGGCCTGGGATACACTCTCGGTAACGAGGGCGGATGCCAAGCGGGCCGAGCGATTACCTTGCAGCCGAGCGAACGTTCCTGGCGTGGATCCGAACGGGTCTGGCGCTGATGGGGTTCGGATTCGTGGTCGCGCGCTTCGGCCTGTTTTTGCGTGCGCTGCAGATTGGCCAACCCGCTCTGCAGGCTCCGGCATACGGGCTGTCTTTCTGGTTCGGCACCGCGCTCATCGTGCTGGGAGTGATCGTCAACGGCTGGTCCGTCAGGCATCACATCCACTTGGTTCAAGACCTCAATCGAGGTGGATCCATGGTCAATCGGCCCTCTTCGCTCGCCATCGTCGTTGCGCTGACTCTGGCGGTGGTCGGGCTGGCGATGGCGATCTACCTGATTCTGGTTGGCGAACCCAAGCAGGAGAAAGCAATGTCACCAAGTGTAGACAACGGAGTTGTCAGCATAGCCGCGAGCCGATCGGTGGATCAGACGGTTGAAGCGCTGGAGAAACTGCTCCAGGCGAAAGGCGTCAAACTGTTCGCCCTGGTGGATCACGGCGGCGAGGCGGAAAAGGCCGGACTGCAGATGCGGCCCACGAAGCTTGCGATTTTCGGGAGTCCGAAGGCCGGGACTCCGCTCATGACGGCGTCGCCCAGCATCGCGATCGACCTGCCGCTCAAGGTTCTGGTTTGGGAGGACGGCAACGGCAAGGTCTGGGTCTCGTACAACAGCCCGACCTACCTTCAGGCGCGGCACAATTTGCCGGCTCAACTGGTGCAGAACATCGCGGTGGTAGAGGCGCTGGCGGCGAAAGCGGCCGAGTGATTCGTGGTGAACCGTCCGCTCCCTGACGGTCGCGGTTCGGTGCTGGAGGTGCGGACCAAGGCCCGGCTGGCGTAAGACCCCTCTACGCCGTAGAATCTGGTAGGGGGAGCCAATGAACCGCGCCGAGATGTACCGCCGGCTCGAAGCGCATGCCGGGCCGTGGGACATGGTGGTGGTGGGCGGAGGCGCTACGGGCGCGGGGGTCGCCATCGACGGCGCCTCGCGCGGCTACGACGTGCTCCTGCTCGAGCAGAGCGACTTCGGCAAAGGGACATCGAGCCGCAGCACCAAGCTGGCCCACGGCGGCGTCCGCTACCTGGAGCAGGGCAACGTCTCGCTGGTGATGGAGGCGCTCAAGGAGCGCGGGCTGCTGCTGCAGAACGCGCCGCACCTGGTTCGCAACCTGGGCTTCGTGGTGCCGAACTACGACTGGTGGGAAGCGCCTTTTTACGGGATCGGCCTGAAGCTCTACAACCTGCTTGCCGGGAAATATGGTTTTGGGGCGTCGCAGATTCTGTCGCGCGAAGAGACGCTGGAGCGCCTGCCCACGCTCAACACGGACGGACTGCGCGGCGGCGTCATCTACTTCGACGGCCAGTTCGACGACTCGCGGCTGCTGATCAACCTGGTCGCCACGGCCAGCGAGTTGGGGGCGGCTCTCCTGAACTACGCGCAGGTCACCGGCATCACCAAGGACCGCGACGGCTTTCTCAACGGGGTCCAGGTCCGCGACATGGAAGATGGGCGGGAGTTCGAAGTCGGCGCGAGGGTCGTGGTCAACGCCACGGGGCCCTTCACCGATGAGTTGCGGCGGATGGGCGATCCATCGGCCCAGCCGATGATCGCTCCGAGCCAGGGCATACACCTGGTGCTGGACGGGTCGTTCCTGGCGGGCGAGAGCGCGATCATGGTTCCGCATACCAGCGACGGCCGCATCATGTTCGCCATTCCCTGGCACGGCCACACGCTGGTGGGCACCACCGACACGCCAATCCAGGAGCCGGTGCTCGAGCCGGTGGCGCAGGAGCAGGAAGTCGCGTTCGTTCTGCAGACGGCGTCGCTCTACCTGGCGAAGAAACCCGGCCGCAGCGATGTGAAGAGCGTGTTCGCCGGCATCCGTCCGCTGGTTCGCGCTGGAGATCCCAACAACACCGCGGCGCTTTCGCGCGACCATACAATACGCATCGAGAATTCCGGCATGATCACGATCTGCGGCGGCAAGTGGACCACCTATCGCCACATGGCGGAGGATTGCGTCAATCACGCGGCCACGCTGGGGCGGCTGGCGGACCGGCCGTCGGTGACCGACCACCTCAACATCCACGGATTCCATCCCAACGCATCGCGGTTCGGCCGGCTCGCCGTTTACGGCTCCGATGCGCCGGCGGTGGAGGAACTGATGGAGAACGACGCTGTGCTCGCGGAACCGCTCGACAGCGCCTTGCCCTATGTGGGCGCGGAGGTGGTGTGGGCCGTGCGGCACGAAATGGCGCGCACCGTGGAAGATGTTCTGGCGCGGCGCACGCGCGCGCTGTTCCTGAACGCCCGCGCCGCGATCGGGATGGCGCCTCAGGTGGCCGCGCTGATGGCGGGCGAGCTGGGACGGGACGCCGCCTGGGAGGCGGCTCAAGTGGAGGCATTCAACCTGGTGGCGCACGGGTTCGTGCTGGGGTAAGAGACACGAGCGTCCACTACCGTGTGAGAATTGTATCTGGCATGAAAACTCTTCCCACGATTATCCAGGGCGGCATGGGCGTGGGCGTGTCCCATTGGAAATTAGCGCGGGCCGTGGCGCGGCTGGGCCAGTTGGGCGTGGTTTCCGGAACGGCTCTGGATCTGGTGTTCGCGCGGCGCCTTCAGGATGGCGACCCCGACGGCAGTATGTGGCATGGCCTCGAAGCCTTCCCCTTCCGAAAGATGGCCGAGCGCGTGTGGAACAAGTACTTCATCCCGGGCGGCAAGCCTGCCGACGAACCTTACAAGGCGCTCCCCTCGCATAACTGGGACGGTCCGGTTGAGCGCCGCGAACTTTGCATTGTCGCGAATTACGTGGAGATCGCGCTGGCGCGCGAGGGACACGAGAATCCGGTGGGAGTGAACTATCTGGAGAAAGTCCAGATCCCGCACCTGCCGTCGCTGTATGGCGCCATGCTGGCAGGCGTCGGGTATGTCTTGATGGGAGCCGGTATTCCCCTGCGGATCCCGGGTGCGTTGGACTGCCTGGCGAAGCACGAGCCAGCCACCTACGCCTTGCACGTGGCAGGAGCGGAAAAGGGCGAGGACACCGCGCTGAGTTTCACGCCGCGCGAGTTCATGGAAGGCGACCTGCCGCCTCTGACGCGTCCCAACTTTCTCGCCATCATCGCCTCCAACACTCTGGCCACCACCATGCTGAAGAAGGCCAACGGCCGGGTAGATGGTTTCGTGGTGGAGGGTCCGACGGCGGGCGGGCACAATGCGCCGCCGCGCGGGAAGGGTCCGCTGAGCGAAGGCGGCGAACCGGTGTATGGCGAGCGCGACGAAGTCGATCTGGCGAAGCTCAAGGAACTGGGCGTGCCGTTCTGGCTGGCCGGGGGTTACGGGACTCCGGAGCGGCTGCGCGAGGCGCTGGCGGCGGGCGCGGCGGGCGTTCAGGTAGGTACGGCGTTCGCGTTGTGCGAAGAGTCGGCGTTGCGGGAGGAGTACAAGCGCTCCATCCTGGCGAGCGTCGCAGCCGGAGAGGCGGCGGTGTTCACCGATCCGCTGGCTTCGCCCACCGGCTTCCCCTTCAAGACCGTGTTGCTCGAGGGCACGCTGGCCGAGGAGTCGGTGTACGCACTGCGGCCGCGCCTCTGCGATCTGGGGTATTTGCGGGAGGCGTACCGGATGTCTTCGGGCTCGGTGGGGTATCGCTGTGCGGCCGAGCCGGTGGCGAGCTACATCGCAAAGGGCGGGAGCGCGGAGAAGGCGGCGGGGCGCAAGTGCCTGTGCAACGCGCTGCTGGCCAACATCGACCAGTCCCAGATCCAGAAGGGCGCCTATGTGGAGACCGGGCTGGTCACCTGTGGCGACTGCCTGGGCGCGGTGGCGGATCTGCTGCCGAACGAGGGCACTTCGTATACCGCAGCCGATGTGATCGAGCGGCTGCTGGGGGCCACGGGCTGAGCGGTCCGCTTCCTGAGGGAGCGGCCGTTACCGCGACTGCGCCGTGAGGGAGCGGCCGTTGCCGAACCGCGACCGTGAGGGAGCGGTCTCTTGAAGGGGGGTATCGCGATGCAATTGCATTCCACGACCG
>CAZBQQ010000012.1:0-5377 GCA_964493965.1 uncultured Solibacteraceae bacterium
CTGTCCGACGTCCGGTGGGCGGGGTACGCTTCCGGGATCCAGATGCACTCGGCGCGCGAGGTCGTCATCACGGCCAGCGCGCAGCAGGAAGTTACGGTCACTAACTAAGCTCGACAGGTGCGGGCGCGGGCCACCGGGTCCGCGCCCGGTGTCCGCTCCCTTGCGGTCGCGGCTCGGTACCGGAGTCCCACTCCCGAAATGGCTCGTCCCAGAATCGGACAAGGTCCACCTTGAATAACCCCGCATCCATCTGATTATGAACAGGCCCTGCTATGGCATTCGGCATGCCATAATCACCCGAAGGCAGGCTCCATGTTCAACGACATTCGCGTTTTCGACGACATCCGCTACGGTTTCAGGCTACTGCTGAAGAGTCCCGGCGCCGCGGCGATTGCGATCCTGGCGCTGGGGATCGGCATCGGCGTCAACACCGCCGCCTTCATATCCCTCAAAGCCATGGTGCTGCGGCCGCTGCCGTTCAGGGACCTGAACCGGATCGTCACGCTGTGGGAGACCCCCGCGAAGAGCCGCACCCGCAGCGACCGCGAGTCGGTCTCGGCGGCCAATTTCCTGGACTGGAAAGAGCAGGTGCGCTCGTACCAGCACGTGGCGGCGTTCCGCTGGTGGGACGTAAACCTTACCGGCGTGGACGATCCAGAGCGCTTGCAGGGCTACGCGGTGTCGCCGGAGTTCTTTTCGCTGCTGGGGATGGCCCCGGAGATGGGGCGCGGTTTCGCGCGCGCGGAAGCGGAGCCTGGGCATGACCAGGTGGTCGTCCTGGGCCACGGCTTCTGGCAACGCCGCTTCGGGTCGGATCGCGGCGTGGTTGGGCGCACGGTCACGCTCGATGGGCGAGTGTTCACCGTAGTGGGCGTGATGCCGGAGAACTTCGATTTTCCGCTGGCCACGGACGTTTGGGCGCCGCTGGCTTTGTCGCCGCAGGAGCGGACAGAGCGCGGTGTCCGCGACCTTCAGGTGATGGGGCGCCTCAAACCCGGCGTGTCCCTCAACGAGGCGAGGGCGGAGTTGAGCACGGTGGCCGCGCGGCTGGAGCGCCAGTATCCGCAAACCAATAACGGCAGGGACGCGCAGATCTGGCGCCTGCTCGATGTCACGAATGAAATGACCGACCGGTTCGTGATCATCCTGATGTGCTCGTCCACGTTCGTGCTGCTGCTGGCGTGCGCCAACGTCGCCAACATCCAACTGGCCCGCAGCACGGCGCGCGCGAAGGAACTGGCGGTGCGCGCGGCGTTGGGCGCGAGCCGGTGGCGGATCTCGCGGCAGTTGCTGATCGAAGCGCTGCTGGTTGCGCTGGCAGGCGGAGCGCTGGCCGTCTGCCTGGCGTATTGGGACGTGGGCACGATGAACGCGACGATCCCCGCACAAGTCCGCAAGTGGGTCGCGGGCCTGCGGGAAATCAAGGTGGACGGCCTTGTGATCGCTTTCGCGCTGGGCGCTTCCGTGGTGACGGGCTTGCTGTGCGGCCTGGGTTCCGTGTTCCAGTCATGGGGCCGGGCCAACGTGAACGAGGCGCTGAAGCAGGGCGGGCGGACAGCCGCGAGCGCCGATCGTCACAAGCTGCGCAATACGCTGGTGGTGGTGGAAGTGGCCATGGCCATGATCCTGCTGGTGGGCGCGGGGCTCATGGTGAAGACTTTCGGGCGGATGGCGACGGCGAATCCCGGTTACAATCCCACCAATCTGCTGACCATGAGCACGACGCTGCAGGAGACCAGGTATCCGGAGATCGGCCAGCAGCGGTCATTCTACGAGAGGCTGCGCGAGCAGCTTGAAACAGCGCCCGCGGTGCGCGCGGCCTCGATCCGGGGAGCGGCCCGGGGCATGACCGGGTTCCAGGTGGAGGGGCGGCCGGCGCCGGAGAAGTCGGAGTCGCTACCCTCGGTGGTGCCTGTCGGCGCGGACTATTTCCGCACCGTCGAACTTCCGCTGCGCAGCGGCCGGCCCATCGAGGCACGCGACGGGGCGGACACCCAGGCGGTGGCGGTGGTGAGCGAGGAAGTGGCGCGGCGCTACTGGACCGCGCGCGGGGAGGACCCGCTGGGCGCGCGCATCCGGCTGAACGGCCCGCAGTCGCCCTGGCTGACCGTAGTTGGGGTAGCGGGCGACGTGCACGACTGGTTCTCGCACACTCCCATTCCGCACGTCTACACGTCCTTCAGCCAGGGGCCGGCGCGGACGGCCGAGATCCTGCTACGGACGCACGGCGATCCGCTCAAAACGGTGCCGGCGGCGCGCGCCGAGATCGCCAAGCTCGACCGCATCCAGCCGGTGTACGAAGTGAAGAGCGTGGAGTCGGACCTGGCGGACCAGATGTCCGGGGTGCGCATATCGGCGGCCTCGATGGCCATTTACGCGCTGCTGGCGCTGGTGCTGGCCTTGTCCGGGACCTACGCCGTGATTGCGTACTCGGCCGCACGGCGAACGCAGGAGATGGGCGTGCGCCTGGCTTTGGGCGCGGCGCCGGACGATGTTCTGAAGCTGGTGGTGGGGCAAGCCATCAGGCTGGCGCTGGCTGGGCTCGCGATCGGGCTTCCAGCGGCGATCCTACTGACGCGCGTGATGTCGAGCGCCGTTCAGGGAGTGGTCGCCCTGGACTGGACCGTCTTCGCGGGCTTCACTCTACTGCTGGTCGCTTCGGCCGCGCTGGCGGGCTATGTCCCGGCGCGACGGGCGGCGGCGGTGGACCCGGTGATCGCGCTACGGTGCGAATAGGGGCGGCTGCCCGCCCCGATCCTGATTCGCCGAAAGTGTCTTCGCTACGGAACGCATCCCGCCTTCTCGAGCGGTGACAGCGTCGTCAACACGTCGGTGTTCGGATAGCTGTACGCGTGGTCGACGGCGCTCGAGTGCGACTTAAACTCGAACCACGGAAGCAGCGCCTCGTTCTGCGGGTGGTAGGTGTGCCCGTACCGGGTCATGGGATACACCCCGTTCGGCAACCCTTCAATGACGTCGCCGACCTCAAGGTTGTCCTGGCAGTTTCCATTCGGCGAGAGCCACCACGGCGTGATGTTATGAACGCCGTCGAAAGCCACCAGAGGATCGGCGAGCGTCTCCGACACCTCGTGGCTCAGGGCCGTGACATCCGCCAGGCCGCCGGTAAAGAGGCCCGGCGTGATCCAACTCGCGTAGTCCATCACGTAAAAACGTAGCAGGTTGCCGTTGCTCGGAATGCCCGGTTCGAAGTCGAACGAATGGTACCCGAGGATGCAGCAGTTTGCCGGATTGCCGACGTACAGGAAGGCGTTCGGGAACAGCAGCGTCGTCAGATCCTGGGTGGTCATGTCCCCGGCCAGTTCCGCCGCGCCGATCACCGTGCTCGAGTCCACCGGATACGTGGGGGGGAACAGAAGGCTGCCGAAGGTGTTGGCATCGATGAGCACGTAGGCGCAGCAGGTGCCGTCCGCGTTCAGTGCGAACAGGTATGTCCCGCGGATCAGCGTCATCACGCGTGGAGTCTTGACAGCCGGGCTCAGCAGCGTATGCCAGCCGTCTTCCGCGCGGTCTCCAAACGAGGCCCGCTGGACGGCGTCACCGAACTGCGTGGGGCTCTCGCTGCTGGAGTAGCGGAAGTTTTGGAAGACCGGCGAGTTCAATACCGGCGTGACGAACTGCGTTGCATCGGAGTACAGCCGGTGGCCATTCACGAACCGCGGCGACCCGTCGAAGTTACGCAAGTCGAGCGAGACGGGAATGATCGGAGCATTGATCACCGTCTTGGTCCCCGACTCGGGCGGCGTTCCCACCATGTTGTAAAGCCAGAGCTGATTCGGGTTCCCCGCTGGATCATATCCTTCGGCGAAGAACTGGCCGTTCCAGTTCGCAATGGTGTCGACACCCGGTGTCCCCACCGTGGTGGCGGCGGAGGTGATCGCGGTTCCGGCGGCGCCTGTCCTGGTTCCCGCGGCAGCCCGTGTCTTGGTGAGCGCCCCATCCCAGTGCAGCTTAGGAACGGCGGTGGCCAACCTGTCGATGGTTAATTGGTCCGGTTCCTGTCCCAGAACCGTTCCCCAAATGCACAGCAGCCCAGCGCACGGCAGGAAGGCGCCGCGCACGATTCGATTGATCTCCATGCTCTCCCCCTCTTGAGTCATCCCAGGTGCAGCTCCGCCTCTCCCGGCCTCACGCCGGCGGCCTTGTCAAGAAAGGCTCCGGAATCGGCGGCTTGACGTTGTCGCGGCGGCCCCAGGCCGCGAATTTGCAGGATACGGGCGCAATTCCAGTGGAACCGCCCCATTCCGATGAACGCAGAATAACACGGATGAGCAGCGGATGACGCCATCCGAGAACGCCTCGGCGACAGCGTGCTAGAGTGGGTAGGTTTGTGACCCGACATGTTGAGCTACGCACGCGGTCCTGAGATCGCCCCAATTGAAAAAACCATCGGGCAGGTGCTCGATGAGACGGCGGCGCGAAACCCCGGCGGGGACGCGCTAATCTCCCGGCATCAGGAGCTGCGGTTGTCGTACCGCCAACTCCAGGAGGAGGTCGCGCGCACGGCGCGCGGGCTGTGGGGGATGGGCGTACGCCCCGCGGACCGCATCGGGATGTGGTCCACCAGTTGCGCCGAGTGGGTGTTCCTGCAGTGCGCGGCGGCGCACATCGGCGCGATCCTGGTAAACATCAACCCCGCTTACCGGGCGCATGATCTGCGGTTCGTGCTCGATCGCTCGCGGGTGAGGCTGCTGTTCCTGCATGAAACGGACCGGCGCGCCAACTACGTACAGATTCTCGACGAGGCGAGGCGTGGGGACGGACTGGCGCTGGAATCGACGGTACTGCTCGACAGCGGCGAGTGGCGGCGGATGCTGGCCGGCGGCGTGGCGTTTCCGCCGGTTCCCGTGACGCCCCAGGACGTGGTCAACATTCAATACACCTCCGGCACCACGGGGTCTCCCAAGGGCGTGCTGCTGACGCATCGGAACCTGGTCAACGACGGGCTCTTCATAGGACAGCGGCTGAAGGCCAGCGGCTGCGACCGCATCTGCGCGCCGGTGCCGCTGTATCATTGCTTCGGTTGCGTGATCGGGGTGATGGTGGCGCTGACTTCGGGCGCCACGCTGGTGCTGCCGGCGGCGCAATTCGATCCGCTGGCGACGCTCGAAGCGGTGCACGAAGAACGCTGCACGGCGCTGTATGGCGTGCCCACCATGTTCATCTCCGAATTCGAACATCCGCGGTTTGCCGAGTTCGACCTGAGCTCGCTGCGTACCGGCGTCATGGCCGGGTCGCCGTGCCCGATCGACCTGATGAGGCGGGTGGTGAACGAGATGTACTGCCGCGAGCTGACCATCTGCTACGGGCAGACGGAGAGTTCGCCGGTGACGGTGATGTCGGCCACCGACGACAGCGT
>CAZBQQ010000012.1:5477-24468 GCA_964493965.1 uncultured Solibacteraceae bacterium
ACGGGCAGACGGAGAGTTCGCCGGTGACGGTGATGTCGGCCACCGACGACAGCGTTGAGACGCGTGTGACTACGGTGGGTCGGCCGCTGCCCGACACCGAGATCAAGCTGGTGGATGTCGAAAGCGGAGCGACCGTGCCGGTGGGCGAGCAGGGCGAACTGTGCGTGCGCGGATTCGCGGTCATGAAGGGCTACGACAACAACCCCGAAGGCACCGCGGACGCCATCGACGCCGAGGGGTGGCTGCATTCGGGCGACCTGGCGATGATGCGCGAGGACGGCTACTTCCGCATCACGGGCCGTGCCAAAGACATGGTCAGCCGCGGCGGCGAGAAGGTGTACCCGCTGGAGGTCGAGCAGTTTCTGCGCGAGCATCCGGCCGTCTCCGACGTCTATGTTTTCGGGATTCCAGACGAGAGGCTGGGCGAGCGCGTGGCGGCCTGGGTGCGGCTCAGAGTGGGCTGCTCGGCGACGACGGACGAGATTCGCGGGTACTGCCGCGGGCAGATCGCGTACTTCAAGATCCCGGAGCACATTCGCTTCGTGGATGCGTTCCCGATGACCGCCAACGGCAAGGTGCAGAAATACCTGATGCGCGCGCATGAGGTGAAGGCACTGGGCCTGGAAGCGCTGGCGGAGACGGAGACGGCGTAGGGCGACGTCCGCTCCCTGGCGGTCGCGGCTCGGTGCATGGGGACTGTTGGATACTGAAGGGAATGCCCGCGGATTTCATTGTGGTCGGCGCCGGCGTGGCGGGGTTGCGCGCCGCGATTGAACTCGCCGAGGCGGGCTCCGTGCTCGTGATCGCCAAGGACAGCTTGAAGGAATCGTCCTCCGAGTACGCTCAGGGCGGCATTGCGGTGGCGATTGGCGAGGACGACGACGTCGAACTGCACGAGCAGGACACGCTCGCGGCGGGCGACGGGCTGTGCGATCCGGAGGCCGTGCGCACGCTAGTGGAACAGGGGCCGGCCGTCATCGAGGAGTTGATCGGCTGGGGGGCGGAGTTCGATAAGGAAGGCTCCAAGCTGGCTTTCGGCAGGGAAGCCGCGCACAGCAGGCGCCGCATTCTGCACGCACACGGCGACTCGACTGGCCACGAACTCGCGCGCACGCTGTACCACAAAGCCGCCTCGCTCCCGAACATTGAATTCCGCAGCTTCGCCGCCGTCACGGACCTTCTAGTTACGGACAATGGCGAGGTGGCCGGGGTGGCGGTGTGCGACGCCTCGGTGCGGACCTGGATTCCGCTCTACGCGCGCTCGGTGCTGATCGCCACGGGCGGCCTGGGCCGGCTCTACCTGGTCACTACGAATCCCGAGGTCGCCACCGGCGACGGCGTGGCCGCGGCATACAGGGCGGGCGCGAAGATCTCCGACCTCGAGTTTTTGCAGTTCCACCCAACGGCGCTGCACGTAGCGGGGGCGCCGGCGTTCCTGCTTTCCGAAGCTCTGCGGGGCGAGGGCGCGCATCTGCTGAACGGCGCGGGAGAGCGGTTCATGACCCGCTATGACCCGCTCGGCGGCCTGGCGCCGCGCGACGTGGTGGCCCGCGCCATTGTGACCGAGATGCGCCAGCGGGGCGAGGACGAGGTGCTGCTGGACGTGCGCCACCTGGGGCGAGAGTTCCTGATGTCGCGGTTCCCGCGCATCTACGAGACCTGCTTGCGGTACGGTGTGGACCTGGCCGAGTGTCCGGCGCCCGTGCACCCAGCCGCTCACTACGCGATGGGCGGCATCCGCACGGACCTCGAGGGCCGCACCACCCTCGGGCGGCTGTTCGCGGCCGGAGAGTGCGCCTGCACGGGCGTCCACGGGGCCAACCGGCTGGCCAGCAACTCGCTGCTCGAAGGCGTGGTTTTCGGCGCGCGCGCCGGAGCGGCCATGCGCGAGTTCGCGGGCGCGCCGCTGCTCGATGCGCCGCCGCCTCCCGAGCCGCGCTTCCCTTCGATCGCCGCCCGCGAGTTGCGCAAGATCGCCTGGGAACGCTGCGGCATCATCCGCTCGGGCGAGGAACTGGCTCAGACCTGCGAGCGACTGGGCCGGATTGCGCTCGAACCTTCGGCACACCCCAACCGCGAGCTGTTCGAGCTGCGGAGCATTCATACCGCGATCTCGATCGTCGCGCGCTGCGGCCTCGCCCGCGAGGAAAGCCGCGGCGCGCACTTCCGCACCGACTGTCCAACCCCGCGCGTGGAATTCCAGAAGCACTCGGCGGTCGATAAGGACCATGACGTCACCTTCGAGTAGGTTGCAGCCTCGACAGGCGCTCGGCTTCGGGCTGGCCTTGTTGGCCGTGGTGCCGCTCGAGGCCGCCGCTCCGGGCACGGCGCTGTGGGCCGCTCCCGCCATCCTGGTGGCCGCGATGCTGATCGCGTGGGCCGCCGAAGCCGCTCAGTTCTTCATCGCGCAGGCCTTCGCGCTGGCCATCCTGGCGTGGCTGCAGACGATGCCGGAATTCGCCGTCGAGTTCGTTCTGGCCTGGAAGCAGCGCGTGGACCTGCTGCTCGCCAACCTTACGGGGGCGCTGCGGCTGCTCACGGGGCTGGGCTGGCCGATGATCTACTGCGTCGCGGCCTTCTTCCACCGGCGCCGCTACGGAAAGCCCCTGCGACGGATACGGCTCGAAGATCATCACTCGATCGAAGTGGTCGGCCTGTTCGTGCCGCTGGTGTACATGGGCTTTGTGTGGTGGAAGGGCACGCTGACGCTCGTCGACGCCGGGGTCCTCATCGCCATTTACATTGCGTATCTGGCGGTGCTGCGGCGGATGCCAGTGGAGCAAGCCGAGGGCATCGATGAACTGGAACTGGTGCCACGCACACTGGCGCAGGCGCCGCGCGGTCTGCGCATCTTCCTGATCAGCGCCTTTTTCGTGGGCGGCGGGGCGCTGATCTATCTTTCGGCCGAGCCGTTCCTGGGCAGCCTGCTGGCGATTTCCGCGATGCTGGGCGTACCGAGTTTTGTTTTCGTGCAGTGGGTGGCACCGCTGGTTTCGGAGTTCCCGGAGAAGGTCTCGGCGTTCTACTGGGCGCGCACGGTGGACCGGGCGTCGATGGCGCTTATGAACATGGTGTCGAGCAACATCAACCAGTGGACGCTGCTGGCGGCGATGCTGCCGATTGTCTACTCGATCAGCCGGGGGCGGCTCTCGATGATCCCGCTGAATGGGCAGCAAGAGCTGGAGCTGCTGATGACGATCGGGCAGTCGCTCATCGGGATGGTCTTCCTGGTCAACATGGAGCTGACGTGGTGGGAGGCGGCGGCGCTGTTTGGCCTGTGGGGTGTGCAGTTCGGATTCTCTCCGGTTCCGCCCGGGCCGGGGTTGGCCGGATTCATCGCGCTGCACATACACCGCTGGGTGACGGCGGCGTACTTCGTGTGGGTTGTCGCTGCTCTGGTGTGCATGGCGCTGGGCCGGCGACGGCTCGAGGCTTTCCGGCTGTTCGGCGAGATGTGGCGGCGGCACATCCGCGCCGCCTAGCGCGGTCCCGGCACGAGTACCGAGACGGCAGCCTGAGGGGCTGCGCCGCATCGGAGTGTGGGGCGGCCCCCCCGGGTCCGCTCGGGTCCCCCTGGACCC
The DNA here is from genome assembly GCA_964493965.1 of uncultured Solibacteraceae bacterium. Lineage (GTDB taxonomy): Bacteria > Acidobacteriota > Terriglobia > Bryobacterales > Bryobacteraceae > DASWZN01. The sequence continues at coordinate 9,059 of CAZBQQ010000012.1, forward strand.
GCTTTCTCGCTGACGAATCAGGCTGATCTTTATGCCGACCAGGCCGACGCGGGCGTCGGCTGCGGACCAGGGGTCCGCCCCACGGGAAAAAGTATGCGGCGTTAGCCTGAGAGGCTGCGCCACGTCGCAATCTACATAATGTCTATCGATTTAATAGCGTATATTTGTGGCTTGTTTTCAGGTCGATAGAGTAAGCTGCTGGATCTCCTGCTAAGTTTTCGCTTGCAACATGTGGCATCACAGTATACCCTATGGAAAATAGGTATATTCGACAAGGAGACCTCATGACACTCACTCACATCTCGAACCACCATCGCCTGGCGATACTGATCGCGATCTCTCTGCTCGTGGCCGGTGCCGCCTCGGCCCAGAGCCTGAACTGGGAGGGACAGACCGGCGTTTTCATCACGCCCCTGGCCTACACAGCCGCCTCTCCCAATGACTCTATCGGCAAGCCGACGATCGCCTATCACTACGTGGACGCAGGCGACGTTCTCGGCAGCTTTCACACCGCCTCCGCTACTGTCGGCCTTTTTGGCAGAACCGAATTCGGCTACACGCGCACTTTTCACCAGGCGGCGGACACGCCCGGCCTGAGCCCGCTCTGGAAGGGCGGATTCAATATCGTCCACGGCAAGGCCAACGTGGTCAAGGAGAACTCGGCTGGACAGAAGTGGCTGCCCGCCATCTCGGCCGGCTTCGTGGCCCGCACGCAGGATCCGAACGTAAGCGGGTGGCTCGCCCGCCGCAATTACAACAACGCCGATTTCTATGTCGTGGCCACCAAGACCGTTACCCAGATCAAGAAGGCGCCGCTGGTCCTCAACTTCGGCTACAAGGCCACGAACGCCTCGGTTTTCGGCCTCGCGGGTAACGCGCCGGCCTACAGGGGCCGGGCCTTCGGCGCCGCGGCGTTGGTTTTGAAGGGGCCAGCGAAGAGCACCCTGATCTTCGGATCCGAGTTCGCGCAGCAGCCGCGCGAGGTTCGCAACCTGCCGGGGGCGGACGTGCCCACCACCATCACCTATGCGGCGCGCATCGTCCCGTTCGGAGAATCCAAGTTCAATGTCGACTTCGGCGTGCTGCAGGCGGCGGGAAACATCCTGCCCGGCGTCGATTTGCACGTTCGCCACCAGTTCGCGCTCGGCGTCTCGTACGGCTTCTAGGAATCGCACAGGAAGGAGAATCCACATGGCACATCAAGAGTCCACCGGCGTCGCCGTAGCCGACGCCCGCAATCAGTTTGCCGATAACTCCCTGAGCATCGGCCGGACCCCGCTGGTGCGGCTGAACCGCATCGCCAATGGCGCACCCGCCACGGTTCTGGCCAAGATCGAGGGCCGCAACCCGTCCTATTCGGTCAAGTGCCGCATCGGCGCGGCGATGATCTGGGACGCCGAGGACCGCGGCCTGCTGAAGCCGGGAGTCGAGCTGATCGAGCCCACCAGCGGCAACACCGGAATCGCGCTCGCGTTTGTGGCGGCCTCGCGGGGCTACCCGCTCACGCTGACCATGCCCGAGACCATGTCGCTCGAGCGGCGAAAGGTGCTGAAGGCTTTCGGCGCCAACCTGATTCTCACCGAGGGCCCGCTGGGGATGAAAGGCGCCATCGCGAAGGCGGAGGAGATCGCCGCTTCCGATCCCCAGCGCTACCTCCTGCTCCAGCAGTTCAAAAACCCGGCCAATCCCGCGATCCATTTCAAGACCACCGGGCCGGAGATCTGGGACGATACCGGCGGCGCGATTGACATCCTGGTGAGCGGCGTGGGCACCGGCGGCACCATCAGCGGCGTCTCGCGCTACATCAAGTGGACCAGGGGCAAGGCGATCCTCTCGGTGGCGGTGGAGCCCGAAAGCAGTCCCGTGATTACGCAGCACCTGAACGGCGAGCCGCTGAAGCCTGGGCCGCACAAGATCCAGGGCATCGGCGCGGGCATCATCCCGGAGACCCTGGACCTCTCGGTTGTGGACCGGGTGGAGAAGGTCTCGAGCGAGGAGGCCATCGAGACGGCCCGCCGGCTGGCGCGCGAAGAGGGCATTCTGAGCGGCATCTCGAGCGGCGCCGCGGCGGCCGTGGCGATCCGTCTGGCTCATGCGCCGGAGTTCAAGGGGAAAACGATCGTCACCATCCTGCCCGATTCCGGCGAGCGCTACCTGACCTCTCCTCTGTTCGAAGGCATTGTGTGAGGAGAACCCATGAGGCCGGTCCAGGAGGCTGGAGCCTCCCGCGGGCCGCAAACCCGTAGCGTGCTGAAATCCCGCGTGGCGCGTTGGGTTCGATCCCCAGACCGGTCTCCATTGTAAGCACTTCCAGAGCGACGGCCCAGCGGGAGAGGCCGGCTCCAAGCTCCGCGTGGCGCGCGCTAACAGGCTGCGGCGAGCTTCATCTGTGGGGGTGAAGCTCGCGACAGCATCTGAAGCGTGCGCCACGGGACCCCTTTCGGCAGACCACCTCCTCACTCCGCCCACCATGGGAGAGGTGGCGGCCGCATATCCGGGCATAATCATCACCTTCAGCCGCGACGCGGGTAACGCCGTCGCGGGTCCCGGGCGTCATAGCAGGGGAGGCTCGGGCATGGGCTGGATTGCGGTTGCGCTGGTTGCTCTGCTTTCCTTGCCGGCGCACGGCACGGCGTCGCAGCTGCCTGCGCAGCGCTCCGGTGCCGACCCGTCGCAGCGCCCGCCAAAGGAGCTCCTGCCGCGCACCGCTGGCGATCTTCGTGTGCGATTCAGTCCTGACGGGCGGTACATCCTGGCGCAGGAGGACTTCCGGATTACGGTGCTGACAGCACAGCCCTTCCGCGCTCTGTTTCGAATTCCAGCCGAAAACCCCGGCCCCGCTGAGTTCACGCCGGACTCCAAGGAGATTGTGTTTGTCAGTTCCGTCGCGTCCGTCGAACTCACGTCGCCCAGTTCCCCTGCGCACGTGGAGCGATGGACCATCGCCGAACGGGCGCGCGTCGGTTTCGCGGAGATCCGGCAGCATGGGTGCGATTCGAAGGGCTTGTCTCCGGGCGGCCTGGTTCTGGCGTGCGTCGATTTTGACGGCACGCTTCGGCTGCTTGACGTCGCTTCAGGTGAAACGATCTTCGAGAAGAGGAAGTTCGGCAAGCCATTTATTCTCTGGGTGGAGTCCCAGTGGCACTACGGATCTGCGGGCGGGGGAGCGGGGAACACTCTGAATCTATTCCCGCGTTACGAACTGGGTGATCCCGGATCCGCCAAGATCGGCTTCTCGCCGGACGGCCGTTTCGTGGTGGCAATGCCTCGGGATGCGGACGGCTCCACGGTCGCTTTCGATCTCCACACAAGGCGGACGGTTAGCTTGCGAGGATGCATCAGGAAGCTCGACCGGTCGTTCCAATACTCTGACTTTGCTTTTGCGGGCCCGGACCGCTTAGTGCTGTCGGCACTCGTGCTGCAGCACCGTACCACGACCGCGGCTCTGGTGGCTTTTCCCTCCGGAAGGGTGTTGTCAAGGAGGAAGGTCCCTCCGGGCCCGGTGTTTCCCGCGGCGGACCCTCGCTTCGTCTTGATTCGTCCTTGCGGGCCGTTCCCGTGTCTCGAGCCATACCCTCGTTGCGACTCGAACTGGGACCGGGTGAAGAAGACTGGCGCCTACGATTGGCACAAGGGGCAGCTTACCGTCAGCAGAACTCCCGCGCTTGACGTCTTCGGTGACCACTACGTCTCCGAGTCTGCCGACGGCGAAATCGGATTGTACGAGAGAGGCAAGGCGGCCGCGGTTGCGACGGTCAGGCTTGACGGGCAATGAACCCCGTGTAAGCACTTCCAAACTCTTCGCGGTGTGTGCTTGACAAGCCCCTCTGCCCTGGTCTACCATCGTTCCCGCAAGCGCTTACACATTTTCGGACTTAGGGGAGCGATTTATGGCTATTGTGGCGGGAGTGGATTTTGGCACGCTCAGCGTGCGCGTCTCGATCGTGGACAGCGTGAAGGGCCGGCTGGGCTCGGGGGTGGGCGAGTATCCGCTCCACCGGCGCAGGGAGGATCCCGATTACGCCACACAGAGCCACGCCGACCAGATGAGTGCCCTGGCGTCGGCCACTGGAATGGCGCTGGCGGCTGCCGGAGTCCAGGGAAAAGACGTCGAGGCCATCGCGCTCGACACCACCGGATCGAGCGTGATTCCCGTCGATGCGGCCATGCAGCCGCTCGACGATTACTACCTGTGGTGCGATCACCGCGGCTTCCGCGAGGCCGCGCTCATCACCGAGACCGCGCACAGCAAGGGTCTCGCCAACATCGACTGGTGCGGCGGCACCTACTCCTCCGAATGGGGATTCTCGAAGCTGCTGCACTGGCTCCGCAACAACCCCGATAAGCGCGGGAAGATGGCGGCGGCGCTCGAGCACTGCGACATGGTGGCCGCGACGCTGTGCGGAATCACGGACCCCGATGAAGTGCCGCGCAGCGTCTGCGCCATGGGCCACAAGTGGATGTGGAACGCTTCGCTGGGCGGATTCCCCGAAGAGTTCCTGGTGGAAGTGGACCCGCTCCTGAAGGGCGTGGCCGGCAAGCTGAAGGGGCACTATGCTACCTCCGACGTCATTGCCGGGCACCTCTCGCCCGAGTGGGCCGCCAAGCTCGGCCTGCGCCCTGGCATCCCCATACCCGTCGGCGCCTTCGACGCACATTGGGATGCCATCGGCGCAGGCTGCCGCATCGGCGATGTCGTCAACGTGGTGGGCACCTCGACGTGCATCATGGCCATCGCCGATAAGACCGCGCTGATCCCCGGCGTGTGCGGCGTGGTTCCCGGTTCGATACACCCGGGGAAGACCGGCGTCGAGGCCGGGCTCTCCGCCACCGGCGATATTTTCGAGGCCATCGCGCGACGCGCCGGGACCAACGTGGCCGCGCTCTCCGAAGGGCTCGACAAATTCCGCGCCGGCCAGACCGGCCTGCTGCGGCTGACCTGGGATAACGGCGACCGCACGGTGCTGGTCAATCCGGAACTGGGCGGCGTCACGCTGGGCTGGAACCTCACCAGCAGTGCGCAGGACGAACTGTTCGCGGCCATCGAAGGCACGGCCTTCCATACGCGCATCATCCTGGAGCGGATGGAAGAACACGGCACGCCGATCCACCGCGTGATCAACGGCGGCGGCATTCCGCAGAAGAACGAAGTGCTCAACCGGGTCTACGCGAACGTGCTCAATAAGCCGGTGCTGGTCCCGAAGACGGAGGTCACGAGCCTTGGCTCGGCGATCTTCGCGTTTCTCGCCGCCGGCACCTTCAAGACCATCGAGGAAGCGCAGAAGGCGCTGTGCCCCGAGTATCGGACGGTCGAGCCGGACAAGGCCGCGGCCCGCACCTACGACAAGCTGCACGGGTTGTACAAGCGGCTCTACTTCGGCTTCGGCAGCAAGTCTTCCAGCCCCATTTCCGTGGGCGAGGTGCTGCCCGTGCTGCGCGACGTGGCGGCGGAGGCGCGCAAGGGGGCCTGATGCTCGAGTCGTTGCGTGAGGAGGTTCTCGAAGCCAACCTCGAAGTGGTGCGGCGCGGCCTGGTGCTCTACACCTTCGGCAACGCCAGCGGCATCGATCGCGCACGCGGACTGGTGGTGATCAAGCCCAGCGGCGTGTCCTATGCCACGCTCAAGGCTTCCGATCTGGTGATCTTCGACCTGGATGGCAAACCGGTCGAGGGGACTCTGCGACCGTCGTCCGATCTGCCCACGCACCTGGTTCTCTACCGGGCGTTTCCTTCCATCGGCGGCGTGGTGCACACGCACTCGCGGGCAGCGACGGCATGGGCCCAAGCGGGGCTCGAAATTCCCTGCTTCGGCACCACGCACGCCGACACTTTCTTCGGCCCGGTCCCGGTGACGAAGCGGCTCACCGAACAAGAGGTACGCGACGCGTACGAAGAGAACACCGGCCACGCCATCGTGCGCCGATTCGAGGGTCTGGACCCGCTGGCCGTCCCCGGCGTTTTGGTAGCCGGCCACGCCCCGTTCGCCTGGGGCGCGACGGCGCAGGATGCCGCGCACACCGCGGTCATCCTTGAAGAAATCGCAGAGTTGTCCTGGCGCACGGTCGTGCTGGACTCTGCCGCGCTCCGGCTGGATCAGTACGTGCTCGACAAGCACTTCCACCGCAAGCATGGCCCCGGCGCCTACTATGGGCAGAAGTAAGGAGAGACCCCATGATCTCCAGGCGTAAGTTCTCGGCCGCGATGGCGGCCGCCCCTTTCCTGCTTCGAGGCCAGACGAATTCGCTCACGGCGCGCATACGCATCGATCCGGAGCGCGTCATCGGGCCGATCGATCCGAAGATCTACGGCAACTTCGCGGAACACCTGGGCCGCTGCATCGAGGGCGGGATTTTCGACGAGGGCTCGCCGCTTTCCGATGCGAACGGCTACCGGCGCGACGTGATCGAAGCCGTACGCAACCTGCACGTCACGCTTCTGCGGTGGCCCGGCGGCAACTTCGCCTCCAACTATCACTGGATGGATGGCATCGGGCCGCGCGACCAGCGCCCCAAGCGGCTCGAGATGGCATGGCAGACCATCGAGGACAATCGCTTCGGCACGCACGACTTTCTGAATTACACCGAAATGCTGGGCATCGAGCCCTATCTCTGCGCCAACTTCGGGACCGGCACGTGGGTGGAGGCACAGCAGTGGGTGGAGTACTGCAACCTCGCCGACGGCACGGCCATGACCGACCTGCGGCGCAAGAACGGACGCGAGAAGCCCTGGAACGTGAAGTACTGGGGCCTGGGCAACGAGATGGACGGACCCTGGCAGATGGGGCACCGCTCGGCCGACGACTACGGGAAGTTCGCGCTCGAAGGCGCCAAGCTGATGAAGTGGACGGACCCGACGGTGAAGCTGATCGCGGCGGGCTCTTCCAACTTCGCCACGCGCGAGGGCTGGACCGAGTGGAACCGCACGGTCCTGACTCATCTGAAGGACCACGTGGAGTATCTCTCGCTCCACAGTTACGTCGGCGATCGCGAGAACGACTATCTCAGTTTCGCCGCCAGCGCTCTCGATTTGCAGGACCGCATACGCACCACCGAAGGAATCATCCGCAGCGTGGTGGCGCCACAATCGAAGCGGCCCATCTACATTTCTTTCGACGAATACAATGTCTGGTACAGGGCCCGGGGCCAAGGCAAAGAGGCCGGGCGGCGGATCCTGGAGGAGATTTACGAGCTTCAGGACGCGCTGGTGATCGCCACCATACTGAACACGTTCGTCAACCACGCGCATATCGTGAAGATTGCCAACATGGCGCAACTGGTGAACGTGATCGCGCCCATTTTCACCAACGAGAAGGAACTGTTCCTGCAGACCATTTACTTCCCGCTCCAGCTCTTTTCGGCCAATGTGAAAGGGACGGCGCTGGAGGTTTTCGTCGATTCGCCGGGATACTCAACCAAGCGCTACGACAAGGTGCCCTACCTCGACGTTTCGGCATCTCTCGACGGCGGCGCGGTGATGCTGAACGTGGTCAACCGGCATCCGGATCGGGACATCGAGGCGGAGATCGAGCCGCAGGATGCGCGCTTCGCGGGCGCGCTCGATATCGCCACCGTGAACGGTCCCGCTCTCAAGACCACCAACGGCTTCGGCTCCGAGAACGTAAAGACGGTGAAGAGTACCGAGAGCCTCCGAGGAAGCAAGGCGGTCTACCGCTTCCCGGCGCACTCGTTTACCCAGATCAAGGCCACGTTAGCCTGATGTGACGACCGCGACCTGGTGGGAGTCCGCTCCCTCGCGGTCGCGGCTCGGTGCTGCGTATACGCGGTATCATGTCCCACTGGAGTTGAAATGAGCTTGGAAAACGTCGCCCGGCGCGCCAAGGTCTCGACGGCAACCGTATCGAGGGTGCTGAACGATAACGGCGCGGTCAAGAGCACCACGCGCGCGCGGGTCCTCAAAGCCATCGCGGAGTTGAATTACCATCCCAACCTGCACGCGCGCAGCCTGGCCGAAGGCCGGAGCCGCAGCATCGGTATGATCGTCTCCAACCTGGAGAATCCGTTCTTCCTGGACATCTACAAGACGGTAGAGGCCGACGCGCACGCCGGCGGGTTTGAGGTGGTGGTAGCGAATACGGACTACCATTCCGAGCGGCTCGTCTCCAGCATCCGCCTGATGATCGGCCGTCGCGTGGCTGGCCTGGCGGTGGTGGTCTCGGAGATGGATCCGGCGCTGATCGATGAGTTGCAGCGCAGCCGGATTCCGGTGGTGTTCTACGACGTCGGCGCGCCCCGCCGCAACATCACCAACGTCCGCGTGAATTACAGGCGCGGGATCGAGAAGGTGGTGGACTATCTGTACAGCCTGGGGCACCTCAAGCTGGGCTTCATCGGCCACCACGCCATGCTGGGTCCGATCAACGAACGCCTGAAGACGGTGCTGGACGCGGTGTCGCGGCATCCTTCGATCGAGGTCCAGTCGGCGGCCGACGCGGACACGCTGGAGGGCGGACGGCGCGCCGCGCGTGCCTTGCTGGCCTCGGGATTCGGCCCCACCGCGCTGATCTGCGTCAACGACGTGACGGCCGTGGGCGCCCTGCGGGAATTGCGCGAGCGCGGCATTCGGGTGCCTCAGGACATGTCCGTGACGGGCTTCGACAACATAAGCCTCTCGGAGTTCTGCTCTCCGCCCTTGACCACAGTGCACATCCCGCGCGAGCGGATCGGGCACATCATCTGCAATTGCCTGATCCCCGGTGACCGGCAAACCGTGCTGGACCAGGAAATCGTCATCGATCCCGAGTTCATTCTGCGCGATTCCACCGGGCCCGCTCCCTGCGGTTAGCCAGGACGGCGCTGAGGTTCGAGGGCTTCACCGGCTGTTGCCGGGTGCGCTGGAACGTCGCCGACACGTGCCTGCTATTATCGTCTTCGAGGGGCGAGGTTGCCAGACTGGCTCGCCGGGCTCGCGGCCGCGTTCCGGGGAGGCGGCTGTGCCCGACACACTGAAAGTCCTTCTGATCGAGGACCAGCCGGATTACGCGCACATCGTTAAGCGGTTGCTCGCGGCGGCAGAAGCGCCCGCTCCTACTGTCACGCTCGAGTGGGTGGACACCCTGGGGAAAGCCCTGGTCCGCCTGGACGCATCTCCCTTCGATGCGATCCTGCTCGATCTGAACCTTCCGGACAGCAGCGGTCTTCAAACCGTGACCCGGGTGCTCCCTCACCGCGGGAACGCGGCTCTGATTGTCTGGACGTCGTTGGAGGACCAGGAGCTGGCCTTCGCGGCCCTGCGTGAGGGCGCCGAGGAGCACCTGGTGAAAGGAGACGTCAATGGTCCGGCGCTGCTTCGCCGCCTGCGTCTGGCGGTCGAGCGGCGCCAGTCCAAGGCCCAGGAGGATTTGGCCGATTCGCGCTCCGTGGTTCTGGGCTTCAGCGGGGTCAAAGGAGGAGCCGGAACCACGACCGTGGCCCTGAACGTCGCCGCCGCGCTCGCTAAGCAGGGGCGCCGCACCATCGTCATCGAACTACAGCCATGCGGCGGCATGTTCTCCTACCAACTCAAGCACGCGCCCGCCGCCAATCTCAGCTCGCTCCGCGCCCTGGGCGCCGATCCGATGGACGAGGCCGCCTTGGGCGCCAGGCTGTCCAACCTCCCGCTGGGACTGCGCGTGTTGTTCGGTCCGCAGCGGCCGGAGGAGTTCGGGGACCTCGATCCCGCCTTGCTCGAGGCCCTCATCCAGACCGCGTCCCGCATGGCGGAGAGCGTTGTAATCGACCTGCCGTCGGCGAGCTCGGGCTCGTCCATGCTGGCCACCGCCATCCGGCAATGTCATTTCGTCTCGATGGTGCTGGAGCGCGATCCCACGGGCGTGTACTCGGGGAAGCGGTTCCTGGAGCGCTTGCATTCGTGGGGCATCAGCCAGCTCAGCACCGGCGCGGTGGTGGTCAACCGCACCATGGCGCAGACTCCGATGGTCTTGCAGGAGATCTCGGCGCAACTGGGGTGCGCGACGCTGGGGGTGATTCCGCCGGCAGCCGAGTTGTGCGCGCGGGGCCACCAAGCCGGCTCCCCGGTGGTTTTCCTGGAACCGGACAGCACGTTTTCCAGCACCGTGATCGAGCTTACGCAGCGCCTGTTCGAGCAGCCTTCGCTGCGCGCGGTGCGGCCGGCTAACGGAGCCTGAGCGCTTCGGTTCTCAAATTGCCGGCTGCCGCCCAAGTGCCAGCGGCGGCCGTCAGATACGGGGCGGCAGGTCGATCGCAAGGCGCCAACGTCCCGGTGCATCTCTCTGGAAGCAGATCCAGCCGGCGCATGGTGTCGTTCAACTGCGAGCAATCGGCCGACTTGACGACGCAAGCAGTACAGCCCAGATCGTAGCAGCGCTCGATCGGATCGTCCGTAGTCGTCAGGACGATCACAGGGATGCGCATGGTACGCGGGTCCGCCTTCAAGCGCCGGAGCACCTGGTAGCCGTCCATCACGGGCATGTTGAGATCCAAAAGGAGCAGAGATACCTGTTCTCCGCTGCGGAGATAATCCAGCGCGTCCTTGCCATTTTCGAACCGGACCAGCAGGCCGGCGGTCATCGCGCGAAGGTTCTTCTCGATCAGGCGTGCGTGCCCGTGGTCGTCCTCGGCTAACACAATCACGAAGTCTTCGGAACTGTTCATGGATCCCTTCCTATCTCGCCCGCGGCAACATGAAGCTGAAAGTTGTGCCCACACCAAACTGGGAGTGGCACTCGATACTTCCGCCCAGCCGATGCAGCAGCGTCCGCACGAATGCGAGTCCCATACCCTCTCCCGGGACATCCTGGGCGCCGAGCCGGCGGAAAGGCACGAAGAGCTTTTCCATATCGTCCTCCGCGATGCCCCGGCCGTTGTCCCGAACGTGGAAGACGACCGCATCGGCCGCCTCATCCGCCGACACTTCGATTTGCCCGGGCCGGTTCGGGTCCAAGTACTTGATGGCGTTGTCCAGCAGGCTGCCGAAGATCTGTTCGATGGCGGCGCGGTCGCCCGCGATCGTGGGCAGCGGACCGGTCTTCACGGCGACTGCCCGGCTCTCGATCTCATGCGCCAGGCCGGCCACGCTTTCGCGCAACAAAGCCTCGGCGTCCAACTCTTCCATGTGGAACTCCCGGTGCCCGGCCCGCGACAGACGGAGAAGCGCCGCGGTGAGGTGATCCATTTGGTTGACCGAGCTTTCGATGAAGCCCAGAGCCTCCGGGATAGTCTCCTCGAGTGCCTGGGCCACGGCGGTCCGCGCCGGCTGCGGCAGATTTGCCAGCAGGGCCTCCTTCGACTGAAGGAGCGTGTCGACGGAGCGGCGCAGCTCAGCGGAGAAACCTTTGAGGTTCACAAAAGGGGCGCGGAAGTCGTGCAATACGATCTGGGTGACGCGCCTCAGCTCCTCCATGGTCAGGGCAAGTTGCTTGCTGTAGCGCTGGAGCTTCTCCTCGGCGTGCTTGCGGCGGGTGACGTTCCGATTGATCTCGAGGAGACCAGCCGGCTCGTTTCTGTTATTGCTAAGCAGCACCTGGCGGCTTTCCACGACCAGCAGCCGCCCGTCTTGCGCGGTGTGGTTGAGTTGCCCGTCCCATCGGCCCTCCAGACGGAGGCGGTCGTCAATCGCGGCGGTGTCATGGCCGGAGGTTTGAAGGAGGTAGTGGATCGGCCTGCCCAGCGCGTCTCTCTCGGCCCAGCCGTACATCTCCTCCGCACCGCCGTTCCATGATGTGATGCGGCGGTGGGAATCCGCGGTGATGATGGCGTCGTGCGAAAGGTCAATCAATTGAGTCTTTTGCCGCAGGGCGAGGAGCGAGTCGCGGAGCTGTCCGACCAGAATGCTGATGGCTACGGCCGTTGCGACGAACAACAGGAGTCCCGCTGCGGCAGTCGGAACTGCGACGGCGGGCGAGCTGCTGGGTGCAAAGAGGGACCATGCGACGCCAACCGCGCTGAGAACCGTGGCCGCAAGCCCGGGCCCGCGGCCTCCCAGTCGCGACGCTAAGATCACGGCCACCGCAAAAAGCAGGTAGGGCGCGTGCTCACCGAGCGCCGGGTAAAGTGCCGAACGGACGACCAGCGCGACTAGGACTAACAACGCGGCCGTGCCATAGCGCCGGATGATTCCGGCGTCCGAGAGAGCGACGTGCCCTTTCGGAAGCAGCGCGCTGATGGACGGCTTCGTCATGCTTCCTCAGCAGGGCAGGCCGTTCGGACCTTTCGTCGCCGCGGGGGCCGACCAGCCCGCGGGCTTCGAAACGGTGAGCCCAATCCGGCACAGCGCATCGGGGACGGTTCGCGAAGCGGTCCTCTCTCGCGGCATCCTGGCGATAGTTAGAAACAGTCCCAGGCGGCGCATAGCCTCCGTGAACTCCCCATAGTCAGCCGACTTGACGACGTAGGCATTACAGCCCAGCTCGTAACAGCGCTCTATCTCCCCGGGATCGTCCGTGGTGGTCAGGACAATCACGGGGATGAGCACGGTTCTGGGATCCGCCTTCAAGTGCTTGAGCACCTGATAGCCGTCCATGACGGGCATGTTGAGATCGAGCAGGAGCAAATGCTGCTGGGCCGCCTGTTCTTCGCTGCGCAGATAATCCAGCGCGTCTTTGCCATTACTGAATCGAATCAGCGGGTTGGTAATGACGGCGCGAAGGTTCTTCTCGATAAGCCGAGCGTGGCCCGGGTCGTCTTCGGCCAGCACGATCACAATGTCTTCAGGTCTGTTCATGGTCCTCTTTACCTCACCCTCGGTAACATGAAGCTGAAAGTCGTCCCGACTCCAAACTCGGATTGGCAGTCTATTCTTCCGCCCAGGCGGTGGAGCAACGTCCGGACGAACGCCAGGCCCATCCCCTCTCCGGGGACGTCCTGTGCGCCGGCCCGACGGAAAGGCGCGAAGACCTTGTCCATGTCGTCCTCGGCAATACCACGGCCGTTGTCCCGCACGAAGAAAATGGTCTCATCGGGCTTCTCCTCGGCCGACACTTCAATTTGCCCGGGCCGGTCCGGGTCCATGTACTTGATGGCGTTGTCGAGCAGGTTGCCGAAAACCTGCTCGATGGCGGTCCGGTCGCTTTTGACGCAGGGCAGCGGGCCGACCTCCACTGCGATATTGCGGCTCTGGATCTGGTGCTCCAGGCTACCCACGGTTTCCTGCAGCAACAACCCCGTGTCCAGATCTTCCATGTGGAACTCCCGGTGTCCGGCCCTTGATAGGCGAAGCAGCGCGCCGGTGAGGTGGTCCATGCGGGTAACCGAGCTTTCGACGAAGCCGAGAGCCTCCGGGATTGTCTCCTGAAGCGCCTCCGCTACCATGACCCGCTCCGGCTCCGGCAGATTCGTCAGCAGGGCCTCCCCCGGCTTGCGGAGCGTCTCGATGGCCTGGCGGAGCTCGCCCGAGAATCCCTTGAGGCTCACCAAGGGGGCACGCAAGTCATGCGACACGATCTGGGTGAAACGCTTAAGCTCCTCGTTGGTCTCCGCCAATTCCACGCTGTAGCGTTGCAACTGCTCCTCGGAGTGTTTTCTCTCGGTAATGTCTTCATAAATGCCCAGGACGCCGATGACGCCGCCGATGGAACCGGGCAGGGGAACTTTGCTGGTGCGCAGCCAGTGCTGCACGCCGTCAGCACCGACCATGGGCTCTTCGAAGCCGATCTTCGGCTGGCCGGTTTCGGTGACCAGGCGGTCGTCGGCCACGTAGCGATCCGCCGAGGCTTTCCAGTTGAAGTCATAATCGGTCTTGCCCACGGCCTCGTTGGGCGTGGGGAGGCCGGCATCGCCCGCGAAGGCTTTGTTGCACCCCAGAAAGCGGCCCTGGCTGTCCTTCCAGAAGACTCGCTGAGGGATATGATCCAGAACCAACTGCAGCATCTGCCGGGACGCACGCAGGTCCGCGGTCTGCTCCCGCACATGGCGGCGCAGCACTACGATCCAGACAATCGCCAATAAAGCCACAACGCCCAGCAACCCGACGAGCCGGTACATGCGCGCGGCCGTCCACCAAGGCCCGCTCCGGAGCACCTGGATGTCGTCCGGCGACCGCAAGAGCATCGAGAACGTCAATGGCAGCACGGTCTGCTGCACTTCGCGGGTCTGGATCGAAGGGATGCCGGTGACGCGAAGCAATGTGCCTTTTTCAATAGGGGACAGCCGCTGCAGGTCGATGCGGGCTTCGAACAGACGGTCGCCCGCTTGCAGGAGCAGCACCTGGTTGCCCTTGGCTGCGCCCTGATCGACCAGCACGGCGTCGATTTGGACCAGTTGTCCGTCGTGACCTTCTTCGAGAATGTCTCTGGCGGTCACGACCACGGGCTCGGGCGCCGAGGCGTGGCCCAGCAGGCTGATCTGGGCGGTGCGGAACACCGGATTGAACAGCCCGAAGACGGCAACCGGCAGGCCGGTCACCTCTACCGAATCGCCGATTTTGAGAGTCTCGGGGGCGTGGCTCTGAATCACGACACCGCCGGTGGAGTCGCTGACGTAGGTGGGGCCCGTACGCTGGGTCAGGATAACCACGCCGCGAATCCGGGAGCGCTTGCTGAAATCGGAGGCGGAGGAGAACTGCAGAAGCTGGTCGATGTTACGCAGGGGTGGGGCCTGAGGCGCTCCGCCTTCTATCCGGATGAAGCTGGCGTCGGGAACGAAGAGCTGCATGCCCAGAATCTGGCGCTTGAAATTGAACCGGGAGCCGCAGACGCCCAGGATACGGACGTGCGAGTCAAGCAGGGAGTCCGGCAACTCCGTGTCGCCGACGACAAAGACCGAGAAGTTGTGGACGCCCCAGTTGACGCCAAGGATGTGCTGCCCGCCCTGCTTGCGGATCGAATGAACGATGCCCTCGGCCTCCACCCAGGTGCTGTCGGCAAGGCCGGCGAAAAGGTGTTCCATGTCGATCCGAAGCGGTTTGGGCAGGGCTTGCCGGCCTACCACGCGCACACTGGTTGCTTTGACCACAGGCGCGAACTGGCCCGGGCCGCTAAATCCATCCAGCTCCGCCAGATCGCCGGCGTGCAGCGCCGGTTGGGCTTGTCCGTCGAAGAACACGTAGATTCCCCCGGTCCCGTCCTGTAGAAACGTGTTCGTGGAAATGGGGTTGTGGTAGGTGACCACACCGCGAAGATGCACCGGATAGGCTCGCCTGGCTTCATCCTCCGAGAGCTGCTTGACCTGGCCAACGGTGGTCAGGGCCGGCAGTGGAGCAAGGATCCGTTGTGCGCGAGCCTGATCCCACACGCTGCAGTCCGTCAGGGGCAGCGTGCCGTGCTCCTGGCCCACAAAACACAGGACGTCAAGGGCGCGGCCGGCATCGATGGACTCCGCTGGGCCGGGCTGGAGGGGCACCGCGCCGGTGGAATCCCGAAGGACCAACTGGCCCTGTTCGGCCGAGACCGAGCCCCGCAAGCGGATCCGACGACCTGACGGGAGGCTGGGGTCCGA